>JAZKEA010000751.1:0-5278 GCA_040387315.1 Armatimonadota bacterium | reverse complement strand
GGAAAAGAGGGGGTTACGCTGACTTTCCGTCCCGGCAGCGCCAAAGCCGGAATGAGCGCCGCCGCGCACGGAAACTGGGATTCTCTCTCACTCACCCTGAGTCGGTAGAGTGAGTGCGGGACCAACTGCCGGGTGGCTTCTGGTGATTCCGCGTCGCCGTGCTCCGATTCTTTAATGAACCCTTCCGCAATTTTCCGATACTAACCTTTGCAGAGAGTCCTCAAGGAGAATCCAGCATGAAAATGTCTCTATTACTAATGGTGTTCGCGGGATCGGCGGTTGGTTTGTATTTGCCCTCTCCGGCGATCCCGAGTCCGCAGGACAGCGCACAGAAGCCCCGAGCATCTCCCGCATGGCCCGCCTTTATCCGTCTGCCGGACGCCGACGTCAAAACGGCTGCGCAGGCAGCGCAGTGGATCGCCGATTACTCACGGCAGTTTCCTGGCAGTTCGATTGTCCTAGCGCTCCTCAACCCTCCCTCCGCAGCCGACGTTGCCCGGCTGCTGCCGACCGGCAAGCCGGGACCCGGCAGCAGCCGGATCACTCTGGCAAGCGGCGCGGTCCTGACGTTTTTGAGGGTACAGCCGGGAGAAACGAAAGAAGAAGTTTCCCGCCGCGCGTTTTCGTTGGCCACGGTGAGCCGCGAACAACTGGTATCCGTCTTGAAAAACCTGCCCACCGCCGCAATGGTGACAATGGAGAAGCCGGGGCGTCGTACCATTACCGTCACCGGAGATATTCCCCGTGCTATAAAATTAGTGAACGCCGCGCCACCCGGAACCAGGGTCAGTGCAAAATGGGCAAACCGTTCGGTGCGCTATCCGCGATTGAAGTAGGCGACTCGGCACGATGTATAAATCAGTCGTCAAAGCCGTAGATCACTTCGCCTGCCGGTGGCACAATGGTTGCTACCAGAAGGTAGCCCACCAGAAGCACTATCAGAAACGGAACGGATAAGCAGAAAACGCCGACGAGCAAAACCAGTAAAAGCGCCGCGGAGCAGAGCACGCTGACAAAGGAGACCGCGCTTTTTATCGGGTCGATCGGGTCGATCGGGTTGATAGGGTCCATTGAAGCTTCATCGCCTCCTATTAAAATCGGGCATAGTTATGAACGACATCAGGCAATAAGTGGGCCACAGCGCGTACTGTTTTGCGATTGCCCGTAATCCCCGCGAATGGATACCGCCCGTAAAGGAGGTAACCGCCCCGCTTTTCTCGTACTGTAATGACATACTACGGACTACAGATTACAAAGAGTAGTTCAGCGACGTGCAGGTACGGTAGAAAGGATTCCATCATGGGACGACGGAGTTTACCCGGTTCGATTATCGTGGCGGCGGTGATGGCATTGGCAGTATCGGTTCCCCTAGTCAGCCCCACAGCAGCTTTTGCGCAGGGTGGCGGTCAGGGCGGTCGGCGGGGCGGCGGGCGCATGATGGGCGGCGTCATGCTGCTGTCCATCCCGCAGGTGCAGACCGAGCTTAAAATGACCCCGCCGCAGGTCTTCAAAGTCAGCGGCAAACAGCAGGAAGTCCGGGAGGCGATGCGCGGTCTCGGCGGTGGGGGTGGCGGTGGTCGCCCGACGCCGGAAGAGATGCAGATGATGATGGTGAAGCGGCAGGAGATTCAGTCAAAGGCAGTTGCCTCACTCCTGGATGCCACCCAGCTGAAACGGTTCCGGCAGATCGAACTCCAGCAGGAGGGCCCGCTCGCGCTGGCGACCCGCAAAGATGCTGCCGATGAGCTCAAGCTGACCGAGGATCAGAAAAAAGGCATCGCCGCGATCCAGAAGCAGACCAACGATGATATGCAGGCCGCGCGACAGGGCGGAAACCCGCAGAATATGACCCCGGAAGAGCGCACCGCGCTCACTGCCAAGACCCAGGCGATTCAGAAGGCGAGCGCCGACAAGATCGTTGCCCTGCTGACCGAACCGCAGAAGGCGCAGTGGAAGACCATGCTCGGCGAACCGTTCAAGATGCCCGCGATGGGCGGACAGGGTGGCAGGCAGCGCGCTGAACCGGCCCCGGCCCCGGCTGGCACCTCCATCTAAAACGCGGCATTCGCAAAAGCAAAGAGCAAAAGCCTCGTATCGCTCCCGCTGGTTACCAGCAGGCAGCCGGTACGAGGTTTTTTGCGCTGAGCGTCGCCACTTTCTCGAACTCGACAGAAGGCGGAAGATCCTGTGCTACACTGCAATCGTTAAACCGGAAATCGTAAATCGTCGGCAGATGCCGTTGGTGACTTTATAGAAACGGGGTGGACGCAGCTAAATGTATGTGGGCAATCGCTATAACGCGCGAACGATCTGGTTCTGGGCAGGCCGCAACCTGATTCAGGTAACGGCATTAGCGGGTTTCGTTTACGTGGGCTACGAGTGGCTGCACTGGCGCTTCCTTTCCATCCCCTTTCTGCCGATAGCCTCTATCGGCACCGCGGTCGCCTTTTACATCGGTTTCAAAAACAGCCAGTCGTATGAGCGCCTTTACGAGGGACGACGGCTCTGGGGCAGTATCACTAATAGCTGCCGCAGCTTCGGAGCGCAGGTCATCGGTGTTGTCGGGAACCCCGGTATCGAGGTTCCGCCGGAGCGCATCCGCGCGGTCCAGACCGAGCTTTTGTATCGGCAGATGGCCTGGATGAATGCGCTCCGGGTCCAGCTCCGGAAGACCCCCGCGCTTCATCGCAAGCGGCGCGAGGACCTGCTCCATATCGACTGGGTGAAGCATGTTCATTCCGGCGATGGTCTCGCGGACGAGGCCGATACGGACGCCGTTCTGGCGCATTTTTCCTGCAGTCCCGAGCGCCGACTGCTGGCGGGCAAGAGCAATATCGCCGCGCACCTGCTGGTGCGGCAGGCAGAGACCCTGACCGATTTGAAGCGGCGCGGGTGGATCGACGAGTTCGAGCACAACGATCTCATGCGCCATGTCTCCGCCTTTTATGAGCATCAGGGCGGCTGCGAACGGCTGAAGAGTTTTCCCTTTCCCCGGCAGTACGCGATCTTCAGCGGCTGGTTTGTGAAGATATTTATGGCGCTGCTGCCGTTCGGGCTGATCAAGGAAATGGGCGCGCTGGGGCGCGGGGCATCCTGGCTCGTGATCCCGTTCACCGCGCTCATCGCCTGGGTGTTTTACACCATGGAGCAGGTGGGGGATTCGTCCGAGGATCCCTTTGATGGCGGCGGTAACGATGTCCCAATCTCCACGATCTGCCGCAGCACCGAGGTGGACCTGCGCGAGATGCTGAACGAAACGGATCTCCCCGCGCGTCTGCAGCCCATCAGCGATGTCCTGCTGTAAATAAACGAAAAGAGCCGCCGGGAAACTTCCCCGGCGGCTCTTAGCGAACTCTATTCGATTGTCGGTCGCCGCGGCTTACGCCGCCGCGACGGTCTCGCGGCTGCTTCTGCGCCGTCGTGCGCGAACCATCAGGCCGCCCACGGATGCCGCCGCCATGCCCATCGCCATCCATTCGGAAGGCTCCGGAACGATAGGGGTGCCGTTTGATGTTTGGATACCGCCAATGCGGATCTGACGCACATCCACAATGGAGTTGGCTGGTCCGGTGATGTCGATATAGCTAATCCGCTGTCCAAGAATGGCCTGTACACCAAAGTAGCTTTGTCCATTGCCTGACGTGAAGCTCTGCGTAGAGGTTTGATTGTTATTCTCTACAACGCCAACCGTAAACGTTATGCCACCGTTTAGGAAATTTGGGTTGGCTTCAAAGAGCGAGAACGTATTTCCTCCGGTTAATGATGTCCGCAGCGAGGTGTACGAAGGATTCGGCGAATCAAAAGAGGTGATTCGTGCTTGTCCATTCGCGGGAGTCGTCAAGTTCTCAGCCGCTGTCGGTTGCGTGAACACCACGGCAGTATTCGTTTGGTTCGTAAAACCGAGTATGGTGGTGGACACCTGGTCCGCGGGCAGCAGCACGTTCTGTTCGGGCTGAATCGCACCGGCAGTGCTGTAGAATATGATATCCGCATTTGCCGCCGGAGCTATAAATGCGAGTGTTAGTGCACTCACCGCGGCTGCGATCGCAGGCCCACGGAGTATGTGAGATGCAATACAACGATTACTAAACATAGAATCTCTCTTTCTCCGCTTCCAACATAAGGAAGGCGGGCTTACATGCCAAAAAACAATTAAACAGTGGCAGCAGGTTGTTCGACAGGTGGCCCGATCCTCTCGAGTACTACTCTCGTTCCGAGTTGCCGCTGTTGAGAAAGCTGTTATTCCATTCGAATAACAGTTTGCATACATCCCTCCGCGAGGGAGTTGGCGAGTTGACGCAAGGTCAACGCTATCCAATACAACAGATAAAATATAACACAGTAATTCCGTCAGGAACGGCTCACGTAAAATATAATGCGATAAATTTGCGCGAAGGCATAAAGATCAGAGGAGTGCCTGCCGATAATAGCCAAAAAAATCGATAAAAAATAAGGAGCCAACCGTTAAGTTAGCTCCTGACTGCGGAAAGCGGAGGATAATCTGTCGATGCGTCACCCATCTTCCTGCAGCGAACCGGGGCCGCGCCGCTCTCGCGAGACCACGGTCGGTCGCCGTTCTTTACTAAGCCGCGAGGGTCTCTCGGGTGCCCTTACGTCGCCGTGCGCGGATCATCAGGCCGCCCACAGACGTCGCCGCCATACCCATTGCCAGCCATTCGGAAGGCTCCGGAACCGGACTTCCGCTAATGGTGATAATGCCATTGGCAACATCGGAACTCGGATTGCTATCTATGGCCTGGAACCGGATATACGTGTTCTGAGCAATGGTTTGCTGAGACAGGCCGGCGAAATTTCCCGTAACCGTGAAATTGCCGCTGCTAACACCGTTCGCGAGTCCGGAAGGAGGATTTCCTCCTGCAATGTTATTTCCGGTTATCTCGGCGAAGTCCAGGTTGGCACCATTGAACTGAGGCACGTTACCAGGATTTGTGGAGAACGTGAAGTTCGTGCCCACCGGGCTGTTAGTAAGGCTGAAGGGGCCATTTGTCGGCAGATCGAATCCGATTCCCGTCAGTCGGGAGCTCAGGCTGTTCGGCGTAGCGTTAGCGAAGCTGAACACGATCTGACCATTGGTCAGGGAAGCGATGGTCAGACTGCCTCTAACGGCCGTTTGGTTGCCGCCCAACGTGAACGTATCCGCGTTCGCCGTCGTGCTGCACAGGGCAACTGCCCCGAGCGCGGCAGCTGTCAGCAGCATACCTTTTGCTCTGCGTGACTCTCTGTTAAACATACTGTCTTTCTCTTCCTCCGTTCACAT
>JAZKEA010000750.1:0-3264 GCA_040387315.1 Armatimonadota bacterium | reverse complement strand
ATTCCATCACCTGCAGCACCTTGGAGACCAGCATCAGAGCCAGCGCCCCGATGAGTACCCATTCCACCCCGGCGGAAGGCTGCCACATGTTGGTTACCGCGTTGCTCCCCCCGGAGTTAAAGGATATTTGCCCAAGGAGACCGTCTACCGAGGAAAGCATCTTACCGATGTTCGCCCGCAGCGGATTCGCGAATACGGCACACAAAACGACCGTCGCCGCCAGCACCACAGGCATCAGTATTTTGTATTTTTCGCGCTGATGTTCGTTGTAGATGACGCAGTTTCGGCACCGCTCTTTTTTCTGAGCCATGGTGAGAGTCACCTTACGAGGTATCGGAGATTGTCCGCCCAGAGTAAGACCGCCTCCCAGTCCGCTCCCCATGCCGCTACTCCCATGGGCTCCCCCAATGCCCCCGAGCTGAATCGTGGGGCTGGCGAGGGGATCATGGGCAACGACAACCGGAGAGGGCGGGTTGGCGAAGTTCAATTTTGGGTCGGGTGCCATATCCAGGCTGATGCCGTTTACCCGAGCAGCCGCTCCGCTGACGATATCTTCTTCGCAGTAGCAGCCCCGCTTTTCGCGCCAGCATACCTGCCGCTTTTGATAGATCGGGCAGTGAACGCGAATAAACTCCCGGCAATAAGGACCTTCCCAGCACTTTGCGAACAGCGAGGTCCGCATGGGACGCGTCTCGGTCGCGGCACCCGAGCCATACGTCATTTTTTCGTGCTTGATCGGCTTCGACTGGAAACCCCGAATCAGGCGATAGGCAACATCGCGTGCCACAAGAATTCCGCCGATGACGAGTGGGGCTAGCATCGCACTCGGAAAGGCGCTCAGGGTCTGTGCCGTGGCTTTGGAGCTTTCCCGATCACCACCGATAAGTGTGTAGGCCTGGGGGATTCCTAGCCCGATGAGAAGGCTGCCGAGGACCATCGCATACCCGACAAAATCCTCACCCCACAAAACGAAGGCGGCGGCTATCGATCCTATCCCCAGTCCACCGGCGAGCATTTGTGAGGCAAGGCTGATGTTGTGGAGGATCCGTGCCCGGTCCGGCTGGGGCAGTGTGGCAAAATTGGCAAGCTGTCCGGAAAAGAGTCCGTAGATAAGGTAGGCCGTCGCCAGCAGCGCGAAGGCAAACCCGAGGTTCATGGCGAGAACCGCTATGTTATAGGTAAGTGGCCCGAGAATCGAGCGCTCGGCCCGGCTAAGTATAGATTCTTCTTCGTCCATTGCAATATGATCTCTCCCACAACCTAAGGTGATGCAAAGCAAGCAACAGAGCGACAGGTATCGGCAGCGTTGCCTCGTGGATTCGCGCCGCTTTTCTTGATCGTCGGAAGAAAAGCGGCAGGACGTTAGCCGGAAAGGGAAGGGGTTACTTGACCCGCTCCAGATACGTGTCTGTACGGGTATCCACCTTGACGCGATCCCCCTGATTGACAAAGAAGGGGACCTGCACTACCGCCCCGCCTTCCAATGTCGCCGGTTTTGAGCCACCGGATGCCGTGTCGCCGCGCACACCGGGGTCTGTCTGGACGACTTCAAGTTCGGCGAAGTCCGCTACACTGACGCCGATGATTTCGTCCTTATGAAGTACGACCTGGACATCGGTGTTTTCCTTCATATACTTGGACTGTGTCCCGATCTTGGCTTGCGGAACCCCGATTTGTTCGAAGCTATCCATATCCATCAGAAAGTACTCGCCTTCCTGATGATACAGGTACTGCATGGGCTTTCGCTCAAGGATGGCTTGATCCATCTTTTCGCCGGCACGCCATGTCTTGTCGATGGTAGAGCCCGTACGAAGATTTTTCAGCTTGGACCGGACAAAGGCGCCGCCTTTTCCCGGTTTAACATGCTGGAAGTCTACGATGGTATAGATGTCGTTGTCGTATATAATAGAGAGACCGTTGCGAAAATCGCTAGTATCCATTCAGTTCTGAAACTCCGGTACAACGCTGGTGGGTATTGGGGTTTGGGCGCGGAAAAACGTTTGCCGACGCCTCAAAAGAAACGGGAGAAGCGGAAACAAAAGCTGCGTCTGTCGCGCGTATTATAGCATGCGGGCAGGTAGTTTTCAACCGGAACATCCTGAGGCATCCGGCACGTACTAGGCAGTACGAGAGAACCTAATTATCCATTATGACGAGCATCCACGAACTACTCGAAATTGCCCTGCGTAATCGGGCGTCCGACCTGATACTTAAGGCTGATGCGCCGCCGGCCCTGCGCGTTGACGGCAGAATTCAATCCTGTCCCGAACTCGGTGTGCTGACGCCGTCCGCCACACACGAGATCGCGATGTCGATTCTTTACTCAGCGACTCGTGACAATCTGATCCGGTACGGCGACGGGGTGCTCGAGGATTCCCTGTACCCCAGCGCTGAAGAGCAGATGAAGCGGCTTCAGGAGCAGAACGAGATCGACGCGGTTTTTACGGTGTCCGGTCTGGTTCGTGTTCGTGCTAACTTGTTCCTTCAAAGAGGGGCTGTCGGAGCCGCGCTTAGGATCATTCCGCTCAGACCCTATTCTATCGATCAGCTTATGCTGCCCAAAGTCCTGAAGGATATCGCGATGCAGGCGCAAGGATTGGTGCTTGTTACCGGTCCGACCGGGTCGGGAAAATCCACAACCCTTGCCGCTCTTCTGGATCACATCGCCAGCAACCGCAGGGCCAATATTGTCACTATCGAGGATCCCATTGAGTACGTATTCGAGGACCGTGACTCCGTCGTGAACCAGCGCGAGATTGGTCAGGACACGAAATCGTTCTCTCATGCCCTTCGGAGCGCTCTGCGGCAGAGTCCCGATGTGATCATGATCGGTGAGATGCGGGACGTTGAAACAATGCGCGCGGCGCTCTCCGCCGCGGAGATCGGCCATCTGGTTATTTCCACGCTGCATACGGTATCCGCGGTCGGTACGATTGACCGAATCCTCAATGCCTTTCCGCCACACGAGCGCGACCAGGTACGAGACCAACTTTCCGACACACTCTCCTGCGTCGTCTCCCAGCGGCTCGTGAAGCGCGCCAATGGTATCGGTCGCGTTCCCGCCGTGGAGGTAATGACCGGGTCACCTTCTATCAAGAAGCAGATTGCCGACCACGAAGCGGGTGGGGAGCTTTATAATACGATTCGAGAGGGTGGGCACTACGGAATGATTACTCTGAATCAGGCTCTTCAAAATCTGATTGGCTCCGGTATGATCACCCAGGATGATGCCCTCAATTCGACCGGTAACACCACAGAGCTCCG
>JAZKEA010000749.1:0-4328 GCA_040387315.1 Armatimonadota bacterium | reverse complement strand
GCGCCCCGGAGGGGTGCCTGGCCGAAGGCCGTCCAGACCGGGCATTCACGCCCGGAAACAAACCCACGCACCAGACAGGCACGGGCATCCACTACAGATACTGCACTCATATTGCATCGGAAGCTTTCTTTACTCTCGCTGACCACTGCGCGGCAGGGTTTTGCTCCTCTCCATCGTTCATCCCCTATTCCCAGGCGGCAATTTGGTGTGCTGCACTGACGACGTCCTGGTTACGCCTGAAACATTCCCACTCTTGTTTCCAAAATTAAATGCTAAAAAAACAGCACCAAATGCATTCAGCGGTAGAAATAGGTGCTAAGATATTAGCATACTTTGTATTGGCGAGGGCTATCGGGAGAATCCGCAATGATAAATCCGTTCCGACACAGCAGGCACGACGAGTCCGGCAGTCCGGGCACGCATCGGCTCAGTCGCCGCGAGCGACAGATTATGGAGATCCTATTCCGCGAGGGTCGTGCGTCCGCTGCCGAGGTGCAGGCGGCCCTGCCCGATCCGCCCGGCTACTCCGCGGTACGCGCTCTGCTCCGCATCCTGGAGGAGAAGGGGCACCTCACCCATGTTCGTGAAGGGCAGCGTTACGTCTTCCTGCCGACACTGGCACAGCAGAGCGCCGCACGGTCGGCGCTTCAGCAGGTCGTGCAGACCTTCTTCAGCGGGAGCGTAGAACGAGCGGTGACGACCCTTCTTTCCGAAGCGGACCCGCTCTCGGATGACGAACTGGAACGCCTGTCGGGACTTATCGCGCAGGCGAAACAGGATGCCGCCGCGGAGAGCGCGGAGCGGAAAGACACGGAGGAAGCCGAATGAATTTCACTACTACCTCTCTGCCCCTCGAAGCGCAGAACTTCGGGCTGTTCCTGCTGGACATCACGCTCCGGGCAACGCTTCTGCTGGCGCTCACGGCGGTCGCAGCCGCGCTTTCCGCGCGCGCTTCTGCCGCCTGGCGTCACCTGGTCTGGATGCTCGGCCTGATCACCGTCCTCGGCCTGCCGCTCCTGTCCGGCGTCCTGCCTCCGCTGACCGTCGCTCTGCCGAAGACCGCTCCCCTGCCCGAAATCTCGCGAACCGCGGCGCAGCCACCGGCATCAGCCCTGAGCCGCAGTGACGCCCAAACCAGCACAAAGGATGCTCTTGACCCTGTCACTGCGGCTGCCTCGACCATCGCGCCTGACGTCGCCTCCGATACAGAGAAGGTTTCAGCGGTATCTGCGGTATCTGCGGTATCTTCCGTTTCTGCGGCGTCTTCCGTCGATAGCCTCCGTTTTGCCGTTTCACCGGCGCTTTTTATTCTCTGGCTCGCCGGGGCGACGTTTGTGCTTGCGCAGTGGCTGGCAGGGAGTGTCGGTCTGCGGCGGATCTTCCGCGCCACGGCGGAGGTTCCGGTAACCGGCAGTGGCAAGGTCGCCGCGGCCTATCGTGCCGCCGAAAGTTCCCTGCCGGGCAGGACTCGACCGGTGACAATTCGTCTCGCGACCCGGCCCGATGTGGTGCGGACACCGCTCACCTGGGGCTGGCGGCATCCTATTATTGCATTCCCCTCGGATGCGGGCGAGTGGACTGACGAGCGCCTGCAGGCGGCCCTGCTCCACGAGCTGGCGCATGTGCGGCGGCGGGACTGGCCCCTGCAGCGCCTGGCGCACGCTGTCTGCGCTCTGTTCTGGTTCCATCCGCTTGTCTGGCTGGCGGCACGCGCTGCCCGTGCGGAGAGCGAAAAAGCGAGCGATGATCTCGTCCTCGCGGCGGGCCTGCCCGCCACGGTCTATGCCGACCACCTTCTTCATGCCGCCCGTTCCCTGCGCGACGCGTCGCGGCGGGACCGGTTTGCCCCCGGTTCCGGAGCCGTCGCCATGGTGTCGCCGCGAATGTCCGGGGTCGAGGCGCGGCTGCGGGCTGTGCTCGCTCTGAAACGGTCGCGGTGTCCCGTCAATTTCCGTCGCTTCACGGTCACCCTGCTGGCCGCACTTCTTCTGGCGCTTCCCGTCGCTGCGCTGCACCCCATCGCTGCGCCTCAGGATACGCACGGTGCCACGGACCCATCGAACAGTTCAGGAGTGCTGGTGCAGAAGGTCGAAGCCCTGACCCAGTATATTTCGAAGGATTCTCTTCGGGCGGTTTATACGACAAAGGACGGGAAGGAAGGCAGGGAGGTGGAGTTCGACCGCGCTGCTCGGGAGAAGGCTCCCGCCCGCGTCGCTTCCGGCTACAAAACAACGCTTTCGAACGGTTTTGGGGTTGAAGTCGTCGGCCTGATCCGACTAGCTCAGAGCGACGGTTACTGGCAGTACGCCGGTCCCGGTGCTTGGCGAAAACCCGACGGCGCCCCTCTGGGACAATCGCTCCTTCCGCGGACGCAGATCCAGTCCGGCATGTCCCCTTCTCAGACCGGCGGCATCGCGCCCGTTCTGGTAATAACGCGCTTTACTCCTCCTCAGAAAGGTCCACGCTACGGCTTCAGCACTATTCAGGAGCCTTTGGGAATCGCACAAGATCAGGAATATTCGTGGATCATCCCCAGCGGTGATACCTATGGCCCCAAAGGCACAACGGTGAACAGCTACAGCTACCCGCTGTTCCCCAGGAATGCCCGAACATTTGCCTTTCGGGCAGGCGTCGCGACCGGCCCCTGGACGGTTCAGGCGGTTAAGCGGATCGCCTTCACCCGGAAAAGCCTGGGTAAAATTGGGTCCGACCCCAACTTCCCACTAGATGCAATCATCAAGTTAGATGACCGCCCGACTGTCGAGTACACGGACCCTAGCGGTGGCTGGCACCACGACCCTTTTCTTGCCGATGGCAAGCGGCTCGGGGCTGAGGACCGCCGGATTGTTGCCGTAGACGCGAAGGGGAAGACATTTCCTATCGAGACACATTCCATGAGCGGCGGGCTTCGGCAGTTCGGTGTTCCATTACTTGGCCTGGGGTTCTCGCCCTCAGCAAATCCGACGTCTCCTTTCCGTCCTGCCTCCGATGTCCCCCTGGCGACGATACGGGAGCTTCGGCTGGAGACCCGGCCCTTCGAGCGGGTCGAGTTCCGCAATATCGCTCTGCCGCCTCAGCCACCGACCGCCCAAACTGCTTCTGCTGACACACCGACCCAATCGACCGGGACTGTCACCGTGGTCATTGATGCCGGACATGGCGGTGCGGATTCCGGTGCCACGGCAAAAGATGCCAAAGAGAAGGAGATCACGCTGGCAGTGGCGCGGCAGGTACAGAAGGAATTAACTGCCGCCGGAATCCGCGTCGTCATGACCCGCACGGATGACACCTACAAACCTATCGCGGCCCGCGGCGAGGTCGCCGCTCAGGAGAAGGCGATGTGCCTGGTCAGTATCCATTGCGAGCAGACAACTCCCACAGGCTCCGTGCAGTATCACGACAACAGCGCCAGCGGAAAGCAGCTCGCCGCCGACATCGCGCGGCAGAATGCCCTTGCCTTTGGCCCGGCGTCGGGGAAAACCGCCTCGGATACGGTCCGCTTTGTCAATGGCTATGGAATACTGCGGAAAAGCAGCCTCGTTTCCGCTGCCGTCCTGGTGCACTGCCCCGCCGTCGCGAAGATGGCATCCCTTGAGGCGCAGAGCCGAGCCGCCCGCGCTATTGCTGCGGGGATACGGGATTATGTGAAAGCTACCGCCGAAGGACAGGGAAACTAAGCACTTACAGGTAGGAATTGCCAATCTCTCATAGCGCCCCGGAGGGGAGCCTGGCGCAACGCGCCGACCAGGCCGGGCATTTACGCCCGGACAAAATGCCGGGTCAAAATTGCTAATTCTTTAAACGAACCGGCTTCTGCGCACCGGAAAACACGAAGTTTTAGGTCACACGAAACGAAGGCACCAACCGCATACTCTGCGGTCGGTCCCTTCGGGTTTTGATTACGGTTTCCAGTAGTTCCGGTTGTACTGGGCCGCAGCCGCCTGGTTTGGGATGTACCAGTCCCGACCCTCGGACGGACGATAGGTCTGCTCGAACTTGTGCCACTTGGCGTGCCCGTCCACAAATGTGTAGTTCGCGCCCCCCTGGTACCGCGTCTTCTCCACCTCCCCGTCCGAGGCGAAGCTGGCACACGTGGAGGCAGGAAACCCTTCCCAGCACATCGGGTGCAGATGATCGCCTGCTTTGGGAGCGCCGGGCGTGCTTTCCCGGTACTCGCCCACATAGATCAGCTCGGCGGGACGCGTGATGTCGGCTAAGGTCCAGCCCGTCCCGTCCTTGTTGTTGTTGAGATAGGCGTTGGTGACATACGACGACAGGCGCGGCGTCTTGCCCGGAGCAAGCGCGGTCAGGTCGATCATCTCGGGCCA
>JAZKEA010000748.1:591-3125 GCA_040387315.1 Armatimonadota bacterium | reverse complement strand
GCACTTTCACGTCTTATCAGTTCCCACAAGTTACCAGAGGAGAATGAAAACAAAGCTATGATTCGAAGAAGTGTATCGACTGTTCCAACCTCGGTCACCGTTGCGCTTACGGTTCTGGGCACGGTGGTGGGCATGAAGATCTCGGCTGTGACGCAGATGGGGCAGCCGTCCCTGCAGACTCCATCAACTCCATCAATCCATGTTCACGGCTCCCGCAGTGTCAAGGTACGAACTGCTTCCCAGCAAGCCTCAACAAGTGCTTCTGATGCTTCTGACTTTTATCCGGTTACGCTGATTGGGCAAGATGGTTCCCATACCTCCCTCAAAGGCAGGTCCCTTCTCGTGGATATGGGCAACCAGCGGATTCTGGAGATTCGGCTTCAGCGTCTCAAGGAAGGCTACCTGAACATGTGGGCACCAGCGCGGCGCGAGGATAAATACTTTCACTGGACGGTCTTCCGCCCCGGCTGCGCCAACTCCTTTTATCTGGAGCTTGAGCGCGTGGATGATCCTGATGGGGCAGATGGGGCAGATCAATCCAGCTCATTCGAATCATCCCAATCAAAAGCGTCTGTCCTCTATGAAGAGCCGAAACCGCTTCCTTAACCTACCGAAAGCCATTGACTCACACCGTTTTATACATCGGTGTGAGTGCCTGCCCTTTTCTGTTAATAAATCCGCTGACAGTGCTGACAGTGGTGCCAAAAGTTTCCTCGTCAGTCTCTCGCCAGATTTGTTCCTGATATCGGTTCCGGTTTGGGGTTCCGTCCAACCGGACGCCGCTGTCGTGGGCCTATTAGATGAGAAACGAAATGGAACGGCAATCTGAAACAGTGGGGGAGCGGAAAAGCGAGGAGTTCGGGTGGCAGCCGGGGCAATTACCCGGCGATTCGGTCTTGTTCGACCGGCGAATCGAGGCGTCACGGGAGGCGATGATCCGCTACGCGCGGAGCCGTCTGGGAGAGCGTTTCAGCCGCAGTGACGCCGAAGATGCCGTGCAGGCAGCGTTCCTGGAGGCATGGCGTGATCTGCTGACCCTGCGCGACCCGCACTCTCTTCTGCCATGGCTCCGGCGGATCACCTTTAAGCAATGCGACCGGCTGCGCCGCACCCGCCGGATCACCGTGTCTTCCGATGATCCCAGCGAGATCCGGGTGGAGATACTGGACCCCGCGCCTGATCCGTGCTTTCTTCTTGCCGCTGCCGAGGAGAACGCTGTCCAGCAGCACCTGGTCCGTGTCGCCATTCACTCCCTGCCACCGGGCGAGCGGATCGCGGTTCTCCTCTACTACTGGGGAGGCGGCTCCTGTCATGATCTCGCCGTGTTTCTCGGAATCTCGACGACTGCGCTCAAAAGTCGCCTGCACTCGGCCCGACGCCGCCTGAAAACGAGGATCAATACCGTGGAAACCACAACCAGTGACATCCTGCCGCTGCACACGGGCAGCCCGGACAGTCCTGAGACCCTGACCGAAGCCGAACGCCGCGACCTGCTTCGTCAGATTGACGCCTGTTACTCCCGCTTTACGGATGCCTTTGAGGTGCTGGACCCGTCTGCCGTACTGCCACTCTTGACGGACGATTATGAACTGATCTTCCCGGAGGGGACACAGGAGCCGGTTTGGGATAAAGAACGAGTCGAGCGGAATGTTCGGAAAACCGGTATTCAGTCACCGGGACGACTGCGCATACGGGTTATCATTGACGGACTGTTGTCGGTTGAACGAGATCCCACTACCGGCGTGGTAGTTCAGGCGACTGCGCGGGCGACCTTCATCAGTACCTGGGCGACGAACAGGCCGCCCCAAGCCCGCATCGACACGTTCGCTCTTGTGGGAGAGGAGTGGAAGTTTCGCCGGACTCTGAGTGTGGGACCTGAGAAATAGACCACCCGGTCCGGGTTCTGAGGTTCTGAAAGAGGTCGGATACGTTCTCTTAGGTGACACCTTCCGAGACACCGCACCCGGAGACCGCAGGAATCACGGGGTGTAAAAGATAACCTGCTCGTATGCTATCGCGGTGGACAGAGGGAGAATCACGAACCGATGAGGCAGCGCAGCCCTGAGTTTTGGGCCAGAGTACGAACCGTCAACTGGATACTCGGCGGCGTCGGTTTGTTCTTCTCCCTGTTCTACGCGCTTTCCAATCAACAGGAACGGGTGCAGATGCCTGATCGCACCATCAGCCGCCTGGTCTTCTCCCCGGACGGCAGGACCCTCGTGGGATACGGATCATGGATAGAGCCCGGTGTGCGGCTGGGCGAGACGCGCGCCTGGGATGTCAGGACCGGCAAAAGGCTGTGGTCGGAGTCTCATGCGGTTTCAGACGTGTTGCCTGGTACCTTCCTGCCTGACGGGTCCTCGCTTGTAACCGTTCGCGCGGCCTACCACGCCTTCCGGTCTGATAAGCACCAGGAGTACCGACCAGGCTACGACGTCTTTCTCCGGCTCACCTTCCGCGATGCCCGAACGGGCCGTACCTCTCCCCAGGAAGCGGTCTTCCTCGGGAGCCCGCGAAGCGCGCGGTTCAAGCAT
>JAZKEA010000748.1:0-581 GCA_040387315.1 Armatimonadota bacterium | reverse complement strand
GATGTCTCCCCAAATGGCCGCTCGATTGCGGTCGCTGCCGTGGATGGAGTGGTCGTGTGGAACGCCCCGACGAAAACGGGAGGCGTGTGGGAGGAGCACTGGTTCGCTCCTAAGACTGCTAAGGCTGCTAAGGCTGCTACAGGAGGCAAAGCATGGCGTCCCGTGGCCTCGGCACGCTTCACGCCCGATAGCCGACACCTCGTGGTCCTGCGCACGAGTGATTCCGCTATAGATTATGCAGGTGTCGTAATGACAGCGGAGGTATGGGATGCTCGGACCGGGGCGGGAGTCCGCTCCTTCAACGGATCGCTTCCGGTATCAGGGAAGAAGCCGGTAGCCTACAGGAACCAATTGATGGCGCTTTCCTCAGATCGACAGCGGATCGCCACGTTATCGCACCGAGACTTAACTGCCCGCTTCGGGCTCTGGGATGTGGAAACAGGGAAACGGCTGCGTGACTTCTCCGCCCCGGGTTTTTCCGCCGGCAGCCACTTCGACCACTTTGTGTTCACGACGGAGCGGACCAAAAACGCGATCCTGGGGAAATCAGCCGCCGCGCGACTCCCTGAATCCAAAGGTGA
>JAZKEA010000747.1:0-10148 GCA_040387315.1 Armatimonadota bacterium | reverse complement strand
AGGTCCGCAAACTCAGGACCGTCTTTGCCGATTTAAACGACGCTCGCCTATTCATCTCTTGAGTGAAATTCCCTCAGTCCCATCAGCCGTCCCAGCCAATCTCTTCTTCAATCGAACGGCCAGACACACTGAATGCCAGGAGCGGCAGCAGGGCCGACAACAGGCAGTTAACCGCCCAGTACAGCACCACGAGACAAAACAGAACGGAGTAGATACCGTCCTTGAACCCACGGGGAACCCAGGAGGCCCCCGGTGCTCCGTTAATCATCGTGATCCGGCAGGATATTGAACCGCCGAACGAACCGCGTGAGGCGCGCTGTCTGACGGGTGATGACTTCCTCGTCTCCGTGTGGCCTGACCCCAATCTATGTACCGACGCTTGCCTCAGTCTCAGCCGTTCTTGCGGCCCAGTCAGCCGCAAACTCGACGGGCGTCTGGCAGCCCAAACTGGAATGTAGTCGCTCCTCGTTAAAGTAGCGACGCCAGCCATTGAGGCGCACTTGAGCCTCTTTCACTCCATAGAATATCTCCCCATCCAGAAACTCGTCCCGCAGCCGTGAGTGGAAGCTCTCCACAAAACCGTTCTGCCAGGGCTTGCCTGGATCGATGTAAGCCGGGTTGATGCCCCGACGATGGCACAGGCCGCGCAATGCCAGAGCGATAAACTCCGGGCCGTTATCCATCCGAAACGCCCCCGGCACACCGCGATTCTGAATCAATGATTCCAGCACTGCACAGACCTGCTCTGACACAAAGCTCGTCCCTACTTCAATGGCGAGCGACTCCCGGGTGAACTCATCGCTGACGCAGAACGTGCGCAGCTTCTGACCGTGGATCGTCTTCTCCTCGACAAAGTCGAAACACCAGACCGAGTTGGGCCGGTCAGCGATGATCTTCCGACAGGGCGCAGTACCTCTGATACGCCGCTTTCGACGACGCACCGGAACCGAGAGGCCCTCGCGCCGCCACAGAAGAGGCCCTCGCGCCGCCACAGACGATGCACTCGCTTGGCATTGATCCGCTTGCCTTCCCTGGCAAAAACACGCCTGAGTTCTTTGTGGGCCAGGCGGTAGCCACGCCGCCGCTTCCGTGGATGCCGAGCAAACTGATGCAGCCACTTCACCAGATCGGCCTCCTCCGTCGTCTGTGTCTTTGCTTGATAGCGAGCACTTGAACGGGCAAGACCAACCAGACGACAGACACGACGCTCGGGATAACCTTTCACCCGGATCAGAAACCGTGCTGCTGCCTTTCTCTGGGAAGTGGTCAGAAGTTTTTTGAGCTGAGTTCCTTGAGGATGTCGATATCCAGATCACGCTCCGCCAGCAGTCGCTTCAGTCGCGCATTCTCTTTCTCCAACTCCCGTAGTCGCTTCACCTCGCCGGTCTGGATGCCGCCGAACTTCTTACGCCAGGCGTAGAAGGTATTCTCGCTGATCCCCTTTTCCTTGCAGAGATCCGTCAGAGGCTTCTCACCCTTCTCTGCTTCCTGTAAAATCGCGACAATTTGCTCGTCGCTCATCTGTCCTGCTTTCATAAATATCCCTTTCTTTGGGGGAGCATTCGCTCCCTCCTTAAAGGGCTAAAACTGAGGCGGGCAACGGTACAGTTTCTGGGTAGCAGACCACGTGCATCTCGGTATACTCTTCAATGAAGCAGGGTTTCGATAACTCCGCGAGTGCTTTGCTCTGCGCCTCTTCGAAGTCTGCCGCTTCAATGAGCTGTGTGTGCTGCTCTGCGGAGGCTCCCCCGTCCCGCTCGAACTCATAGAACACTTTGAATCTTGCCATAATTGACCTGCTCCTTCACTGCAACAGTGCAACAGTTACCGGCACCCATAACAAACGACAAACGACATATCCGTTTTAGCTCAGTCCGTTTTAGCTCAGAACACAATCCGTCCCCGAACCATCCTGCTCACTGCAGCCTCACCCTTCCGGTGCCTGAGGAACAAGAGGCACACGAGGACGGGGACCGCGCCGGGGCCGCACCATCAGTCCCTCCGCGATCAGTACCTCTCTTTGCTCCCGTAGCACCGCGCGATACCGCTGCTTGCGGATCCGCTCCTCTTCTCGTTTCTCGGGACTGCCGGCAAGCAGTTCCCGCTGCCTGATATTAAGGCAGGCTTTACAGTTATCTTTAATCCCGTCCCGCGTCATCTTCTCCAGGCTGAACGCTGCGACGGGAAGATCCACCTGACACGTACGGCAGACCTTGGTGTTGACTCGAACCGGTTGCTCGAGAGGCTTGCGCCTCTTTCGGCGCTCTGCCTGGTACGCCCCGCGGCAAGGGCGGCAACACAGGTCAGACCCGCTCTTTGCAGCCTTTATGGGGTAGAAATCACTGACCGGCTTCGAAACCCCGCACTTTTTGCAGACCTTCTCCTCAGACATCCTTTCCTACCTACCGTACATCACCAGCGGCCTTCTTCTTTCTTTCCTTAGAACACAGATCGCAGCGCCAGGAAGCGGGATCGCTCCCAGGCGGCCCTGGATCAATAATGTGCCCGCACGGCAGTCCGTACAGCGTACGGTCCGGTGACCATCCTATAGGCTGGCTAAGAGGAAGAGCCCGTACCCGTGCCGCACGCTCCTCAATTGCCGATGTCTCCGCCGCGGGTTCTGTTCCAGTAGGAAGGTACTTCTGCAGGCCTAGCTTCCCGATGAGGGTGCCTTCGCCCTGGCGGGGAAGAGGACCGAACTTTGCCTTATAGCGCTCGCGCTGCTCCTCCAGGTCCCGGCTGTCATGGATGAACGGGGATTGCTTCCAGAGTACCTCGCTGTCCTGGTAATAGCGGACTAGGGACTGGGAACGCGACGCGGAGAGTGCCGTGATGAGGAGAGTCGCCAGAAGCGCCCCAATGGTGAGGCGCTGCCATTTGATCAGTTTTTTTGTCTTATCGATCTTGGGTTCCTTTATTCGTCGCGGAATAATCTCTGTCTTCGCTGATTCCTTTCCTCATGCCATCGGATCGCCGAGGAACGGTAGCCCTGCGCCTTTGCCGCTTCCTGCTCCAGGTATTTGCCGCCTGGGGTAGCACCATACTCCTTCTCCGACTCAAAGTGAAACACGCGGGTGCGAATATCCACCCATACAGGAGGCAGCCTTGTCCGGATCTCGCCGGACAGCTCCGGGTGTACCTCAAGCAATCGCGCCTTGCACGCCGATGGCAGAACGGGAGCCTGCGGCGGTGGATGGGAGGCGATCCATCCGCTCATTACCAGAAACAAGCCGCCGCAAAGGAACCGCTCGTGCCGACACCGCAAAGGTGCCGCGCTGCCCGAAAAAACCGCGGGAACCACGAACCGCAACGTTCGACCTCCAATACTCTAATCCTCACGCCGGGACGCTCTTATTTATGGCAAGTTTTGTCTGTCCCGGCTTTTATTCGCCACAGAATAATCCCTATAATCCTTGTAATCCATATAATCCCTGTCAACACAACATCCAATTTAGGGCTGCTTTATTTCCTCGGGCGATTTCTTGGCGCAGGAGCGGTATCCCATCTCTAGGGCCTCGTCCTGCGGCATATATTTGCCTTGATCGCTATGCCCGTATTCCGGAAATCCGGCAAAGTAATAGATGCCTTTGCGGATGTCCAGCCACACGAGGGGCCGTTTCACGGGTTTCGCCTGCTCCCTTTCGGCTTCGCTGCCCACACGTTCATTCAAGACAGACGGCAGGTGGGGTGCCTTTGGGGGAGGGTGCAGAGCTATCCACCCAGCAAAGGCCAGGAGTACCCCGCCGCAAAGAAAGTTCTCACGGCTGACGATAGGAACGAATGCCTTAAAGTATGGAATCCGAGAGCGAACATGCCGCATTGGTTGATCTCCTTCACCGCAACAGTAATCTACTTGTACTTGCTCTTGGGTGCTGTGGTCTTATTGCTGCTAAAGACCGGCGTTGCCTTCACGCTAATGACCGACGCATTGGCTGCCCCTGCCGTTAGCCCTGGAAAGGGGACAGAGAACGGCCAGGTATCGCCCGGCTCATAATCCCTGTTGGGCACGGCTGGTCCAGCTACGACTGCACCGACTGCGAACTCCCTTGCTACCCTACCGGGTTGACCTGCTCTCACGGAAATACCGCCAGTGCACCAGGATAACTATCCTTACATTCTCGCACTTCACCAGAGTCCGTAGACGCTCCCCACTTTAGTACCTGCCACCGCCCTTCCCGCTTGCTAAGAAGACCGTAGAGGCGACCCTCCACCGACTTAGCGGATGGCATGTCAGCGTCCATTGTCTGGGCCAGGACAAACGCCCAACCCGCGTCTGTCTTCAGGTGATTGACTTTGAAGATGACCGGCAGCCCCAGCGTCTTCATTACCGGGGTTCGCAACGTGTTCATAATGGCTTTTCGCTCGCGTCTTCCTGCGGGTGGTGTAGACGCGGTAGAAGCAGAGGTCTCGGTACGACTCTCGCTGGTTCGCTTTGTCGTTGTCGACGGGGAAGAACGGGATTTTGCCCTCACAGTGGCGGCTGTTGCCGCACGGGAGGAAGACGAATACGAAGTTGAGGCGGAGGGGTCGCAGACCCCGCACGTCCCACCGGCTTTGCAATGGGCGCAGTATCGACAGTTGGAGCAGACCCGGCAGTCAGAGGAGCCCTCACAGCCGCGGTGGTCCTTATGATTTGCGGAGGCAGGAGATAGAAGGCAGAACAAGACAGCCATGATGAGGCTGAACCTGAACAAGGGGCAGCGCCGAAAGGGCGAAGGTAACGACAGTAGTACAGCCACGGGCAGGCGATCTCCAATCAGCCAAGCAAACTGGCAAATCGTACACCTGCTTGCCTGCTCCTGTCAAGAACCCATGCCACATACCAGTGTCGCATACCTGTGCTGTCCCTGTTTGTCTCTGTTGCTCAACCTATTTCGGCAGTTCCCGTTCGATGAGGGCGGTCATCTCGGTACCGATAGCGTTCAGTCGCTCAGGCTCTGGACAGTGCCGCCGTACGACCGCTACCACCGCGCCCACAAAAGCAAGCGCCTTCTCTTTGGGTACCATCTGCTCCGACTTCACCAGGCAGGCGATCTCCGTGTTCACCAGTCGACGCCGTTGCTCGATCATGCTGCAGACTTCGCCCCATGCCCGGTAGTCACTGGCACCGGAGGCAACGACAGCCCCCATCTCCTGCACGAGACAAACGTACGCCTCCCTCGCCCGGTCCCCAGCAGGCGTTCCCCTGTTCTCCTGCCATAGCCGCTGCTGCTTCTCCACTTCGGTGTACAAGGTCTGCAGGTCCCGCCAGTTCGCTCCCGCCTCGCCGCTGTCGACACGAGACAGCAGATCCTCCTGACGTGCCACGCAGAGCGCGACCTCAGAGCGCACCGAGGCGATCTCCGGTTCCTGTAGAGCCGCCTCGTAGCCGTCCGACAGACGAGACGGGAGGTGGCGGCTGTAGCGACCGTGGAGGAAGTTGGGATGCGCGACACCCGTGAGGGACTTACCGCCGTGGAAGGGACAGACGCTTCTGCGGTTGACCGCCCACCTCTTGCATCGCTCACCCGACCGTTTCGACTTCGCGGAGCACCGGGTTCCTGTACCTTTCATAGATATTTCCTGCCTTCCATGAGGTCCACAGCCTTCCATGAGCTAGTGACTCGTCGAAACTCCTCAAGAGTACAGGATCATCAGGCGGATTGACTGGCGTTCGCTTGAACGGCCCCCTGCCCCGCTACGTTGACCTGGTTCTGCCCGATGTTGACCTGGAGCATGGGGATCTGCAGGCGGCGCACGAGGGCAAGCGACTTGATGGAAGCGAGATACCGCCGGTTCGCGGCATCGAGGCGCTTCTCCCAGTGGAGACCCGCTGCCATGTTCCCGGCTGCCGTTACCTGCGCCAGCCGCTTCTGGTAGTTGTCCACCACGAGGCCGCAGGTGACGATGCGGGAAGCCAGCAGGGTCTCCAGTGGTGTGGGAGCATCACCGGCAATCTGCCGGAGAAGACGCTTCGCCTCCGTGACCACGACCTCCCGCGATACCGGCGTGTTGTCCTTGGACGGCACAACGAGGTTGACCGCCGAGGCGATGCTGCCGAAGGTCTCGCGGTACACGGTGGCAGACTGGGGACGCACCACATCGAGGGCAACGGGGACGAGTTCTCGCTTCCCCCGCTGGGCCAGGTCAACGATGGTCGAACGCTGATGATCGGTCAGGCTTTGCAGGTGCCGCTGCCGCTCCTGCTCTGCCATATGAGGCCACGCCCGAAGAGCGGTGAACAGCGCGTGATCGTCTCGTGACGTGGCTGTGAGTTCGGTTGTTTCTTCGGTTGTTTCTTCGGACTGCGTAATGCTCACGAGAGGTTCCTCTTTCCCCTTCTGCCTTCTCTTTCGCCACTCGCCGCCGCGGTGCTGGTAGTAGCCCGCCGATGCCATGGCTTCCCGAAACTCTACCTCAACGACCTGATACCAGCGCTTCGCTCGCCGCTCCACTCGCTGTGCCGAGACTTCTGCAGACTGAACCAGGGCACGCTTGCTCAGCACCTGCTCCAGATCGAACTGATGCTGCATCTCCATGTACAGTCCGTCAGAGCCAGCACCCAGGTATTCCCGGACGACCTTGTCGCCGATGCGGCGGGAGCGGTAGTAGTAGCGTCGCCCGTTACGGATCTCACAGGCCACAGCAGCGTCTCCTTTGAGGTAAGCAGTTTTGCTTATATATTAAGCTTCATTAATTGTACTACATGATAATTATGTTCACCGTTTTTATCCTGCTTTGGGTTCTTGAGCATGTAATGCGGCAAGGATGTGAGATTTTTGAAGTTCAGTTCCTTTGATTATCTAGTAACGCAACGCTTACATGACTGTTTTCAACTCCTCTGCCTACATGCTGTCCTTGTTCGTATCATAGTGTCATAATAAGCGCGGAGCAGCAGACCCAGAGACTCAACGTTGTGTTCTGCCGATGATACGCTTTACAAGGAGATTCCAGCTGTGCCTTTCTCCCCTCCCTCGCCTTCCCGACGACGGCTTGCGGTTTTCACCGTTTCTGCTGCAGCAATCGGACTCGGGTATGTCTGGACGCTGCGCAGTAACCCAACCCTATCAACCCCATCAGCAGCTCCTGTGGATCATGTCAATCGCCAGGAACCCCAGAAATCCACAACTCTTACAGCATCCCGATCTCCGGAACCCCGTGTGCCTTCACACCTCGCCCAGTCAGCCAGATTTCCCCATCCCCTGCCCTCTTCTTTTTCGGCGGCTCGTCCGGCGATAGCGCAGGCTGTGAAGACCCTGAAGCCGGTGAAGGGCATCACGTTCCGACAGACAGAGAACTTTCTCCTCTTTGGAGTTCCCTCGCTAAAAGTGCGGTTCCACGACGGCCAGGTTGCCCTCCACGACCGGCCACCGGTTGTGTGGCGGACCACCACGCGGACCGGGAGACAGGTAACCGTCCACGCGAGTTCTGGTTCTCAGGCCAAGCCAAAAGCGCCACTCTGGAAGGGACCGGTGGCCAAGGCGCAATTCATTCATGAGGTGGCCGGCGGGGTGAACACTCTGAGGGACAAAAACGCCACTCTTCTTTGGACCAATGCCGCCGAGGCCGCCAGCCCCGATCTTCTGATGGAGAGCACGGAGGCCGGTGAGGCGCGCCTCATGGGGAAGAAAGGGGTGCTTCTATGGTCCGGTACACTGCCCGGTAAGGTGAGCGGTTCCAGCATCAACACCCAGGACAGAGACACCTATAGCATTGAATGTAGCGGCGTTTTCATTCGCGGTGTCGGCGGCAAATTTACGGTTACCGATAACGAGAAGCAGGTGTTGTGGTCGGGAACGCTGCCGAAAAAGCCGCTCATTATCGTGCGGCGGGGACGTAGATTCAACTTCAGCGGGCGCAATCGGGTAGTGAGTGGCACGGATCGAGTGAACAATATCCGTTTCGCCGTGGAACAGGGCGTGGTGGTGGTTACCGACAGCCAGGGCAAGGTCTTGGGGAACCACTCTGTCGAACTGCTGCAGTGCTTTGACCAGCCGTTTTTGCCTCAGGGACGGAGTTTGACCCCTGAGCCTGTTTTCAATAAAAGCGGACTGATGGGAAAGGTGGCCTTCACCTTCAAAGACAGCCAGGGTAGGATCGTTGGGCGCAGAACTTTGCACCAGGTCGTAATGACTTCATCCTCACATTCTCGGGCACCGCACAAGAACACCACCACCAAAACCAAAACAAAGAGAGTACCGACACAGCCTGAGTGAAGGCTGAACTAACCAGGTGCGTCGACCACGGACCACCAGGCGGTGCGTCATCAATTAGAGATTTAGCAGGAAATCGATGAACCGTTGTAGGACTTGCTCATGTCACAATAGCCAAACGACCAGACAGCATTGCAGATCGCCAAGGTATCAGGTAACAAGGAGGTTCCCACATTGTCCCGCTTTTCTCTTTCGCGACTATCACCGCCCCAGCGATGGCGACGGCAGATCACCGTTCTCGCGCTTTCCGCTTTGATTATCGGGATCGGCGGCGGCATGGCATGGCAAAATGATCCCTCCCTTTTTGCCGGTCTCCCCCGGTTTCGGTCTTCCGCTTCAGCGCTGAAGAACCCGTTCCCTGACCTCACGTTCGCCCCCCCTGACACGGACATCATATTCGGGGTACCGTTTATCGGTGCGCGGCTGATCGACGACCAGATCAAGATCAACGAGCGGTACGTGATAAAGACGATTCCAATGCCGCGCCGCGATGCCGAGATGATGAACAGCCTGAATCTCCCTCGTGTTATTCGGGCGAAACACAAGACCTCAACTACCCTGACACAACCCAAGCGAAAGACGCCGATCTGGATGGGGCCTGTGGAGGAAGCGCAGTTCGTCCACGACATTAACGGCGGAGTGCATACGCTTAAAGATCGCCACGGTGCCATCCTGTGGACCAATGCCACCGATGTTGCCAACGCGGATCTTGTCCTTCAGAGCACGGAGTCCGGTGAATCACGGCTCCTTGGCAAGAAGGGCAAGCTTCTATGGCAGGGCAACCTCCCTGATGAGATGAGACCTCCCAAAGCCACCCCGGTTGTCCCACGGCGTCGAGACAAAAAGGCTGCCAAGGTTGCCAAAGCCTCCCCGGGCGTTCAGGGCAGCCAAAGTCACCATTCCAGCCTGCTGGTAGATACGTATCACCGCGTCTGCTACGGGTATGGCATTCATATCAACGGCGTCAACGGTCAGTTCACCATCACGGATAATGCAAAGCGGCATCTTTGGACAGGCACGCTTCCAAACTGTCCGACTGTTCTGCTTCGGCGGGGTCATCACTTCAGTTTCTCTGGGACAAATGGTTCCATGGGCGACATGGATCGGGTGGTGCAGATCCGTTTTGCGGTCGAAAAAGGCGAGGCAGTCATCCGTGCCAGCGACAGACCGAATGAAGAAGGCAGTCGCCCCATCACGTTTCTGAAGACGTTTCAGGAGACGTTGCTGCCGGAGGGGCAGCCGGTGCGAGTGTTCAAGGACACACCGCGCCTCACCCGTCCCCGCCCTATCGTCCGCTACGGAAAGTCGATGAGCTTTACCTTCAAGGACAGCACCGGAAAGACGGTTGGCACCGGCAGCGTGTCCGGAGACAACGGCTCTCCGCTCGCCATAAGCGGCCGCCTCACTGGGGCTGGCAAAAAAAGTTAAGCCATCTGAAGATTAACTAAAGCCTTGGCCGCTCCGACGTTCCTACCCGCCTTTTTTAGTTACGGATTTCCGTTACCCCTGCCCGCTTTTTGTCATTTGCATAGGGTGTTTCCATTTGCATAGGGTGTCTGTTTTAACTGCCTTTTTATAGGCTCCGATAAATCCGAAAAATGGAGAAGGCATAGGGTTTCAGGGTGTCTAGTACATCCACTTAGAATCTTTTGTGTTGTCCTGGTGTGTTATCCTGATCTATGAAATCCGCAAAGTTGGTACGTTCTGCTTCCCTCTTAGTCGTTGCTGACCTGATCCTTTGCTCGGCTGGACTGGCTCAGCCCCCTCCGAAGACGGAAGTCCTCTCCAAACCGCCCGCGAAAACCTCGGGCTGGCGAACTTCTACAACGAACAACAAGATACCGGAGAACGCTTTTAGCTCACTGCTGAAGATCCGTAAAGAACCCCGTCCCGACGGTTCATTGGCAGTCACGGTGACCAACGTCTCGGTCTCCTCGTTGTTCTTTACGGGTTATA
>JAZKEA010000746.1:798-2734 GCA_040387315.1 Armatimonadota bacterium | reverse complement strand
TGCAGATGGTGGAGGTTGCCTACGAGATCCGGGACAAGGCAAGCTACATCGTCGGGTCCGAGGAGAGTCCGCCCGACCGGGGCTATTTCTACAACCGTCTGATGCAGAACCTGACCGAGAGCCCGGAGCAGTCGCCGCGCACGTTCGCGAGCTTTATCGCCCAGGACACGCTTGCCGCCTATGGGTCTGACCCGGACCCCATTTTCAGTATCACGCAGTCGGTGTTGGAGGCGTCTCAGGTGGGTGCTCTGGCTCCCGCGCTGAACCAGCTGGGGGCATCGCTTTCCGCTGCACAGCCAGCTTGGGCAACACAGATCGCAAACGCACGCCGGGGGGCGGAGAATTACGGCTACATTGAGAACCGAGACCTGACCGACTTTCTGAACAACTTGGCACCGGTCGGCGGAACCCCGACGGTGAACGATGCCGGGGTTCTTGCTTCCATCCAGGGGGTGCGAACCGCTCTCGGCACGACGATCATCACCAACGCCAACGGATCAGGGCACCCCCGGTCGCGCGGACTGGCTATCTACCTCCCGTCTCCCTCTCAGTACATCGCGACGGAAGAAGCGCAGGAAGACGGCTACGGTCAGCCTTACCGTGCTCTGTCCTTTACCAAAGCGGCTCCCGCCTGGCGCAATTTCCTCCAGACCGGTCCACGATAGCCTTGAAAAACGGCCCGACTCCTGTTGGGCCTGCGCCGACCCCCCGGGAAAAGTTTCCGGGGTGCCGTTTATTTTAATCAAATTTTAACTTTTGCCTTTTATACTGTTTTCAGTGGCTGATGCCGACAATAAATTAAATCGTTTGAAAAACCTCGAACTTTTCCGTCCCGCAGGCGTCAATAACTCCAGGCAGGCGTGGTATTGTGGCCCGCGCCGCCGGGGTAGAAAAGGAATCCAGATGAACAGAACGTCAATTATGCGCACCATAGAGATCCTCACCGTGTTTTCCGCGGTCTTTGTCGCCGCCTCGCAGCCCGCCCAGGCATACCTCGATCCGGGTTCCGGAAGCTATGCCATGCAGGTCGCCATCGCCGGTATCTTCGGCTTTCTCTTTTCGGCCAAGATGTTTTGGGCACGAATAAAAGAGTCCCTCTTCGCGTCGCCGCGCCGCGCCGCCAATGAGACGACTTCCGCCGGAAAGAATGACTGACACAGCGGAAAATGCGGCGACAGCCGTCGCCGAAGCATCTTCGTTCCGTGATCCCAGCGGTTTCGTTTTCGAGAGAGAGACTATCCTGTACCGGCAGATCAACCCTGCCGGACAGGATTCCTACGACCGGCTGATGGGGTCGGGTCTGTACGAGGCGCTCGCGGGAAAGGGCCTCCTGATCCCGCACACGGAAGCGCCGCTTTCCGTCGCCTTCAGTGACGAGGCCCGCGCGGTCCTGCGCCCGGAGCGCATCCCGTTTATCTCGTATCCGTATGAGTGGTGCTTCGGTCAGCTAAGGGACGCCGCGCTGACGACCCTGGCGATCCAGCGGGAGGCGATGCGCTTCGGGATGTCCCTGAAAGACGCCAGCGCCTACAACATCCAGTTTCGGAAGGGCAGCAAGCCGGTTCATATCGATACGCTCTCACTGGAGCCGTACGAGCCGGGGAAGCCCTGGGTCGCGTACCGCCAGTTCTGCCAGCATTTTCTCGCCCCGCTCGCCCTGATGTCGCACGCCGATGTCCGTCTGGGCCAGCTTCAGCGCGTCTTTCTGGATGGCCTCCCTCTGGATGTGACCGCCCGCCTGCTGCCGCTCCGCGACCGGCTGGACCCGTCGCTTCTGCCGCATATCTTTCTCCACAGCAGCGCCCAGCAGCGTCACGGCAACGATGGCGCGGCGCGAACCGGCGCAGCCACGACGCCTTCGCCGGAGGGGACCGTGAGCCAGAACGCCCTGCTCGGCCTTCTGGACAATCTGGAGGCAGGGGTGCGCCGCCTTTCC
>JAZKEA010000746.1:0-788 GCA_040387315.1 Armatimonadota bacterium | reverse complement strand
CGGCAGCTCCGAGTGGAGCGATTACTACGACGGTAACACGAACTACGGCGACGCGCCTTTCGAGGCGAAGAAGATGCTCGTGGACGCGATTCTGAGCGTGATCTCGCCGCGACCGAGTATGGTCCTCGACCTGGGAGCGAACACCGGGATTTTCAGCCGGATCGCCGCCGACCGGGGTATCTCCACCGTCGCCCTGGACATCGACGCCAACGCGGTGGAAAAGAACTATATCGCCTGCGGGGAGCCCGGCGGATCGGAAAACCTGCTGCCCCTGATCCAGGACATCACCAACCCGAGCCCTGACCTGGGCTGGGCGCTTGGGGAGCGCAAATCGCTGCTGCGCCGCTGCGAAGAGAGCCAGAAACAGGGGACGACGACCGCCTTCGCGCTGGCTCTGGTGCATCATCTGGCTATCGGAAACAATGTGCCGCTGCCGCGGATCGCCGCGCTTTTCGCGGATATCGCCCCGAACCTGATCCTCGAATGGGTGCCCAAGGAGGATTCGCAGGTCCGGCGACTGCTGGCGACCCGGCCCGATATCTTTCCCGACTATACGCGGGGCGGACTGGAGCAGGCGTTCTCCCGCTGCTTTCATATCGAGAGCAGTTTTCCCGTCCCCGGCACCGACCGCGTTTTGTACCATCTCCGCCGCCTCTTGTAGGCCGATTATTTAGTATATGAGTTATGCAAATTGGTCCGGGCCGTTGGTTACACCCCTCCCCCCACGCTCGCGGGGCTCGCGTTTCCCCCTCCCCTCAGAAGGAGAGGGGGTGTTAGGGGCACTTTCG
>JAZKEA010000745.1:0-5494 GCA_040387315.1 Armatimonadota bacterium | reverse complement strand
CTCCGGTCGTGCACGAGATCCTGCGGCGAGCGGAAGCGGACCCCGCCAAGAGACCTGCTATACACGCCGCTATATAAGCGCCACTATATAAGCCACTACTGCAGATTAAGATAATTCGTCAACGGCAAAGCAAAGCCGGTGTTACATTCGCGTAACACCGGCTTTGCTTTGTCCGGCTGACATCTTTACAGATTCTTTATGAGGACCCGCGCCGTCTTTACGAGGGCTTTATACTTCCGGGGATACCATTTATACGTTGGCGAATCGACGTGCGACTGCCCCTGGAAATCCCGACGCAGCCGTAGTTAGAAAATGGGCATTGTGCCCTGGAGACTGTGCGATGACGGCTACTACTGAAGAGTGGGTGTTCGGTATATTTCTTTTTCTGCTGCTGTGTGTGTACTGCGTCTGGCTGGAGCGAAAAGAGGCGGGAGTAAGGGCACGGCTGCAGGTGTCTCAGGAGAGGACGTTAGAGGGCGGACGCGCGGAAACCATGCCCCTGCCGGAGCCCTTGTGGTGGCGGGTGGAACCGCTCCCGAATCCCACTGCAAACTTTCGTATTGCGCAGAACCGCTACCCCGTCCAGGCGCACCGAGAATCGCGTGAGAAACCACGGACGTGAAGAGTTCATCGTTGCAGTGGGAACTATTGCTCGGCAAGACAGTAGCAAGTTAGCTTGCCGGGAGGATAAATTACAGTGGTGAGGGTGCGCCGGGAACGACCGCGTTGTTTCAAACGTCATTGTCTCCGAAACTCTACACTAAATCTTCCAAACAAAGGCAATAAGGCATGTATCACCTAAAGACGAAAAGCGTGTCGGCAGCAGCGGCGTTCAGCGCGGTTATCATTTCGGCGATTGTTATGGTTCCACAGGGCGCATATGCCCAGGCGGCTCCCTCGACCGCTCCTCAGGGTGGAGCAAGTCTGCCGGAATCCACCACTCGTCCTCGCCCATTGAGCACAGTGGTCGCTGCTATGGTGCGAAGCACCGGCGCGACAATACTTGCGGATTCTTCCGTTGCGGGAGCCCCGGTACCTCTTCTGACGGAAGCCAGCACGGCGCAAAACTTCGAGGTACAGCTGGATACCCTCGTAAAGGGTCTGCCGCAGGGCGCGACCTGGGCGAAGGTGTACTTGCCGGCAACCAAGAGCCGTCTGGAGGCCGATGCGGTTTCCGACTACGTTATGGCGCAGGCGAAGCTTTTCGGAAGCGCCGGTGCCGCTGCCCCCGCGGGTATGGTCGAGATTATGGGCCAGCGGGTTCCCGCAGATCAGGCGCAGGGAGTTATCACTGCCCTGAACTTGAAGCCGGTTTACCTCATCTCGAATCCGCTGCTAAAGGCGGCGGCGCAGAACTGGTCAAAGCTCAGTCAAGACCAGCAGAAGCAGTATGCCGCACAGCAGGCTCAACAGATCCTGAATATGGACCCTGCGGCGCAGCAGCAGATGTTTCAGCAGCAGATGGCTGTCTTTGGCTCAGTTATGCAGCAGATGACGCCGGAACAGCGCCAGCAGATGATGCAGAATTTCGGCAATATTCGCCGTCCGGGGCAGGGTGGCAATTAAGAACCCCGCACCCAGGACCTGAAATCGTGAGGCCCACAGCATTGCTGTGGGCCTCTCTCCTTTTCAGGCAGCCTCATGGCTGGTAAGGAGCGCGATAACGGCATCGTGCTCCGCAATTCCGACACTCGCCTGCCAGGTATGCTGCTTTCCCTCTATGGCACAATCTCGTGCTGTCTTTCCTGAGGTTATGGTGCGGATTGTCGGATCGGCACCGTGCTCCAGCAGAAATGCGACAAGCTCCCGGTAGCCGCCACGGGCGGCGTTGAAAAGGGCCGTTTCTCCGTCACGCTTTTCGTCGCGTGTATTGACGTCCGCCCCGAACTTCAGGAGCATCTCGATAACCTCCAGCGATCCGGCACTAGCGGCAGCTATAATTGGCAGCGCAGTACCATTAGGGCGTTTGGGGCCGTACCGCTCGTTGAGCAGACCGGAGTTGGCACGCAGATATTTCCCTGCTCTGTCGGTATCGTTCATCCAGCAGGCAAGATAGAACGAGACGCTGGCCCCGCGCTCAATCAAGTAAGTGGTCACGATGCGATTGGTGAGCGACTGAAACTCCGCCGGAGTGTTGCCATAGGTAGTGTCGAGCGCTTCGATATCCGCCCCGTGCTGGAGAAGAATCTGCGCCGTCTCAACGTTTCCTGCATTATGCAGCGGTGTCTCACCTTGCGGGCCACGTGCCTGCACCAGCGCCGGGTCGTTTTTGAGCAGGCGACGAACGGTGCGGGTATCTCCCATTGCGGCAGCGGCGAAGACGTCCAGAGTCGCCCCGTGCTGTAGAGCGACAGCCGCGATCTGCTGATTCCGGTGGAACGTCGCTCCGTAAAGCATCTGCTGCACTTCTTCCGGTTTCATGTTGTCGAGTGCGCCGTAACCGACGAGTTCGTAGAATCCCTCGTTGTTGTTCCCGCTGGCAGCCACCTCAACGATGTGCCGCTCGGCAAAGAGGGGCATGGTCTTGTAGCGGGCAGATGCCAGCTGCGGGTTTACTGTCAGGAGGCTTTGCAGTGCGCGATTGTCTTTCAAACCGGCGGCACTGAAAAGGCGCTTGAGAACCTCGTCTGAGAAGCTGGGAGGAAGCGGAGCGGATTGAATAGTTTCTTCGATCATTGCGGTCATCTCTTTTCTGAGCCGGACGCGTGCATCGCGTAGACGGCTCCTTATCGTGGTGACGGGAACGCTGAGAAAGTTCGCAATCTCCTCATAGGAATACTCGCCGAAGTAGTACAGGATGACGGTTTGACGGGTAGGGAGCGACAGGCATCCCAGGGCCTGCCGCACCAGCAGACGATTGTTACTTCTTTCCTGCTCGTGGACGCTCGGCTCGGGCACCGTCGCCCTGTCTACAAACCGCCTGCGCTCCCGGAAGTAGGCCCGGCACTCGTTGACCACGATACGGCGAACATAGGCGGCAAAGCGGTCTGTCTCCCGCAGCGCCCCCAGATGCTGAAACACCTGAACAAAGACCTCCTGAGCAAGGTCGGACGCCGTGTCGAAGTCACCGACATAACTGTAGGCTACGGCATATGCCATTCCTCGGTAACGGTCGACAAGCGCCCCGTAAGCAGCTCGGTCGCCTGCGAGGGAGCGAACCACCAGCAGGCCATCTGTCAGATTTCGTGTAAGCATCTATAACCTTGATGAACTATTCGTGGGAAAAGTGCGAACGAGGGAAGGTTTTTTTTTCGTCTTCGTGGAACCGATTGGAGACAAACACCAGCAGACCTGTTCGCACTGCGAGGCGTCAGGAATAAGGATTTATATATGATCAAGGTTGCCATGATCGGCGCGGGCAGCGTCGTATTCAGCAAGAACCTGACAGGGGATATTCTCGGGTTTCCGGAGTTCAAGGACGCCACGTTCTCCTACATGGATATTGACGCCGACCGTCTCGAAGTCGGCGCGAACCTGTGCCGGAAAGTGGCGAAGACGCTTGGCGCCAGCCCCACTATCGAGGCGACCCAGGACCGGCGCGAGGCGCTCAAAGACGCTGACTTCGTCATCAACATGGTCCAGATCGGCGGGTTCGACTCGACTCTGGTGGACTTCGAGATTCCGCGGAAGTACGGTCTGAACTTTACCATCGCTGACACCACGGGACCGGGTGGACTCTTCCGGGCACTGCGCACCTATCCCATGCTCAAGGGGCTGGTGGAGGACATGATGGCGGTCTGCCCGAAGGCGACCCTCCTCAACTATTCCAACCCGATGAGCATGAATATGCAGACCATTACCCGCTCATCGAACATCGCCGCGGTGGGTCTGTGCCACAGTGTCCAGGGCACGCTCAACCAGATTATGGGCAATATCGGCGAGAAGCCGAGTGATGTCGCTTTCATCTGTGCGGGCATCAACCACATGGCCTTTTACCTCAAGCTGGAGAAGGACGGTGTGGATCTGTACCCGCGTCTGTTCGCGGCATCGGACGATCCCAAGATCTACAACACCAACAAAGTGCGCTATGAGCTGATGCGCCGACTGGGCTACTTCATCACCGAGTCGAGCGAGCACAATGCCGAATACAGCTCGTACTTCATGCCCCATGGCAAAGAGGAGATCGAAAAGTACTCTATTCCTATTGATGAGTACCTGCGTCGCTGTGACGGTATTGTGGACGAGTTCGAGCGGATGAAGAAGTTCAGCAAGTCGGACGAGCCGATGACGGTCCACAAGTCCCACGAGTATGGATCGACGATCATTCATTCCATTGTGACCGGCACACCAAGCGTGGTCTACGGCAACATGCCCAACAATGGCGCGATCACGAACCTGCCGGATAACGCTATCGCCGAGGCGCCAACACTGGTAGATCGCTCGGGTCTGCAGTTCACCACGGTTGGCGCTCTGCCGCCACAGCTCATTGGCTACATGTATCCACATGTCACGCAGCACGAGCTGTTCATCCGGGCCGCTCAGGAGGGACGTCGTGACCATGTCTACCAGGCCTGTCTCTTCGACCCGCTGACCGCGGCGACGATGACGATGGACAAGATCGTGGAGATGTGCGACGAATTGATCGTCGCGCATGGGGAGTTCCTGCCGGACCTGGACGCCAAGAAGACGCTGATCCCGACCAGCGGCAAGAGCTTTAATCCCCCGACGGCCCAGGAATTGCGCGCCTCCTGGGATGCCGCTCAGAAAGAAGGGCACGATGACGATATCACCGACTGGAAGCTGCTCGGCCCCTTCAAGAACGGCTCGGGTGAGATCAGCCTGAAGTTCACGCCCGCTATCGAGGAGCAGCTCGTCGAGGGGGCACCGGATCTCTCCGCCAGCTATAACTCCGGTGACAAGACGGTCCAATGGAAGGAAGCAATCGCCTCCAAGAAGGGCTATGTCAATCTAACACGCGAACTGGGCAGAACCGACTACTGCGTCGCCTACGCCTATACGGAGCTGGACTCCATCCACGCCCGCGAAACCGTCCTCAAGTGCGGCAGCGATGACGGAATCAAGGTCTGGCTGAACGGGAAAGTTGTTCACGAGAACGACATTTCCCGCGGCTACGAGGCAAACAGCGATGAAGTCGCCATTCGCCTCAACGATGGTACCAACCGTCTGCTGGTCAAGGTATCCAATGTGACTGCAGGGTGGGGCTTCGGCGTGTCCGTTCCCAAAGCTAACTTCTAGCCAAGAAGTTTCCCGCCATTCACCCACAGAGCCTGTCTGTACCGTTTACTGGTACAGACAGGCTCTCTTTGCGTTTTTCGATCTCCTCGAAACTTTTTCTGTTGTTTCCTTGACACCCATCTCAGGTGGCGATATAACTTCATTCGTCGCTGGTTGCTGAGGAGTTTCGGAGGGTTGCAAGACCCGATTCAAACACCCCAAACAGCCTTGCGGCATGTACCTTTACAGTGTTTTCTTCTGGCCTGGATGTGTGTTTTCTCCCCTTGAATTTGTGGAAAGAACTTGAAAAAGTTTCTTG
>JAZKEA010000744.1:3144-8811 GCA_040387315.1 Armatimonadota bacterium | reverse complement strand
ACGTCAAAAAAGAAAACGGTCACTATTACTTTCTGCTGACCGCCAGGCCGAACACACCCTTCTTTGACAGCAGCCTGAAACCCAAAGGCACACTGACGGAGACCGACGTCGCGGCGGACCTCACGGACGGGCGGGACGGCGAAAACGCGAGTGGCAAAACGGTTCGCTATGTCTATGTCCGGGACAAAGGCTACGTTCTGCGGAGCGCGCTCACCTCCGCCGCCGACATCAAAGCCGGTAAGTGGCTCTACTTCCCCCTCAAAAGCGGCAGCCACCCGCTCCTGGACGGTACCGGCATCGTGCGGGGAACCCTGGCTGCTGATGCCGTCCGCCTGAACTACGGGCAGCAGAAACAGATCAACGGTGAAACCTGTTACTATGCCTTCTCCACTTCGATCACGATCGAAGGCACCGGCAAAAAGAGCGGGGCGTCCGGCTGGATTAAAGCCTCGGCAATCCAGGAGGGCAATGATCCCGCGTATTCGCCGGAAGTGGTCACGAAGATGCAGCCATCTCCGACCGTGAACGACACCTTCACCGCCTACGAAGTCACCGGCGGCAGTCCCGAGATACCCATCGGCAAAGACGCCGAAGGTAAACCGGTCTACACCTTTGGCTACACCGGCAAAGACGGCGAATTCATCGCCTACAAAGTCCTGCCCGGCATACCGCTCGCCGGTCGGGAAAGCATCCGTTCCACGGACTACCTCAAACGCAACGACGATGTCATCAACCTGGGCTTCAACGTCTCCGGCGTCAGCAACGATACTTACCGCGTCAGCAGCGCAAAACGCCCGCTCACGTTCCACCGGTCATCCGACAAAGACGCCACCGCCCTCATCGACCTCTTCTACCCGACCGATGCCACCCACGACGGCCTCAAACCCATCAAAAAAATGACGTTCGTCTACGGCTATATCGACGAAGGCACCCGGAAACGCTGGGGCTGGATTCCCCTCGATGCCCTGAAACCAAAACAAAAGTAACCTGAGCGGCGTCGGCATAGGCTAAACTGTTCTCATCCTGTTGATCGTACATGAAAGAGCACACGAAGCCATGCCGGACCCCGCTCGCCATGCCCGACTCGTCGCCGAGGGCCGCTGCGTGGACTGCGCCCAGCTGCGCGGCGACTCGCCCGTTGCCACCCGCTGCGCGGTCTGTGCCGCAAAGCACCGCGCCGCACAGGTCACCCTTCGCCGCAAGAAACGTCTGGAAAAACCGTGGTCCGATCTCACCAATGGCGACCCGCTGCCCGTGGGGGCAGGCGCTCCCCCGGTTCACGCCGTCGCGCACCTGCGTATCCCTCTGAGCGCTGCCGCGCTGCAGGGGCTGAATCTTCTCAAAAAACAGGAGCGGGACCGCTGCCTCAAAGCGGGGGAGCGTTACATCGGCTACCGTCTGAGTCACCTGGTACGTGAGGCCATCCGAACCTTCGCCACCCGCGAGTTTCCTATCCCGCCACGTATCTTGAACGCGCCCATCGCGCTCAGCTTTCAGTGCGATGCCCAGACGCTCGCCATCATCGACTACCACGCCCGCCGCCGGTTCGACGGCAACCGGGCCGCCACCGTCCGTGCCATGCTTGCCGCCATCGCCGCCCCTGCCGTCACGCCGGTCTTCATCCCCAAAGGCCAGGAAGATAGCGACGAACCCAGTCCTTTCGAGGACCCGCAGCACCACTGGGAAAAGCGGCAGCAGGCCCGACGCGACGCCGCCCGCGGCGAATCCCAGCGTTAGGCCATTGAGCGGGAAGCAAAAGAAAACCGCCGTGTGCGCCGCAAAAACTTCTGGGAATACTCCCCCGCCTATCAGGAAAACGTAGCGAGAGGGCAACGAAACAATGAGCAGGAGTAACTAGCCTACTTCTCGTCCGCAAAGCCGCTTCAGTGTTACGGAGCGATACTGCGCCACTCCGCCGCTGTCACATACCGGGAAAGATGCGCCACATTTTCGGTAGCAACGATAAGCGACTCAGGCGGAGGCGCCAGTGAAAGCGCCTGCGCCGCCAGAATGACATCGCCATCCAGGGCTTTCGGATCAGCCGTCGCCCAGCCCTGATTTCGTGCCTGTGCCCACAGATCGGCGGCAAGTCGCATTGCCTCGGTTGTAATAGGCAAGTAGGTTAATGACGTTTGTAGAGAGTCCAGGCGGCGAAGGCTTGCCAGCTTTCCGGCTCGTATTAATTCGCGTCGCACCTCGTAGTCCGCTATCTCGGCAACATAAACTGTCCAGCCATTGGCGAGCAGATCGCGAAGCCATTGGCGAATTGCGTCCACTTCGGAAGAATATCCGGGCCGCTGCGTTACCAAGCCCAGAGGCGTTGAATCCAGAAATAAAGTCCTGTTCATCGGTACGCCGGAGGACGGCCCTCTTCGGCACGCCAGCGGTTGATGTTTGCTTTGAACTCTTCCAAGTCGCGATCCGCTTCTTTACGCTCCTCGTCGGTCATGTCGTCATCCTCCTGCATCCAGGAGGTAAGAAGGGCAATCGCCGCCTTGTTCTTCTCGGGTATCTCAGGTACAGGCTCCTGTGGAGCGGGCATCTGGGCGATAACGCGCCGAAGCACAGTCTCTACCGTGACGCCTTGCGCCTCCGCCTGAGCGGCTAGTATCGACTCTTCTTCGGGTTTTAAATCCAGGGTAATTGTCATAACGGCACCTCCGCTTTACGAACGATTTGTTAGACTATTTTAGCATCGTGAACTATACCACTATTGCTCATCTGCAGACTATGGTAAAGGCTCATTACTGGAGGACAATTTGGTCCCCACCGTTCTCCAAAGCGTATCGTCTTTATCATAATCGGCGAGTGCCGCAACGTCCGGCTGCATGACTCTGTACATGATTTGCTCAATATTCACCACTATCTGCCAGGGAGAATAAGGTCGTATCAGATAACTGTCAATAGGCCATGCCCAGTTTCGGTAGGGAACCCCTGTATTGGGCATATGTAGCCCGAGCACTACTCTCATTTTCGGAAGTAGAGACTCTTCGGAAATCTTTAGCAATAGCTCATAGCCATCCATACTCGGAAGCAATTCTTCCAGAAAAAGAATGTCCGGGGGAACGCCACGGATCAGGTTCCATGCAGCAAGGCCATCCGAGACAATAATAACACTGTGGCTGTTTCCCCAGAGACCAAGCACGAGGTCCGAAACCTGCTCCGGCTGATTGGTAGCTAGAAGAATCTTACTCATTTTAAGAACCTATACGCAGATGTTCATGGTACTGTAACGGCAAATGTCAGCCACCGAACAAGATAGCAACAGCAGGGCAATTGAGAGTCTTCCGCCCGCCTACTTCCTTTCGCTGACGGTCGCGAATTTCCGCTGCTTTGGGAAAGAGCCGCAGACGCTTGACCTGTCAGATGGCAATGGCAAGCTAGCCCAGTGGACTGTTCTGCTTGGTGAGAATGGGGTCGGTAAGACAACACTGCTTCAGTGCCTTGCTGGGATGCAGCCCGTTAAAGTAAAAAACGTTCAAACCCTGGAAACTGAGTTCCTTCCCAGCGCCATCCATTATCTTAGCCGGTTTAATTTCTTGTTCGACAGAGCTGGCAAAGCGGACCCAAAATCACCTTACATCAGGAACAGCGAAACGCTGTTCCTTTCATCAAATTTCGCATATGGGCACCCTTTGTCGAAACTAGGTTCAAGTTTCATAACTGCTTCCTTTGAACTTGATGGAGATAGTCTTATCCGTGGATTTCACAAATTACCCGAAGACGAAGATGTTTCGGGCTTAATTTGCTATGGCTACGGTGCTTCGAGACGTTCGCGTCAGGCTTCTCTAGCAAAAGAAATAAGAGAAAATCCATCAGATAGTCTTTTTGATACTTCGGCGGAACTAATTAATGTCGAAGAATGGCTCTTACAGACAAATTACGCCACGATAATAGGCAAACAAGAACAGAAAACACATGCAAAGAATCGTTATGCTAAAATCAAAAACTTCTTGACGGGAGGTATTCTGCCGGATGTTTCGGACTTCCGTTTCAGCACGTCCGATGATACACGAATGACCCCTCGCGTGGAAGCCAAAACGCCGTACGGCTGGGTACGTGTATCTGAACTCAGTTACGGCTACAAGACTGCGCTTACCTGGATGGTAGACTTCGCCAGTCGCCTCTTTGACCGCTATCCCAACAGTGAAAATCCGCTTGCGGAACCAGCTGTCGTTCTTGTCGATGAAATCGACCTGCATCTGCATCCCAAATGGCAGCGCGACCTTGTCCAGAAACTTACGGAGACGTTTCCCAATACGCAGTTCATCGTGACCGCTCACAGCCCGCTCATTGTTCAGGCCGCGCCCAACGCTAACCTTGCGCTGCTCCGACGCGAAGGCGATCATGTGGTTATCGACAATGACGTTGACGAAATCCGTAACTGGCGCGTGGACCAGATTCTTACCAGCGATCTGTTTGGCCTCGAAACAGCGCGTCCGCCGCAGGTTGCCGCTGTGTTGGAGGAGCGCCGCCGGATACTGTCTCAGCAGACCCTCTCCAATGCAGACCGTCAGCGACTCGCGGAATTGGAAAAGACTGTTGATGATTTTCCCGTGGGTGAGACACCGGCGGAACTGCGTGCTCAGGATGCCCTGCAGCGTGCAGTTGCTTTGCTAAAACGTGATTCCGGTAAATGATCCGGGTTCATAGACCACCGTTGGTACCCACGACTCTTAGCGGGGACGGTCAGGCAATGTGTGAGGCGCATTGTACTGCCGCGCAACAGGGAGAAACCTCTTTTCGTTTTCGCGCGGATATTTATGGGGCTGAGGACGTTAAAGAGGCGCTGATTGCCGCTCAGTATGGGAAATGCTGCTTCTGTGAGCGTAAGGTGTTCGCCGATGGGGACGTTGAACACTTCCGCCCCAAAGCCGCCGTCAAACAGAGGCAAGGCTCGCCTTTGCTGCGTCCCGGTTATTACTGGCTTGCCTACGACTGGAACAATCTACTCCTTGCCTGTTCCGCGTGCAACTCACGACACAAGGGCAATCTCTTCCCGCTCACCAACCCACGAAGACGCATTCGGAACCACACAGAATCACGTGATCTCTCGCACGAACAGCCGCTATTTGTCGATCCTTCTATCGAAGATCCAACACAATACATAGCGTTCCGAGATGAGGTTCCTCTAGCACGAGACGGCAATGCCAGAGGAGAGGCGACTATCAAAGCACTTGGTCTGGATAGATCTGCGTTGAACTCTATTCGTCTCGAACACCTTCTTGTACTGAGGCAATATCATTACTACCTTCAGCTTGCGGAATCACATACAGACGACGCCGAATGGCAATCTGTTGCCGACGACATGCGCAACGTTCTTGAAGCGAGCATTTCGGATAACGCTGAATTCGCCGCAATGGCTCGCGCCGCCGCTACTCGAAACCATCGTCCCTACTCAGAAAACCAATAGCCCTTTTCCCTTGTTTCCCAGTCCGCGAAGGCTGACTTCGTGTTTTCCGAAGCCGCGAATTTATTCGGCGGGCACCACACCGGGTACCACTCACCGACTCTGCCCTAACCCAACCCCCGAAAACCGCCAACAATCAACACAAGACAACAGGCCCTCCATCGGGAACTCCAATACTCTCCCTATGGTAAAATAAGCGGGTATTTATAACAGCGAATACCGTTTTTGCATCTGCGCCCTGGAGGGGTGCCTGGCGG
>JAZKEA010000744.1:2529-3008 GCA_040387315.1 Armatimonadota bacterium | reverse complement strand
CGGTCGCGAAGCGACGTTCACAAGTCGCTTCGCGACCGCCGTCCAGACCGGGCATTCACGCCCAGGAAAACGCCCGCACAGAAGTATTCGTCCACTATTCTTTAACCAATGAGCCGCTTCGCGCATCGCCAACCTGCCTGGGGCACGATCTCTGTCGTGCTGCTTTCCGCACTGCTCCTGTCGCCTATGACAGGGGCCGCGCTTCTGCATGCCATGGCACGGGCGTTGCCGCAGAACCTGCAGAATACAGGGAGCGGAGCGGCGACCCCGGAAGAGCCTACCCGGCAGACTCTGGCGTCCACACCGCGCCGCTCGACCGAAGAGGACGAAGACGCGATTCGCCGCGCCGCCGCCACGCTCCGTGAACAGCTTCAAAACCTGCGCGAGGGGAACGATCCCGAACACAGCGTCGCCGCGCACCTCGCCGCCGACGCCCTTCTGGTCACGCTTCGCCCGCGTATCGTCCTTCTCGTCCCAGA
>JAZKEA010000744.1:0-2519 GCA_040387315.1 Armatimonadota bacterium | reverse complement strand
GATGATGGCCCGGCCCTCGCCGCCCCCATAACCGACGACACCCTCCGTTCCCGCTTCGTCACAAATCCCTCTTCCCCCCGTGCGCCCCCGTTCGCCTGAAAAATAACCACCTTTACCTCTCCCACAGATAATGTGCAGGGCCGGGGCTAAATCCGCCCCAGTGCTCTGCGTTAGCCAAGGACGGCATCTGTACCGAACGCCCCCTCTCCTTTTGAGGGGAGGGGGAAACGACGCCTCAGGCGGCGTGGGGGGAGGGGTGAAATCGTCACCGTCATTCTTTATCACTATCAGGCAAACACAAAAAATGGGTTTCTTTCAATCACTCTTTGATGCAAACGAGCGCGACATCAAGCGCTACCGCAAAATAGTCGACAAGATCAACGCTCTGGAACCACAGTTTCAGAAGCTTTCCGATGACGAACTGAAAAACAAGACCACCGAGTTCCGCGAGCGCGTTCTCGCCGATGTCGGTGACACTGAAGGCCTGTCACCCAAAGAGGAGACCGAGCGCTACAACCGGGCGCTCGATGCCGTCCTGCCCGAGGCGTTTGCCGCCTGCCGCGAGGCTGCCAAGCGCACCCTGGGGATGCGTCACTTCGATGTCCAGCTCATCGGTGGCATGGTCCAGCACGACGGTCGAATCTCCGAGCTGAAGACCGGTGAGGGTAAGACCCTTATGTCCACGCTCGGGACCTACCTGAACGCCATCGCGGGCCGCGGCGTCCACCTGGTCACCGCCAACGACTACCTGGTCAAGCGCGATGCCGTCTGGATGGGTCCGCTCTACCACTCTCTTGGCCTGACCATCGGAATCCTGCAGGGCTCCTCGCCGGAAACGGGCGAAGGCGGCGGAACGTTCATCTACGATCCGACTTATGATGACCCGGCCGCGGACGGTCTCGATGCCCGCTACAAGCATGCCCGCCAGACCCATAACCGGCGCGATGCCTACGAGTGCGATATCACCTACGGAACCTCGTCTGAGTTCGGCTTCGACTACCTGCGTGACAACATGGCCCCCAGCATCGAGATGGTCTCCCAGTCGCGCGGTCACTTCTTCGCCATCGTGGACGAGTGCGACTCCAACCTGATCGACGAGGCCCGTACGCCGCTGATTATCTCCGGCACCGCCGAGCGGTCGAGCGACCTGTACTACGTTCTGGACCGGGTTATCCCCCAACTGGAGCGTGGTGAGGCCAAGAAGGACAAGTACGACACCGAGACCGACGAAAAAGACTACACCGTCGATGAAAAAGCCAAGTCGGCTACCTTCACTGAGCAGGGGTATCAGAAGGTCGAGAAGGCCCTCGGTATCGATGACATATCGTCGCTCGAACACCTCTCCGAGATGCAGCACGCCGTCGCCGCTCTGAAGGCGCACGCCGTCTTCATCCGGGACCGCGACTACGTCGTCAAGCCCAACCGCGAAGGCAAGCCCGAGGTTGTGATTGTGGACGAGTTCACGGGCCGTATGATGTTCGGACGCCGCTGGTCCGATGGCCTCCATCAGGCCGTCGAGGCAAAAGAGGGCATCGACATCGAAAACGAGCAGATGACGATGGCCACGATCACGATCCAGAACTACTTCCGTCTGTATCGCAAGCTCGCCGGTATGACCGGTACCGCCAAAACGGAAGAGGACGAATTCCGCAAGATCTACGCCCTCGACGTTGTCCAGGTCCCGACCAACAAGCCCATCCAGCGCAAAGACCTCGCCGACATCATCTACAAAACTGAAGAGGCCAAGCTCCGGGGCATCATCACCGAGCTGGTTGGCCTCTGGTGCCGTGAGCAGCCCGTCCTCGTCGGAACCCGCTCCATCGAAGGCAGTGAGCGCGTGTCGTCGCGCCTCACCTTCCAGGCCCTCGAAGTGCTCGGCGCAATCCACCTGCTGCGTAACAAGCTCGAATCGCAGCGCAAAACCCTCGGCGAAAAATATGGAGCCATGAGCGACCTGCTCAACTCGCCCATCGACAACCTGACCGTCCCCAAGCTCGCTCCCATTGCCAAAGAGCTCGGCGTCTCCCTCAAAATGCTCGACAAAGCCACCATCGACTCCCTTGGAGAGATCATCGGCGTGGATGCGGGCCTCCCTCGTGAGCGTCTTTTCAGCGCACTGGAGCATGGTATTCCCCATAATATTTTGAATGCGAAATATCACGAGCAGGAAGCAAGAATCGTCACGGAGGCGGGCCGTAAGGGGGCTATCACCATTGCAACCAACATGGCAGGCCGTGGTGTTGACATCCTTCTTGGGGGAACGCACTACAAAGATGAGGGTGTCGAAGGGGCCGTCGTCGATATGAGCTTCCGGCGCGGCGGTAAGCAGCGTGGGCCGATGTCCATCGCGCACGTCGTCGGCAAGAACGATGCCGCCGCCGATCCGGAAACGCTCGGACCTGCCGGGGCGGGAACCATCTCCCTCAATGAGGAAGCCGAACAGCCGCACGACATTGCCAAGGAGCGCGAGGAGGTCAAGGCCCTTGGTGGTCTTTACATTCTCGGTACGGAGCGGCATG
>JAZKEA010000743.1:0-2730 GCA_040387315.1 Armatimonadota bacterium | reverse complement strand
AAGAGGGCTCGGATATTGAACAATAGCCGCAGTATTGCACGGGAACTGTTCCCGATAGGGAACCCAAGCCACAGGCTTCCACCGGAGGATTCTAATCCCCGACAAAGGCGGAGTAGAGTTACCTGGCGTAGCTACAAGAGGCGATTATGCAGCGGTCCGCAGGAGGCACTGAACTTTTGCTGAGACTCGTCTTCCTCCTTGCCGCCTTTGTTTGGGGCGGGCCGGTCCTGGCGGTTCGGGCGGCTCCTCCGCTGTTTGAATCCGCCGCCGTCTTCTCCGTCACGCCGCAGAACCGCCCGAACTATCGCATTCCCGCCCTCCTCCAGGCTCCGAACGGCGATCTGCTTGTTTTCGTCGAGAAGCGTCATAACGGAATCGGCGACATCGGTAATCATGACATTGCTTTCAAGCGGAGCCGCGACCGGGGACGCACCTGGAGCGCGGAGCAGATACTCTTCGATGACGGTGACCGTCCCTGCGCGGACATGACCGTCGGTGTGGACACCGTGACGGGTAAGATCTGGCTTTTCTTTCTGCGCGATAAGAAGGAGTTCACGTATTTCACAAGCCGCGACAGTGGCGCGACCTGGCAAGGACCTGTCTCCATTCACGACCAGGTCACCAAAAGCGACTGGGCCGCGAAGCGTCCCGCCACCACAGAAAAGAAAACCAAATGGGGGAGCGATACGGACCAGCGTTACGGTATCGGTCCCGGGAACGCGGTGATTCAGCTTCAGTCGGGTCCGAAGAAGGGACGTCTCCTGGTTCCCGCGCGTCATAACGAGGAGACGGGCAGCGGGCGGCGCAGTTTTTCCCATACGTTTTACAGCGACGATCACGGGGCGACGTGGAAACGGGGCGGTACCGTGGGCGTGGGCACGGGCGAGTGCCAGCTTGTCGAACTCGCCGATGGAACGGTTCTGCTCATGGCTCGCCCCGATACCCCCGAAGACGGGCCGGACAATATGCGCCATCTGACTGCCCGCAGCTCCGATGGCGGAGAAACCTGGGGACCGGTTCGCCGCGCGGAGGAGCTGATCACGCCGGGCTGTATGGGAAGCGTTGCCCGTCTCACCCTGGCATCGACGCACGACAAGAACCGACTGCTCTTCTCCAACCCTGCGTCACCAGTGCGCCAGAAGGAGTACCCGTACGGTCGCTATAACCTGACGGTGCGACTCAGCTATGACGAAGGCGAGACTTGGACGGCAGGTAAAACGATGTGGCCCCATCCGTCATCCTACTCGGACCTTGTCACGCTCGACGACGGCACCATCGGCTTTGTTTACGAGCGCGGTCCCAAGGACAGTACGCACTACTGGGATGAGTTACATTTCGCCCGCTTCAACCTCGAATGGCTGACCAGCGGGCAGGACACGGTCCGCCTGCCCGACAGCGCGAAGTGAGGGGGACCTGGGTGTCGTACCTCACACCGTTACGACTTCGCTGAGACCGTCCAACCGTCAGTCCCGTCGCTGCTTCTTGGCAGTGACTCTGTCTCAGAGCGGGAACTCACCGTTGTAGTCGGTGACCTTGTCACGCCAGAGAGACCGATGCACCTTGTTGTTCGGAGGTGGGAGACCCGGTACAGTCCCGGGCTGAACGATGTACTCGATCCAGACATGAGGGCCGTCGATGCGGAAGTAATCGCCCGGCGCGGACAGCCGACCGGGCGAGCCGGAATATCCGATATAAGTCGCGTCGATCTCCGAAACGTAGAGGGCTTGGTAGCGTGCCGCCAGAGCCTTGTCCGTAACAAACCCTATATGAACGGCGAGAATGCTGGTTAGCCTTTCTTTTTGATCCTGTCGTAGGGTTGACCCAAGGAGCCCGCGGTTCGTCGACCCCGTCGGGAAGTGACTGCTCCCTTCCTTGCCGGGGCCAACAAGAAAGTCCGAGAAGGTACCTTCTAATGTAGCCTGTGCCCGCTGAGACGCGTCCAGAAGATTTTTTATCTGCTCGAACAACTGGTTCTTCGTACTAAGGCCCCCCAGGACAATCGTCTCGCCCGGCACGCCCGGGAGACCAATCTCGCTTTTGGGTACGCTGAGTACTTCTGGCTCCCTTCCGACACAGAGCGGTGTCTGGGAGACGCCCGTATTGCCGACATACGTGTGATTGATAGCAAGGAGACGCCCGCCGATCTGCATCCGCCACTTCCCGCCTTCCGAAGGGGTGCCGACGAACCCGATGTACATATAATCCTCGTTATGAGCACTGTCGAACCGCATGAGGTACCTCTCCATTTTCCGGGTAGAGAAGACCTGATCTTTGACCGTGGGCGCCCAGAAAAACGTAGGCACCGTATTCGTCAGAGCTTTCGTGATCAGCAGATCCCAGGCGGCCTTCTGCTCGCTGCTGAGGGTGGAGTAGGCGACGCCGTTCCTCAGTGCATTGGTTCCGGTGCCCGCATCAGGGACCGCGAGCAGGTTGGACCACCTCATCGCATTCTCGGCAGTCTCCGGCAGAACGGTTGCCGCGCGCTGCTGCGGGGAGAGGGAGTTGATATACGCGTTGGCAAGCTCCACAAGAGTGCGATTATCGGCAGGCGGGTCCGGCACCGGGGTAACGGTCAGGGGAATCTCACGGGACACGCCGGACTCCAGTTCAGTAACCTTGAGGGTGGTAGTTCCCAGGGCTACCGCGGTGACACTGACCGTCGCGGTCGTCGAATCACTGACGGTTGCGACAGATGGGTTGGACGATACCCAGCGAAAGGCCGATGCGGTC
>JAZKEA010000742.1:5261-6313 GCA_040387315.1 Armatimonadota bacterium | reverse complement strand
GGCCTGAACCATGAGTTCGTCGACGGGTTCGTTCTTCTGAAGCCGCTCGTGGACCAGGGCGAAGCCCGCATCCTTGGCGGCCATCAGGCACGATGAGGCCGTCCGATGTGCCGCAAGTTCCGCCTCGGACAGCGTCAGGAATCGCTGCAGAAGATTCCCGCTGGACACTACCTCAACGCCAAATTCCCGAACCTGTTCAATAGTTCCGGCATCTACCCGCGAGACAAACGGAACCGAAGCGCTCGGACTGTATTCCATCGCGACACGCATGCCCGGCCTCAGCACCTCGCCAAGAGCCGACTGCAGTGTGGTATGTCCGGAATACAGCGTCACTTGAACGGCTTCGCCGCCGTCCATCTGGCTCAGATAGGTTCTCCAGTTTCCCGCTTCAATCCCATTCACCAGCAGCATCGGCTGGCCCTCGCGTGGCACCCAGAAGAAGTAACGGCGGGTCAAGTGGGCATCTATCGGCAGCCCCATCAGGGAGGCGGCGAGCGGATTTCCACCACGAAAATCGTAGAGCAGCCACCCGTCGATGCCTGCCTCCAAAACCTGCTGACGCATCAATTCAAAGCGCGTTTGTGTCGTTGTCATCCTATTTCCCTGATATTTTCGGCAGTCATCCTATTGTAACAGCGCGGTGGCCCTGTTCGGATAAAGGTTTTTCCGCTTATATGGCGTATATAAGATATACTCTTTCCCAAGAGATTTACACCACAGGCGAATTGCATGGCACGTTTACAGAGTCTTAGCACTACGACGAACCCTTCCGGCAGTGATGCAGGCCGCTCTGCCGAGACCCTGGCAGAGACTGTCGAAACGCCTAGTACCTCTGTGACCACTGCGACGGAACCGATAGCCACGACGGAGACCGAGTCGTCAGCTTCCCCTGTGACAGAAAGGCGTAAGCCGCTCCTCTTCGATCCGGAACCTACACAGCGCATGGTTGTCGTGCGCCGACGTAAGCGCAGACGAAGCAAAAAGGTCAATAAGGCAGAGCAGGCAGCGGGTCATGCACGCCTAATGATGTTCGGTCTTGTCATCATTCTTCT
>JAZKEA010000742.1:571-5251 GCA_040387315.1 Armatimonadota bacterium | reverse complement strand
GCCGTCAGCGGCCAGCATTTTGCCCAGGCCCTGCTGGAGCAGCTAAAGGACATCCTGCGCCCCCTTAAAACTCTGATTAGAGCCCCCAAAATGGAAGTGGTTGCCCTTGTTATCGCCGCACTCGTCCTTATTTACATGATGCCGGGTGTCGAAAGCACAATTAAACGATGGCTGGGCATCACCAGTCGCCCCAAGCAAAAGACGCGCTAAGCTGTCAGGAGCGGTACTCCTCTAGAGCTTTTCCCGAACTCTTTTCATCCCTTTGAACTCTTAACGTTGCCTTAACCTACGACCGACACATTTGGATTACGATAAGCGCAGAAGATATCTTCTCGTAATTCCACGATTCAAAGTCGCGTTCAAACAGAAAAGGTTGTGACAAAATGGCTACGTTTTCTTCGGGGGGAGCCGCGCCTTCTGCCCATAGCTACCGCCGTGCATTCACCCTCATCGAACTGCTTGTTGTTATCGCTATAATCGCGATACTAGCAGCTATCCTATTCCCTGTATTTGCACAGGCGCGGGAGAAAGCCCGCCAGACGGCCTGCCTATCCAATCTCAAGCAGATGGGCAATGCCGTGATGATGTATGCCCAGGATAACGATGAGATTCTGCCTGCGACCGGCTGGCAGGGCCCCTGCACCAACCCTCAGACGATGGCAACTAACGATACATTCTTTTCAGGCGTATTCGCGTTTCCACTTGCGATTCAGCCCTATGTAAAAAACTATGGCGTTCTGGTCTGTCCCAGTGACAGCGAGCAGGGCGGATTTCAAAAAGGTGGCTCCAACTGCTACGAACAGCAGCTGCTGCAGATGAAAGTGCCGGGCGCCTACGTGGGCATGAAAGATACAGCGGGCGGTCTGCGGGACGTTCTTCCGCTCTCCTACGCAGGAAATTACAAGCTATGCAAATCCTACGTGACGATACCCGGAACAACTACTCCCCGCGGAACCGCCTTTGAAATGGTCAGCCTTCCCGATACGAACTACCCGGCCAACCTTTTTTATCTGACCGATGTCGGGTCCAGCAAAACCAGTCTTATGGCAGGGTGGTATATCACCCCTGGGTACGGCAATGCAGGTAACGGAACCGGGAGATGGGAATTGGGCGGACGTCATGCAGGCGGGCGAAACTGGATATTCTGCGACGGGCACGCAAAATGGAGCAAAGATCCGGACTTTAAGAACGCTAACGGCACGGCTAAAAGCGAGACAGCGCTGAATGCGGAGTACCGCCTGCGAGGAATTTACACCGATTACCTGACAGAAACGAATAACTGATCTCAGCCTGGAGTGACCGCGAAGCGGCGCGTCTCGCGCCGCTTCTTTTGTTTCGTATAAGGGTTTCTGGTTTGCCGTGTCTAACCTGTCACTGTTGTCGTAAAACAACAAACCGCTACCGCCTCGGAGAATATTGTGACCCACGTTTCCTCGCACACAAAAGGCATCGTCGCCATTGCTGCCTGCCTCGGCCTTTGCGCTCTAACCGCGCCGCTGCTCTCTGCATCCCTTCAAGAAAAGACGGTTCTGCTCCACAATGGCTGGAAGATAACGCCTGCGGGAACCCGGCATCAGGTAATGGGAGACCTGCTGCTCGGCGGGACGATCAGCCCGAACGGAAAGTGGCTCGCCTTTGTCAATGGCGGGGCAGCGGCGCATCAGGTGCACTTGGCGGATGCCGATACGGGGGCGGTCCTCGCCTCTCTACCGGTTGAGCGAGCGCAGAGCAGTGGGGGAATCGCCTTCGCCCCGAACGGCGAGACACTGTATGTGTCCGGGGGTAATTCGGGCAAGATATACGTATTCTCAGTCGGTTCCACCGGAACCCTGACTGCCGCTACCCCCCTCACCATCGCGGGCCTAAAATCCGCCCTGCCTCAGACCGCCGATCCGGGTAAAGATGCCGGACGCGACCCGGCCCGGCAGGACGCCCCAGCACAAAATGCCTACCTGGGCGGTCTTGCGCTCTCCCCCGACGGAAAAATGGTGTATGTCGCCAACCTTGCCGGAGATTCGGTCTTTGCTCTGGATGCGGCAACGGGCGCGATAAAGGCGCAGCGTACCCTGCCGGAAAGAAGCCGCCCCGGCGCGATGGCGGTCACGCCTGACGGCAAGACCGTATACACGGCGCTCTGGGGAGGAGGAGTCGTCCTGGCGCTGAACACGGCAACCCTGGAGCCGACCGCGACTCTGCCTGCCGGAAGCCATCCCAACGCTCTGGTTTTGACCCGAGACGGCTCTCGGCTTTTTGTCTCCTGCGGCAACGATGATTCCGTGTACGTCTTCGATACGGCGACCCGGATCATGCGGGAGAAGATGAATATGCGCCTGACGCCCCGCGCCCCTGCGGGGGCGACACCCTCGGCGCTTGCGCTGTCTCCCGATGAAAAGACGCTTTATGTCGCAAATTCCGATAACAACGATGTCGCCGTGGTGGATGTCAGCGTACCGGGGCGCAGCCGTATCGAGGGCTTCATACCGACGACCTTCTATCCAACGATGGTAGGGGCAAGCCGCGACGGTGAAAAACTCTTTATCGGCTCCGGCAAAGGCTATGGCACCGGCCCGAACGGCAAAGCCCCTGGGGGAAAGATAGACCCGGTCGCCCCTAAAGGCTATCCCTACATCACCACTCTGCTGAAGGGCGTTCTGACGACCGTCGCCGTCCCGGATGCAGCAGCGCTTGCGTCCTACACGAAGCAGGTCTACGCGAACAGCCCGTATTCCGATGCCCTGCTCGACAAACCTGCAAAAGCGCCAAAACCGGGCAGCAACCCGATTCCCTCCATACCGGGGGCCAAATCCCCCATCAAACATGTTGTCTATATCATCAAAGAGAACCGCACCTATGATCAGGTGATGGGCGACATGAAAAATGCCAGAGGCAAACCCATCGGTAACGGTGACCCATCTCTCTGCCTTTTCGGGGAGGACGTCACCCCGAATCAGCATGCTCTAGCACGCGAATTCGTACTTCTGGATAACCTGTACGCCAACGGTGAAGTTTCCGTAGACGGGCACCACTGGAGCAACGGGGCCTATGTGCCCGATGCCCTCCAGCGCACCTGGCCGTCACAGTACGGCAGCAAGGGAGCCCCTCCGATCCGCTACGGTGATTTCGGCGACCCCCTCGGGGAAACTCCCGGAGGACGGATCTGGGATCTGTGTGAGCGCGCCAAGCTGCACTACCGAACCTACTACTACCATGTGGACAAACGGCGCAGCGAGGAGTGGGCGACCGCGAAAGGGTTGCGGGACTTCCAGAAGGTTGACATCTATCTGAAAGACCTAGCAGCGTGGGAAAAGACCGGGGACATGCCCCGTTTTGCCATAATGTCGCTTGGTGAAAACCATACCCAGGGAACGCGCGTTGGTGCGTTCACCCCCAGGGCCGCGGTAGCCAGTAATGATCTTGCCGTCGGCAAGCTTGTGGAAGCCTGCAGCAAATCACGCTTCTGGAAGGAAATGGCAATTTTTGTCATTGAGGACGATGCCCAGAACGGTCCCGATCATGTGGACGCCCACCGAACTGTCGCCCTAGCGATCTCCCCGTACACGAAACGTGGTCATGTTGACAGCACGTTTTACAGCACCTGCTCCCTCCTGCGGACAATGGAGTTGATTCTGGGCTTGCCGCCCATGAGCCAGTTCGATGCCGCGGCGACGCCACTGTACGCGTCTTTTACCGCCAAACCGAATCTCACGCCATATACCTGTCTTCCCGCCCGCATCGACCTGAACGCGAAAAACGTGCAGACTGCTTATGGCGCAAAGGCATCCCTCGCCCTGGATTTTTCCGCGCCGGACCAGCTAACGGTCCAGGACGAAGACACTCTGAACCGAGTGCTCTGGCACAGCATCAAAGGCGCGAAAAGCCCCTATCCGGGAATAGTCCGTCGCCCGCTTTTCGACCATCAGGGCCGCTCGGTCGCCACTGCCCCGAGCAAAAAAGAGGACGACGATGATGACGACGATTAAAGCGTCTTCGCCTGACTGCAACTAAATCACCCCTATAAGCCTCCTATCAATGACAGTGGCAGTAGAATAGGAGGCTCATCCCATGATCTCAGCTAACAACCCGGCAACAGGCACAAATGCGCCGCTTCTTCGCATTCGCTGGCTTGCGGTCAGCACCTTTTGTACACTCAGCATCGCTCTCTTCGTAACTCTCGCCGCGGGCTGCGGACCCAGCGAAAGGCAGCGGGTCCAGACTGTTTCGGATCGATTCATGGAGGCGATGTTACAGGAGGACTGGGACCGCGCAAAGCCCCTGCTGACCGAAAAAGCGCGCGACGCGATGGGGCGGATAAACCCCTTCTCGAATGACGAAGAGTTTGCTTCTGACTCGCCCTCACCGCCAGTGAAATCATCGAGCGCTCGGGATTATACCATCGGGGAGCCAATAATCGAGGAGGCATCTGCAGCCGTGCCGGTGACCCTGACGGACGCGGGCGATGTAAAGGTCGGGACGCTTCGTCTGCGCCGCGAGGACGGTGAGTGGCGGGTCCGTGCCCTGCGAATCGAGGGAGAGAACAAGGCTCCCGGCATGACGCTGGACTTCGAAAACCCGGAGGCCGCCCTTCTTGAAGCCACCTTCCGTGCCGTTGGAGAAGGCGTAGGGGAGATGCTCAAAGGAGTTGGAAAGGGAATGGGCGCCTTTTTACGGGGCTTTGAGCAG
>JAZKEA010000742.1:0-561 GCA_040387315.1 Armatimonadota bacterium | reverse complement strand
CCGTCCAGCCCGTACTCATCCACAGGCGAGAAGTAGATAATGGTCACGGTATCTTCCGGCGTCACGATGCGGTCATAGACGCGAGACAAAAGCTGAATGACATCATCCTGGGTGCGGAACTCCGGGTTCTCTCGCTGAATATCGCGCGGTGAGATTTCCTTGACGGTCTTTACCTCAACCGCATCCAGAATGCCTGTGAACAGCTTATGGTGCTTGCCGAAACGCTGTCCCAGAGTCACCCACACGATCTGCCCGCTCTGATACTTGCTGGACTTATCCCCCAGGCGAATCGTCGCGGACTTGCGCCCTTTTCTAAGCGCATCGCCGTAAAGTTCATTATAAAAATTGAGCGCGAACATGCTGGTGTGTTCCGAACCCCTGTCTTTCTGTCGTGTGTCGCAGCTCTTCTCTAGCCTGCTTGAAACTGTTTATCACATGCGTCTCATTTTCGTGACGCATGTGGTAACTTTGCCCATTATACAGTATGCGTCTCATTGTACGGACGCCGAGAGGACACCGACCGAACATGCATCTGCTCATTTTAGGGGGCACCGTCTTTTT
>JAZKEA010000741.1:0-2677 GCA_040387315.1 Armatimonadota bacterium | reverse complement strand
ATGTCTTCCTCGATGAGATGACACTGCCGGAGGTGGCGAAGGCGCTGGGTCGCCGTGTGATCGCCGTCGAACGGACCCCGTCTGCCGCCGCCGCCGCCATGCTCGGCGATGAGTCCGCAGTTCTCAGCCACCGTTAGTTAATATGCTCTCTTCGGCTACTTGCCCAGGCAGAACCGTGCGAATATCCCCGCGATAATCTCCTCGCGGGTAGCTGCGCCGGTAATTTCTCCCAGGCTTTGAAGTGTTCCGTGCACATCTACGGCGATCATCTCCAGAGGCAGCCCTTCCGCAAGCGTCGCGCGGGCGGCTAGCAGCGCATCAAGCGCGGCCCGCAATGCGGCCTCATGCCGTGCAGAGGTGACAAGCGGCGCATCCGAACCGGCACCAGCCGCATTACCCGTGACGGTTCTCACAATCGCCTCAGAGAGCAGGGAAAGCCCTTCCTGAGTCGTGGCGGAGACGGGCACAATCGCTGCGTCGGGGGTGACTGCCGTCGCGGACTCGATAAGCTCCGCCGGGTCCGCCGCGTCGGACTTATTCACCGCGACCACGTGGGGCTGCGGTGCGAGAGATTCAAGCAGCAGCACATCTTCTGCCGTCAATGTCCCGTCAGCGGCGTCCAGCACAGCAACCACGACGTCCGCCGAACGCATCGCCTCCCGCGCACGCGCAACGCCGATCTGCTCCACAGGGTCAAAGGTGTCCCGGATTCCGGCGGTATCCAGGGCGCGAACGGGCAGTCCCTGCAGGTTCAGGGCCTCCTCTACAATGTCGCGCGTGGTGCCGGGAATCGGGGTAACGATGGCACGCTGCGTTCCCGACAGGGCATTGAGCAGAGACGACTTACCGACATTCGGTCTGCCTGCCAGAACGATGGTGAGCCCTTCCTGCAGACGACGACCATAACCCGCGGTGGACAGCAGGCTTCGGACCATCGTCTCGGCATGCGCCAGTGGAGCATCCACCTGTACGGGGTCCGCATCGCCTATCTCCTCGGGGAAATCTATACTCGCCTCGATCAGGGCAAGGGCTTCCTGCAGGACGACGGCGGCCTCGTTGACGGCGTCTGAGAGTTCCCCCGACACCTGCCGCAGTGCGGCTCTCTGGGCAGCAACCGTCTGCGAGGAGACGAGCGCTGCGACGGCTTCCGCCTGCGCGAGATCCATCTTGCCGTTTCGGAACGCGCGTTCGGTGAACTCGCCGGGACGCGCGGCACGAGCGCCGCCCGCGAGGCAGGCGGAAAGCACGCGCTGAAGCGTCACCATGCCCCCATGTCCCTGTATCTCGACCACGTTCTCCCCGGTGAGGGAACGGGGGCCGTGAAAGACAGCGAGTAGGGCATCGTCCAGGGGTTCCTGGGTGTTCGGGTCGCAGATCGTGACCCGGCGCAGGGTGTGTGTGGGCTGGTTCGCGGCAGCGCGTTTTCCGGAGGTGAGCCGGTCCGCGACCGTGAATGCGTCGGGTCCGGATATTCGTACGATGCCGACACCCGCCGCACCTGTCGCGGTGGCGACGGCGGCAATCGTCTCCTGGAACACTGGTTGAAGCGCCATCAGGGCATGGGGAAGCCCGACGGCAGTTCGTCGGTCATTTTGGGCTGGCGCTGCTGCTGAATCTGGGCTGCGGCTCCCGGTGCGTTCGGAAGAAAGCCACGCACCTGATCAAAGGCGGCTTTGGTCAGCCAGGCAAAGAACAGTGTGTGGGCAATGGTGAAGATCAGTCCCGCCACTATCGTGATTCGTCCCACCTCCAGCTTGCGGCGGTCATCGAGCATCAGAAACACAATGCCGACCGGGAGTGCGATATAGGGAAAGAGGGCTGCCAGTACAATCGCCGAAGCCGCGGCGACCATCGGATCGACCGGGTAGGACGGTGACGCGACTGGTACCGCGACCTGAGGTCGTCCCGGTGCGTTCGGAGCGGCGCTGGTTACGGGGGCAGGGGACGGAGCCCCTGAAAGCGACGCGCCACATTTCCAGCAGGCTGCCTGTGTCTGAAAGTTGTTGGCGCCGCACTGCGAACAGATGATCCGGCCAGTGGCAGAGGGAGCGCTGCTCGCCATGTTAAATCACGCCTCTCCGAAAATCGTGTCTACGAGCTACTTGAATTCGGCCGGTTGGCTATCCGCTGAGAAGGACTTACCATGCTCATCATTGAAAACCTCGCCGATCTTCAGGCCGGAACGCTGAAAAGAGAGTGCGCCTAGGGCGGCAAGGCCAAGAACGACCGCAGCAATAATCGCGAGCGTCCGCTTACCGGCGCCGGGATCACGCTGGACCTTCATGACTTCGACTGTGGTGTCTTCCCGTCCTGTAGAGTTAAACTTCAGGCCACTCAGCCCGCTGCCCGGACTGCCCTGTGAACTCGGCTTATCACCAGATGTTTTTGCGCTTCCCATGACGTCAGTGTATCGCAAAATAGGCCTAACGTTTACAGGTGAAAAAGACCAATAATTTTGTTGAAACAAATGCCCTTTCCGTAAGTCGTAAGGCTTGAATCGGGTAAATATTATTGCCCTGTATTCAAAACCTCCCTGTGCCTTAATCTGCGGTTAGACTCGACATCTCAATTCAGGAAGACAGGTTTGTTCGATGGCTGCTTTTGACGCTGGCTCTGCTTCTTCGGGCGCTCCCGAGACCGAAAACTGTTCGGACATCCGTCTCCTTATCTCTGCACT
>JAZKEA010000740.1:0-11804 GCA_040387315.1 Armatimonadota bacterium | reverse complement strand
CACGCAGGAGCTGCCGGATGGACGACGGGGCGCTTGTGTCCTTGATGTCGTTTTGCGCACCCAGGCTCGCGCCGTTGCCCGGACCGGCGACACGGTAACCGGGGTGACTCTCGCGATGGGCAGCCGCGCGAAACCGCTGGATGCCGTCGAAACGAGAAAGATCGCCTGCAAAGTTCTGATCGACGCCAGCGAGTACGGGGACCTGCTGCCGCTGGCAAAGGTGGCGTACCGGGTCGGCAGCCGGATCGTCAATGGCGCTGACGGGGCGGTGGGCAGCGCCGCGCCGGGCGAGTCTCCCGCCGTCCAGCCGATCACCTGGACCGCCGTCATCCGGCAGTATCCGACCAGCCGCTACCCTCAGGGGCCACCGTCCGCGCTCCGGGTCACGAAGGCACCGCCTGGCTATCGCCCGGACCTGCTGACCGGGTTTCTCGCCCCCGTGAGCGACTCCCCGAGCAACGCCTTTCCCTGGGGTTGGAGCCGGTTCGTGCGTTACCGTGGTCAGCCCGACACCGAGTGGCCCCGCAACGTTCGCAACGAAGGACAGGATCTGGTCTCCCGCACGCACATCAACTTCGGCGGCAACGACGAAGATTTCGACGTCTCCGAAATCGAAGACACGGTAAAGCGCGAGGAGGGGGAGGTGCGGGCGCGGCTGCGTACGCTGCGCGTCCTGCACTATATCGAGACCGCCACCGGCTCCCCCCGCGCCGATTGGGGAGTCGCGGAGGAGGGATACCGAACACCCTATAACGTCGCCCGCAACGCCCGCCTCGTCACGCGGCATCCGGAGCTGGCTCCGTACCGTGCGATCCTGGACCAGATGCCGATCATGGCCTATGCCCGCGAGAGCCGCCGCATCGTCGGTCTTTATACGATGAAGGCACGGGATATCCGGCGCAAAGCCCCGTCGGTTCCGGTCCGCTTTCCGACCGTCGTCGCGCTCGGGGACTACCCGGTCGATGTCCACGGGACGGGGGACGCGCAGCGGCAGGCGCTGGAATTCGACCTGGATCTTGCCGAAGACCTTCCGCCCAAATGGATCTACTGGGGAATCGGACCGTTCGGGGTTCCGCTGGAGTCCCTGATCCCCTATAAAGTGGATGGCCTGCTCGCTGCCGAAAAGAACCTGTCCCAGTCGCGCGTGGTAAGCGGGGCAACCCGCCTCCAGCCGAGCACGATGCTTACCGGGCAGGCCGTCGGCGCTCTGGCGGGCCTCGCGGTGCGGATGAACCGTGCGCCCCGCGCCGTTCCGCCCCTCCAGGTACAGGAGGCGCTGCTGGCGGCGGGCTCGACCCTCGCGCTCGATGAGTTCGAGGATGTTCCCCCAGCGACGGGCCTCTGGCAGGATGCCCAGCTCGTCTCCGTGTACGGTGTGCTGCCGCTGTCGTGGCGCAAAAAGGCGCTGAAGCCGGACCAGGATTTGGCTGTCGGAGACGCCGATACTGTGGCGGCGCTTGTCGCCGAGGCTGCCGGAGTTCCTGCCGCCGCGGACACGTTCCGTGCCGCCTTGCCGCCCACCGCCCCGCTGCCATTGGGACGGGGGGATACGGTCACGGCGGGACCCACCCGCGCCGACGCTGTCCGCGCGGCGGCGCAGGTCCTGCGCTCCGTTCTGGGGGACCGCGCGTCGACGCTGCGCTCCGACCCGTTTCCGCCGGTCAACGTCGCGGAACGGGAGAAAGCCCGCCTGCCGCGGGGCGCACAGGGCGAAAAACAGGCGAATCGCTAATGCAGAAACAGAAACCACAGCCGGAACCCGGCGAGCGGCCCTATCAGGCAGAGGGCGTCCGCGTCCTCAACCCTCGCTGCCGCGTTCCTCTCAGCCTGATTATTGACGACTCGACCTGCCTGGTAAATCTGGCGCACTTCTGCATCCCGCAGTTCGCCGAGGTGTTCCCCGACCAATACCGGCAGGACTGGAGCCGCCTGCCGCGTGAGATCCCGGATTCCTTTGTGCGCGAGTTCGGGGAATGGTGCCGTGCGCACGGGGTCAAGGGCAAGTACAGCATCGTCCCCAATCCCGCCTGTGTCGGGTGGGTTGACCGCGACCTGCCGGGATGGACAAAGAAGGCGCTGGACAGCAGCCTGACGCTGGTGCGCGACTTCCTGACACCCGACTGGGATATCCATCCGGAGATGCTGACGCACACCTGGGTGATCGACACCAGGACGGGGCGGCCCTATGAGGAGCGAAGCGCCCGGTTTATGGAGAACTGGGAGTGGACCACGGGCCGCTCCACCGACGAGATAGCGAATTACCTGAGCTACTCCCTGCGTATCCTGCGCAATGTCGGTTTCTCCTGCGAGGGCATCACCACGCCCGGCGGCTTCGGCAGCAGCGCTCTGCCGGAGCTTGCGCAGGCGACACTGGCGTCGTGCCGGGACGTGTTTCGGGCGGAGATTCCCCACTACTTCCGCCATGTCTTCACGGACGGGGATACCAGTGTCGCGCCGCGTGTTGAGTACGCGTCCGGCCTGGAGGGCACCGACCCCCGCTGCGTAGTTTCGCTGATCGGCTGCACCGACGACTGGTTCGGCGGCTGGGATGGTCTCTCTTCCGGCTCCTGCGACCTGTTTATCACCGCTGATGGGCGAGGGGGACGACTGCCGGAGGTGATTGCGCGAGACGAACCGGCGCTTCTGGTGTGTCACTGGCCCGGCATCTACTATAACGGCGAGAAGGTGGGATTTCGCATCTTTCAGGAGGTCGTCCGGCGGCTCCACGCGCATTACGGGGACGGACTCGTGTGGATGAAACTGAGCCAGATCGCCCGCTACTGGGCCGCGCGAACGCTGACAAAGATGGAGCGGCAGCCGGGGGGTATCGCTCTGTACGCGCCGTTTGCCGCGCCGGATTTTACCGTTGACGTTGAAACCGTCTCTTTGCCGGAGGAAGCGCGATCCGTGAGCCTCCAAGACGGAGATGTCAATGACCGCAAACCATTGCAGCAGGTAGAAACCACGCGGCAGCTGACTGCGGGTACCTGGTGCCGCTCGGGAACCCGCCGCATTGCTGCGTGCTTCGATCTGCCGCGTGGCCGGTCTCGGCTTGAAATTCACTGAGCGGGTTCAGTTAAAGAATTGGCAGTCTTGACCCGGCATTTTGTCCGGGCGTGAATGCCTGGGCAGGAGCGTGGGGAAGTAAGCTTCTGCCTCCCGTGCCTTAAAGGGGAAAGGGGCGGGCTGATGTGCCTTCCGACTGGGAACACCACTCTGCAGTGCCCTGTCAATTGTTTAGCTCTTGCTTAAATTTTCCCTACTCCGGCAGGAAAAATCAACCGATATACCGAATAAGCTACAACCGGTTAAGATCGGAAGTGCTCCTGGCGCATTTGTCGTCGCACCGCTGGAAAACATATCACGGCAATGCAAGAAAGTTACTTTGGCTATGAATCCTGAAAACCTCGAGCCTCTAATGGATCGTTGGATGAACGATCCTACGTTTCGTGCCGACCTCCGCGCCAATCCCGACCAGGCCATCAAAAGCGTGGGTGTAACACTCAACGAGGACGAGATGGCTGCACTTAAGACTGTGGACTGGAATCTCAGCGATGATGAACTGAGCCAGCGCGTCAGCAAGTTTGGCCCCGCTCAGGAATAATCGGCTTGCTCCAGCCGATGCGTCGAAAGAGGCATCGGCGATAGTTAAGCTCGCGTATCGCGCGCGGCAACTATCCAGCCTCGCTTACTTTTGCAACCCAACTGTTGCAAACAACAAGGAAAACTCTAGCTATGAATCCTGAAAACCTCGAACTTCTGATGGATCGTTGGATGAACGACCCGACCTTCCGCGCGGATCTTCGCGCCAATCCCGAAAAGGCCGCCGAAAGTGTGGGCGTAACGCTCAACGCAGACGAGATGGCCGCGCTCAAGAATGTGGACTGGAACCTCAGCGATGACGAACTGAGCCAGCGCGTCAGCAAGATGGGCAGCGGCGGCGAACACTGATAGTCTGCTTGCCACCGCGGGTGCGTCGAAAGAAGCATCGGCGGTGGCAGTTTGTTCCGTTTGATTTCTACCGCGCCAGATTTTATCGCGCCCGGTTTATAACCACTTTGGGAGCGATGCGATGCAGGCCTTAGACCCGACCGATTCGGGTAAATTCGGATTGAGAACCGCACAAGTAGTTGCCGCTACCGAAAGCTTCGTTTTGGAGCAGGCTGTCACTCCGCGGCAACGGTTGCTATTTGCTCTGGCTATGAACAGCTTGCAAAACCAAATAGCGGCGGAAGCAACCGGAATCCCCTTTAAGTTCATGCATCTGCCGCTCCGCGTTTATGCCGCCCTCTGCGGAGACGATGCCCCGGCGATACCCCTTGCCGTTGCCACAACCCTTATCTATCTGGGCATGGATATTCTCGATGACCTGGCCGATGGCGACCTCTCGGACGACTGGAACGCGTATCGCCCCGAGGAGATAACGCTGCTCGGTATTACCCTGCTGACTGCGCTGCCTTTGCGCCTTTTCGCCGGACTGGACGCGCCGCCTGCCGTGCGTTTGCAAATGGTCGGCCTGTTGGCGGACGCCGGAGTTCGCCTGAGTGCCGGACAACAAAGCGACCTTGCAATGGCGGGACAGGAAAATGTGACGGTCGCCGAGGTGGAAGCGTCCGTTGCGGGTAAGACGGGAGGCGAGATGGCGCTGTTTGCCGCTCTGGCGGCGGTGCTTGCGGGAGAGCCGCCTGCCCGAGTCGCCCATTTTGCCGAGATGGGCAGCGCCATCGGTGTAGCGGGACAACTGTGTTCCGATTGTGTCGATCTGTTTGCGCTCCCGCACAGCCGCGACCTCGCCAGCGGAACACGCACCCTGCCCATTGCCCTGTATTTGAAACGGCTGCGCGGAACGGAGCGGCAAACCTTTCTCGACCTGCTGGACAAAGCGCGGCACAGTCCCGACGCGCAGAGCACAGTTCGTACGCAGCTGAAAACGTCAAAAGTTGCGTTTCAGAGTGCCTTTGCCATCGAGGTCCATTGCCAGCGCGCACGCCGCCTGTTCCGTGAAGCAAATTTGAGCCACCCGGCAGCCCGCGATCTTGAAGCGATAATTAGCCACCTGTCGCTTTTCGATGCCCTTACGATCCCTGCCCCCGCTTCTTATTCTCTGGCGGCCTTCACCCATGCCACGGAACAGTTACCCCGCTGATGCGGGAAGCGATATCTTATGAAACTTGCCCCCCCTTTGCCGCGTGCCAATGCGTTGCCCCGTGCCAGTGATGCGCCGCTTTCTTCCACGGCGCGGCAGGCCCTTGTTGGCGGAGTTCCGGCTCTGGCCTTGCTTTCCCCTGCGGCGCAGGCCGAAATAGCGGGCAGTCTGCACGAGGAGCGCTTTGCCACTGGCGCGGTTATTGTGCGGGAGGGGGAGCTGGGCGACCGATGCTTTCTGCTGGCGGAAGGCGAGGCGGAGGTATCCACGCAGCATGGAGGCAAAGCGCTCCCCCTTGCCCTGCTCGGTCCGGGCGAGATGTTCGGCGAACTGGCTCTGCTGTCCGACGACAAGACCCGGCAGGCGACAGTAACCGCGACGTCCGATGTCCGCGCGCTCACCCTGGCGGCAGCGGATTTCGACCGAATACGCCGGGAGGATGCCGCCGTCGAAACCGCGCTGCAAAAGGTCCGAAACACCCTCGAAGTCGCGCGGTTTCTCAAGCAGGTCACGCCATTTGCTTCTCTGGACGCTGAGGCGCTGCGGAACCTGCAGGCGCGTCTGGAACTGCTGACAGTCGACGCCGGGGAGGAGATCATTCGTCAGGGAGAGGCAGGTGATACCTGCTACCTGCTGCGCTCCGGCAAAACAGAAGTTCTGGTACAGGAGGAGCAGCAGAGTACGCCCCGGCGGGTGGCGACGCTGTATCCGGGAACGCTGTTCGGCGAGGCCGCACTGCTGACGGACGCGCCCCGCAATGCGACGGTTCGCGCCCTGGAACCCTGTAAACTGCTCGCCCTCCATCGCGCCGATCTGCTGACTGCCCTTGCCGCCGATACGCGGCTTGCCGTTCGGGCGGTCGAAATGCTCCACATGCGTTCCCGCCCCCGGCGAGTGGAGAACATCGAGGCGCACCCTCGGACGCTCGCCGACGGCACCAAGGTCGTCATTCTCAAGGATGCCGACAGGGGCGCGTACTACCGTCTGTCGCCGGAGGGCTGGTTTTTATGGGAGCGTCTGGATGGCCGCCGCACCCTGCGTGACCTGACGCTCGACTTTCTCGACCATTTCAAAACTTTCTCGCCACAGAGCATTGTGGCGGTTCTGGGCGGATTGGGCGCGGCGGGCTTTCTGCAGAACCCTGAATTGCGCCCGGATGTGATGCAGACCGCCCTGAGCACGTCCCCCGGACTGCGTGCCCTGCTTCTGGCCCGCCGCCTGCTGGATTGGAAGTGGACGCTCCCCGCCGCCGATGCCCGGCTGACCCGCCTGTACCGGAGCGGGGTTCGCTTTGTATTCACCCGTCCCGTGCAAATCGTGCTGGCGATTGTGACCCTCGCCGGGATAGCCGCCTTTGCCGCCGAGGCGGGAGATGCGCGCCGAACCCTGCAGAGCGATATGGGGCCGGGACTCCTCTGGTTTCTCGTTCCGGTCACGATCTTCAGCGTCCTTCTGCACGAGGCGGGCCATGCGTTTACCGTAAAGGCGTTCGGGCGCGAGGTGCATAAAGTGGGCGTGGGCTGGTACTGGTTCGGCCCTATCGCGTTTGTGGATACGTCCGATATGTGGCTGGCGGGGCGCTGGCCGCGCATTGCGGTGACTTTGGCAGGCCCATACGCGAATCTCATCCTTGCGGGACTGGCATCGATGCTGTCGCTGACGACAGCCTCGCCCTGGATGGCGGCGGCCCTGTGGCAGTTCGCCCTCTCCTCGTATATGTTGGTGCTGGCAAATGCCAATCCCCTTTTGGAATACGACGGCTACTATGTCCTGATGGACGCGCTGGACCGTCCCAACCTCCGCGCTAAAACGCTGGGCTGGCTTTCACAGGAGTTTCCGCGCGCCCTGCGAACGCGCGGTGGTTTGCGCGGACACGGTTTTGAGGTTTGCTATGCTGTCGCTTCGCTGGTTTATATCGCCGTAACCGGCATAACGACGGCTTCTCTGTTTCGCCTGATGGCGCAGTCGCGCCTGACGCAGTATGTCTCGCCCACTGTTGCGAGCGCTGTGGGAATACTGCTGGCGGGACTTATCGTGCTGCTGAGTCTACTGGGTGTCATCGGAGATTTGCGTGCGGTGCGCAGCCCGAACAAACCGCTCCTCCCCGCTAAATAGGAGAAGCGGGCAGGATATTGTGGTTGTGGCAGAAGACGTTCTCCGGATCATACGCTGCCTTTACCTGCGCCAGACGCCGGTAGTTCTCTCCGTACAGGGCTTGGACCTCGCCGCTGTCACACTCGCCGGACAGACCGACATAGCCGACGGCTGCCCGGTACGGCTCCACCGCGTGGACGAATTTCTCCAGCCACGCCAGATGCGGTGCCGCCTCTCCCGGCTCCCATCCGGCATACGCGCCCAGGAAGTACGGGATCTGACGCGCCGCGAAAGCGGTTTCTGTGAGAGCGACTCTCGCGGCGACGCCGTGCAGATGGTAAAGAACGACCGCGGAACCGGGGGAGGACACAGCCTCCGCGCGCTCCGCGATGACGTCGAGAAGACCATCGGTCAAAGCCGGCAGACCGCGGGACGCAAAGGCGTAGTGGTGCCCGGCAGGGTCGTTGTCCTTGAGGGCATCCAGGAGGGAAAGGTATGGGGCGGGTCCAAGCATCGCCATCACGGGTGGGCCGAACTCGCGCAGCGGGGCGACGAGACGCTCTCCCTCATCCAGGGAGGGACCGGTATAGCATGCCATGATCCCGCAGACCGGCATTCCGCCGGGTCCGGTCATGGTGACAAAGAAGGCGTTCATCTCATCCGGCAGGCCGCACGTGTATTCCCGGTAAAAGGCAAGGACATCGCGAACACGCGAAACGGGATGCAGCACAATGCCCGCGATGGTCGGTTCCACGGGGTGGATACGGAAGGTCAGCGACGTAACGACGCCGAAATTACCGCCTCCGCCCCGCAGCGCCCAGAACAGGTCGGGATTTTCCGTCGGATTTGCGGTGCGCACCTCGCCGTCGGCGGTGACGATCTCGGCAGAGAGGAGATTGTCGCACACCAGGCCGTATTTTCCCATCAGGATGCCAATGCCGCCGGAAAGCGTTATTCCCGCAAGCCCCACGGAATCGTGCGAGCCGGTAGGAACAATGAATCCCTGCTCGTGGAGCGGTCCTATAAACTCTCCTGTAGTCAGACCCGCCCCGGCTTTCACGGTCAGCGCATCGGGATCTATGGTCAGCTCCTTCAGAGCCGAGGTATCGATAACGATGCCGCCCTCGGCGACACACGCTCCCATTATGTGGTGCCCCGCCCCGCGCACGGACAGCGGCAGGTTTTCGTCCCGAGCCAGGCGTACCGCCTCGACAACATCGGCGGTACTGACGGCATAGGCAATCAGGGCCGGGCACTTATCGATACGTCCGTTTCGTACCGCCCGCGCGGTGTCATAGTCCGCGTCCGCAGGGACCGTTACGCGGCCCATCATCCGACCATTCAGCCGCACTGTAACTCCCATGCTTCCGATCTCCCTGTCTTTCACGTACAATCCCACTCTGTCTGGTGACGACAATCGCGGCAATTACGACCTGTCGTGACTGCCGTGATTGTCGTCAGAGTCTGCGTCAGACGCGGTCGATTACTTTGCGCCGCGCCGTCGTCGTAACTGCACCACACCGACCAGAGACAGCAGCCCGCCTGCAAGCAGAGGCAAAGAACCCGGCTCAGGAGCCGTCGCCGTGATCCGGATTACCTGACCGGTGCCTGCCGAACTTCCCTGGTTGGAGACGTAGATCGCCCCGTCCGCGCCGATTGCCAGCGCCGTGGGATTGCTGAGATTGAAGCTCGGGCTGCTGATATTAGTGCGGTTGCCCAGGGTGTCGATCCTGGTCAGGACACCGGGACCGGCGGGACCGGAAAATGGGGGATTACCGAGGATACCGTTCGTATTCAGCTGAAGGGCGTACAGGCTGCCATCCGGCGCGAAGGCGACATCGAGCAGGTTTGTGAAGCCGGTATAGGCAATCGATGTCTGGTTTGTGATGGGATTGTAGCGGTAGATATTGGCCGCACCGGCAGGGAAAGGGAAGCCGGTCAGCTCCGTAAAGTAGTAGGAGCCGTCCGGGCCAAGGGTGATTCCGGTAGGAACGGACTGATAGGTGAACGGGCCGAATGTCCGTGCCGGAAGAACGGAAATTGTCGAGACGCCTCCCCCTGCGGAAACGTTCAGCACATCGTTGCCACCGGCATCGGTGACAGCGAATCCGCCGCCGGGACGCGCGACGAGGCTATGGGGGTTGCTGTTGACGTCGTCGCCCGTATTGCCCCCGGCAGGGTTGTTCGCCGCCTCGTAGGCGGAGACATCAGCCACACTGGTGATCGTGTTGGACCCGTCAAGCGAGAGGGTGACGAGGTGCCCCAGAAACCGCGCCCCGCTGGCATTCTCGGTTGCGGTGAAGCTGTTTCGGATCGCAGGATTACCGCCGAGACCAATCAGTCCGTATGCCTGCCCACCCACAAAGGTGATGTCCTGAAGGCCGGAAGCGTCGTTGCCGGGCGCGGGGACACCGTTCAGGGTCGTGACGGCAAGAGACGGAGCGCCGCTCAGAACACGAGACTGGACGCCGCCAAGAAAACGGCTGACGCCACTCGTCGTACCGAACGACTGCGCGGAGCCGTCGCCGGTCGTGACCGTGGTGCCGTTACCGCCGCGTCCCGCCTCGGTGACATAGACACCGCCATCGGGTCCGATGGCGAGGCCGCGCGGATTGTCCAGATTGCTCATGATGAGGGTGAAATCATACTGGGCGAAGGCGGCACTTGCCGGAAGCAGTGCGCAGGCCGCCGCCGCGGTAACGGTGAGCACCGACAGCACTCGGGATAGTCGAAGTTGTTTCATTCAGGTTTCTCTTTCTTTTTCGTCCCAGGAACGCGCTGGAGACCAGGAAAATCGGGGACGGAGGAGGTTCTCGCGCTTTACTTTAGTCCGAAATGACAATTTTTACTTTGCATACGCCGTTTGGCGCTGCGCCGGCAGGCATACCCGTCGAAACCTCTCAGATACCCGCGCCATCGCGGTAGACTTCGCTGCACGCCGTGATGGGCTGAGAAAGAGGATCGAGAAAGTTGATGAGGTCGAGGTTGGCAGTAAGAAAGACGCCGTCTGCGCCCGGCACAGTCAAAGTGCGAATGCTGCCCGTCTTCCCCGCGTTGAAGCCCGCCGGGTAGGAAACCGTCTTGAGGCTTTTGCGGTCCTTCCCGCTGGGGCTGTTGGCTGCAGATCGTGTGGTCATGACAATGCTCCTTGATGGCTGTAGGAAGTGATAAATCTATCCTAAGCGCAAACCGTACCCCAAACCGTACCCAAATGGCAGGAATCTTCGGGCGGAAAAAATAATCAATAGGTATGCCTGCGGCAGGCACGAGGTACGGTCAAGGTATGCCTGAGTTACGATGAGGGCAGGCCGGAAGCACTTTGTGAGATCACGCTAGGAATGCATTGGCTCTATGACGGTAGATGCGACGGAACCTGTGAAATTGGCAGATCCGGAAGCTACGACAGATGCGGCAGCTTTGGAACTCTGTTTGTTCGGCACTTTCGATGTTCGTGTACGGGGCAGCGGCCTTCCGCCGCTTCGCTACCGTAAGGAACTGTGGCTGCTCGCCCTTCTCGCGCTGCGGCAGGGCCGGGAGGTTCCCCGAGACTGGCTGGCGGCGACCTTCTGGCCCGACAATGACGAGAGCAAGGGGCTCTTCTACCTCCGAAAAGCCCTATCCAATCTGCGAAACGCTCTCGGTGAAGAGGCCGCACGCCTCCAGTCTCCCACCCCCCGCACGGTTCGGCTTGACCTTTCGAACGCGTTTTCCGATGTCCTCGTCTTCGATGCCGCCGTCGCACGCGTCGCCAAAGAGCCGGTTCAGGAAGAACCGCTCCTTGAAGCGGTCCGGCTCTATCGTGGGCCACTGCTTCAGGACTGCCCGGAGGAGTGGGCGCTGCCCGAACGCCAGAACCGGGAGCAGTCTTATCTCTCGGCTCTCGAACACCTTGCGGCCCTCGCTCTCTCTCGCGCGGATTCCGCCGCCGCCGTTCGCTGGCTGCGACTGGTTGTTGCCACCGATCCGTACCGGGAAAGTGCTGCCTGCACCCTTATGCAGACGCTTGCGGACAAGGGCGACCGTGCCGCCGTCGGACAGGTCTATCAGGATTTGCGTCAGCGTCTGCGTGCGGATCTGAACACCGCTCCCGCGCCCGAAACCGAAGCCCTCTACAAGCAGCTTTCCCAGCGCGAGGCGCAGACGCCGTCCCAGCCCGCTGTCCCTGCCGCCGCCAGACCGCCCCTGCGCCACCTGCCGGTTCCTCTGACAGACCTGATTGGCCGGAAAAACGAGATCGCGGAAGTGTCGGGCTGGCTGGAGCGGCGTCGGCTGGTGACTCTTGTTGGCGCGGGTGGTGTCGGCAAGACCCGTCTTTCCATCGCCGCCGCCGATGCCGCGCTCCCCCGGTTCGTGGATGGCGTCTGGCTGGTGGATCTCGCGCCGCTGACGGAAGCCGCCTTTGTGCCGGATGCCGTCGGCAAAGCGCTGGGAATTCAGGGACAGCCGGAGGCGGGACAGTCCCCCGAGGCACGGCTGATAGAGGCATTGGGCACACGCCGCGTGCTGCTTGTTCTTGACAACTGCGAGCACCTTCTGGATGTCTGCGCCGCTCTTTCGGAAAGGC
>JAZKEA010000739.1:1434-8344 GCA_040387315.1 Armatimonadota bacterium | reverse complement strand
TCAAACCGGTGATACTACCATCTTTCGGGCAGCCTTTCGTGTTCCGGATCTGATCGCACTGGTCATAGCAGGCGGAGCGCTTTCCTCAGTTTTTGTGCCGGTCTTTACCCAGTACTGGAACGAAGGCAAAGAAGAAGAGTCCTGGAAGGTGTTCGGGTCCATCACGAGTATCGCGGCGGTCGTCGTGGCGAGCCTTGTTCTGTTAATGGAGTTGGGAGCGGAGCCGCTGACCCGACTCATGAATCCAAAGTTCCACTATGACAACTCTATAGCGAATGCTGCCTGGCTTTCCCGTATCCTGCTTCCGTCACAGTGGTTCCTGCTGGTCGGCGGTCTAATGATGGGAACGCTCTATGCCCGGAAGCGATTTTTGGTGCCCGGTCTTGCCCCCCTTCTTTATAATTTGGGGCAAATTATTGGCGGAATTATTGGCGGAATACTTCGTCCCAACAGCATCGAGGGATTGGCATACATGGCTTGGGGTGCGACCCTGGGCGCATTTGCGGGCAGCATGGTCCTTCCCTGCTGGGATCTGTGGCGGACACGGACTCCGTTCCGATTCTCCCTGGATACCTCTCACCCTGGAGTTCGCAAAGTCTGGGGGCTGATGGTTCCCGTCCTGCTTGGGCAATCCCTCGGGCCACTGAACATCTTGATGACGGGACTTTTCACCCCCGAAGATGCTCGGCTTTCCGCGCTCGTCATTGCCTATAACTTGACTCAGGCACCTATTGGTATTTTTGCGCAGGCCTTCGCCATTGTACTTTTGCCGACGATCTCAACCTTTGCCTCCAAGCAGGACTGGCCCGCATTTCGTGGCGCAGTCTCAGATGGCCTGAGGCGTGTGCTGTTCCTGACAATGCCTGCCTCCGCACTGATGGCGGCTCTGGCTTATCCCCTGATCCGTATCTTTTTCCTGAAGGGAAGCTTCACCGAACAAGACGTTCCCCTTACTGCCAGCGCACTTATCGGCTACTCGCTTGCCACTTTCGCTTGGTCCGGTTCGTCGATCCTGCAGCGCGGATTCTGGGCCATTCAGGACACCCGGACGCCGATCTATATTACGACGCCACTCGTTTTTGCCTTTTTGGGAACCGGCTGGCTCTATTCCACGATTGATCCGAAAGGCATGATTGGCTTTCCGCTTGCCACCAGCTTTTACGGGACGGTTTCGATGGTACTGTTCCTCTTCCTGCTGAACCGTCGTCTGCGGCAGGACGAGGGAGGCGGTTTGGACATTCCTGAGATACTGGTAAGTACCGCTCGCATTCTGCTTGCATCGCTGTTGTCGGGAGCCGTGACTTACGCCATTTGCCGGTTCATGGAACAGCGACTGCCGCTGACAAAATCCGGCTCTCTAATAGTGGTTCTGGTCGCAGGGGGCGTTGGGGTCGTGATTTATGCCGCGATTGCCTATATCCTTCGGATGCCGGAGCTAAAGGGTATAAAAGACATGTTCCGCCGACGCTCCACCCTATCCTCCGAAACCGGGTCCTCGACTCCGGAGTAACACTGCCATGCCATTTCAAACACCACTTCGCGTTTCGGTTTCGACCTGGGCGCTGCACTCCCTGATCGGAAAGACATATCCCGGACGACCGGGAGAGTCATCGGCAGACTTCATTCCTCCCAAAGAGGGGACGCTTGACCTGCTGGAGGTTCCCGCCGCGCTCGCTCAGCGGGGCATCCGGACGATGGAACTCTGTCACTTCCACCTGCCACCGGACGACCTTGCCTACCACGAACAGTTCAAGGCCGCTCTGGAAAGCGCGGGCGTGGAGCTCTGGAACTTCCTTATCGATGATGGTGATATTGCGCATCCGGACAATGGGAAACGCGATACGGCCTGGGTGCTCCAGTGGATGGATGTCGCGGCATCGCTGGGAGCTCGCTGTGCCCGTGTGATTGCGGGAAAGCAGGAGCCGACCGAGGAGAACATCCGCGTTTCGTCGGAGCGGCTGGTCGCCCTGACCATAGATGCCTACCTGCGCGGTCTGCACCTGATGACGGAGAACTGGTACTCTATCACCTCGCGGCCCGAGCACGTCCAGCAGATCGTCGGGGCCGCGAACGGGGCGCTTGGCCTGTGCCTTGATTTCGGCAACTGGGGCGGCGACACCAAGTATGCTGACCTTGCCGCTATTGCCTCGCTGGCGACCTCGTCTCACTCTAAGTGTAACTTCACGAACGGTGTGCCCGACACCGAGGACTTCCAGCGCTGCCTCCACATTCTCCGGGACGCCCAGTACCAGGGACCGTTCACCCTGGTTTACGGTGAGCCGGGCGATGTTTGGGGCAGCATAGAAACACAGCGCCATATCGTCGCGGAGATGCTCGACACGTGAGTGCTGGCACAGTCCGTATTCTGGTGACGGGCGGTGGCACCGGCGGCCATGTCGGACCGGCCCTCGCCGTGATCCAGACGCTTCAGGAACGCGCGGCCTCTGACCCGAAGATGCCCCAGCCCGTTTTCCGGTATGTGGGAAGCGTCAACGGCATCGAGGCAAAGCTGGCGCGGGAGGCCGGAATCGAGTTCGTTGGAGTGGCATCGGGAAAACTGCGGCGCTCGTCGCGCGGGCCGCTCGGCCTGCTTTCCATAGCGAACCTGAAAGATGCCTTCCAGATTCCCGTTGGCATCGGTCAGGCGATGCGCGCGGTACGCGCCTTCCGCCCCGATGTGGTCCTGGCGACCGGCGGCTATGTTTCCGTGCCTCCCGTGATCGCGGCGGGCCTGAACGGCATCTCGGTCCTGACCCACGAACAGACCGTCACGGTGGGTCTCGCCAACAAGATCGCGGGCCGCTTTGCCCGCCGGATCGCGCTCACTTTTGAAGGGGCTCTGCCTGACCTTCCTCCCGCACTGCGCACCAAAGCCTTTGTGACGGGTAACCCGGTTCGCGCCGCCATCTTCAGCGGGACTAAGCCGAAGGCGGCCCAGCGCTTCTTTCCCAACGCTCAGTCCGGCGAGGACGCTTTGCCATGCGTTTATGTCACGGGTGGGGCGCAGGGATCACGCATTATCAACCGCGCCGTCCTCGCGGCCCTGCCGGATCTGCTGAACTACTGCCGGATTATTCACCAGTGCGGTCAGCAGCCCGAGGGCATGGAGCAGGATTTTGATGCACTCACCCAAGCCGCCAGCGCATTACCGGACGCTATGAGGCAACGCTACTATGTGACGCGGTTCGTGGGAACCGATGAGATTGGGGATGTCTACGCGCTCTCGGACCTCCTGGTCGCTCGCAGTGGTGCGGGCACGGTCACCGAAGCCTGCGCTCTGGGAAAGCCCGCGCTTTTCGTTCCCCTCGTTCCTACCGGCGGCGACGAGCAGACGCGCAACGCCCAGCGCTCCGTGGATGCGGGCGGAGCCGTTATTCTGTCTCAGTCCCAATGCGACGCTCCGCACCTGCTTGAAGCAGTCCGTGCCCTTCTCGCCGACCCCGCTCGCCTTCACGCCATGGGAGACGCCGCCCGCACCCTTGCCCGTCCCAACGCCGCAAATGACTTAGCCGATGCTCTTCTGGAACTTGCTCCGACGCGGTAGCCTTTCAAGAAGGTAATACCACAGGCAAATACCGTTTAGAATAGAAAGTGCCTCCGTGGACCCATTCCTGATTGTTGTGGTATTAGGCGGCGCAGTTTCTCTTGCTGGGCCGCTTGCATTAATCTATCAAAACTATTTATTGCGACATTCTTCAAAAAGAGCCATTCGGCTCGAAGAAAAAGGGGAGACGGAAAAAGCGATTCGTTATTTGAAATGGACGCTTTATTGCCTTTCACGACAGCCTGCGGAAGTACGAATTCATCCCCACATGACGCTTGGAACGCTGTATCTGCGCTCTCAACGCTTTGCCGAAGGAGAAGCACATCTGCGAACTGCTCTCGCGGCATGCCATAGAAGGGGGAAACTCACTGTCGATAGCACGACTGAGGCGCAGATCAGGAGTAACATCGCCATAGCCTTGGAGTCTCAGGGGGATACGGTCGGTGCTGCGGCAGAGCGTGATCTGGCATCCCACTGCCTGCTTAATGAAAAAAATCGAAACTACTCCTGGCATTTCTTACGCGCGTCAGATCTGCAGACGCGAATGCAGTATTCGGAAGCGGTTCAGGAATACAAGACCGGCTTGAAGAAATTGCCGTCGTCCTATCCGGCTTCGCTGCGTGGGCAAGAGATAATTGCTCTTGCCTCATGCCTTAGTGGTTGGGAGCACACGACGGAAGCGCTCTCTTGCTGGAAGCAAGCTCTAGACGGTTCCCTGCCCAGTGACATTCTTTCTAAAGTGTATTTTATGACGGGCATGGAGTGTCACAAGCTGAACCGGTTTGAGGATGCCGAGCACTATTATACGGCTGCTATTGAGGCAGATAACCACAAGGCTCTCGGCGGGAGAGTCAGGGGCGCGATTATTCGCTGGCAGATCGCAGAGACACAGCTAATGCGCGGCAATCTGCAAAACGCGCGCCAATTGCTGAATCACTACTTGGATTCGGTCGACATGAAGAACTCTCCCGCCACGGAGTTGCTGGCCTGTGATATTGACACTGTGGAAGGTAGTTTCCGCGATGCTAAAAATAGAGCCAAGCATCTGCAGCAATCCATTGATAGTGGCAGTTTTGACTCAGATTGGCGAGAGATGCTGCCTGGCTTTAAAACATCTTTATGCCTAAGGTTAGTAGGACTGCATATTTTGCTGAACGAGCCGAAAAACGCACTGGCGGAAGTAGAAAATCTTCGCCTCGAGAATGATGAAGTTCTAAAATGGTGCTATGAGGCTTTTTGCGTAACTGCCCAGGCACAACTGGAAACAAAAAAGGAATGCAGGGCAGCATTAGAGGCGCAGGTAATTGACATAAAACAGCGTATCGAAAACGATTTTGCCCGACGCCTTGATGAAGGCGCCGAGGTTGACGACGCTGCAGCAGTGCTTCGGCAGCCCACCAACTTTCTCGCTTATGCTGCTCTCACATTAAAAATGTATGACACCTGCCTGCAACTCTATAAGCGAAACCTAGAAATGAATTCCTCTCCCGTAAATCTTCCGGGAGTTCATTGTTTCATCGGAGAGTGCCATGCAGCACTTGGCAACCCGCAGGATGCTCGTATAGCCTGGCAGAACGCCGTTACATCAGGAATAGATACTTATTACGCAAGGATTGCGAGTCAGCATTTAACGAAACATCAGGCTGCCGTCAAAGGCACGGTGAAGTTGAACTGACTGCCTTTGCCCAGCTCGCTTTCGACCCAGATGCGCCCGCCGTGGGCCTCGACTGCCATCTTACAAAACGTCAGGCCAAGACCGGTGCTCATTTTGCGGCCCGCTTTGCGGGACTCGACCTGCCCGAATTTCTCGAAGATACGCCCAAACGCCTCTTTGGGAATACCCTCCCCAGTATCCTGCACGGAGAAGAAGAGCGCATCCTCATTCTCCGCCCGGCGAGCGACGACTGTGACGGTCCCGCCGACCGGGGTGAACTTGATGGCATTGCCGAGCAGATTCACCAGGGTCCGGCGCAGTTTGTCCTCGTCTCCGGAGAACGCATTGATGTCCGGGGAGATATCCGTCGCAAGGTGGAGGCCTTTTTCACGGGTAAGAAGCGCGACCTGGCTTGTCGCTCGCTCCGCAAGAACGGCAGGCTCGACGCTACCGTATTCCAGTTTCAGTGACCCATCTTCGAGCTTGCTGATGTCCAGAAGATCGTTGACCATACCGAGCAGTGTCTGACCGCCATTCATGGCGATAGCCAGCATTTCGTTCTGGTCCTCATTCAAATTCTCGCCCAGCAGCTCCAGAGTCTGAAGTCCGGTGAGAAGGCTTGTGAGGGGTGTCCGCAAATCGTGGACGATCATATGGGTCAGGTCATCTCGCATGCCTTCGGCCTGGCGCAGCTTCTCGTAGTTCGCCTGCAGCTCGGCGTTCAGCCGCGCTTCCCGTGTTCTGGCGCGAGAGGCCCTCAGGCTGGCATCCACGCGGGCGCGGAGCAGGGTCGGGTTGAAGGGTTTGGGCAGGTAATCCTCGGCTCCCATCTCGATACAGCGGGCCACGTTCTCGATCTCGCTGAGCGCGGAGATCATGACGACGGGTGTCTTCGCGAGGGCGGGGTCGGCCTTGATGCGCCGCAGCACCTCGAAACCGTCCATCTCCGGCATCATCAGGTCCAGAAGGACGAGATCAAACCCCTGCCCCGCAAGCATCGCAAGCGCGTCCTTGCCCGTTGTCGCGGTGACTGTCTGATGCCCCTGTCGCTCCAGGCGTCGCGAAAGCACATCACCGTTGTTCGGATCGTCGTCCACCACCAGCAGCAGTCCGCCCTCGCTGGCCGAAGCCGCAGACTCATCTAGGTCCTGCGGCGGAGCGACGGATAACGATTCGGGTGCGACATCAGTCAGGGGTGAAGGGATCAGGGAGGAGGGGTCGGCAGCGTCACTCCGAAGCCGCTCATCGATCAGAGTTAAAAGCCGCTGACCGGCCCCGCGAATCTTTACGAGATCCGGGGAGGGATCGGCTCCTGCCTCTTCGCTGTCTTCTATCAGCATCTCGGCATAACCGATTATATGGCCGATCGGGGTGCGCATGTCGTGGCGAAGAGCCGCAAGAGACTCCTCGGAATTACTAAAAATCAACCCGCTTTACCTTCCTGTTTTGCCAGCAGCGTCTCGATTTTCTCCAGCAGACGTGGAAGATCAACCGGTTTCGTATCGTATTCATCACAGCCCGCCGCGACCGCCTTTTCACGGTCCCCTGCCATCGCATGTGCAGTAAGCGCGATGACCGGCGTCGATGCCGTCCGAGGGTCTGCCTTTACCTGACGTGTCGCTTCCCATCCGTCCATGACCGGCAGGCTCATATCCATCAAAATCAGATCGGGGAGTTCCGCCTGCGCTTTCGCAACGCCCTCCGCCCCATCT
>JAZKEA010000739.1:1153-1424 GCA_040387315.1 Armatimonadota bacterium | reverse complement strand
TCTACCGCTATAGACACCTCGTACCCTTTTCGGGTAAGGCGGCGCGACAGCATGTCGCGGTTATCCTCGTTATCCTCTACCAGAAGCAGTTTCGGCATGACGCTATGAATTACTCTTTCCATTGACAACACTTGCTTCGACCAGATCCCGCACCTCCGCGAGAAGTGATTCCTGATTCAAAGCGACACCCTTAACGACGATTTTCTCGACGTAACCGTTCAGACGTTTTCGATCTTCCTCGGTGAGATCTTTGGCAGTTACCACGACGACG
>JAZKEA010000739.1:0-1143 GCA_040387315.1 Armatimonadota bacterium | reverse complement strand
ATATCGCGCCACCGCAGGTCTTTGCGCAGATTATAGGCGAAATCGAAACCGTCCATCTCCGGCATCATCAGATCCAGCAGGATCAGACGCGGCACCGTCGATGTAGCCAGACCGGCAGCCATCTTATCCAGCCCCTCACGACCGTTTACCGCGGTTTCCACTGTCCATCCGGCCCGCTTCAGAATGTCACAGATAATATCGCGCGTCGGTTCGTCATCCTCCACCACCAGAACATGGCAGCCGCCGTCCGAAGAATCACAGCGGTAACGCGACAGAATCGAGAGCAGTCGCTGGCGGTCGACCGGCTTGGTCAGATACTCGGTGGCCCCCAGGGCATATCCCAGGTTGCGGTCATCCACCATGGTCACCATAACAACCGGTACGTCCGCCAGTTCCGCGTCCGCTTTCAGTTCCTGCAGTACCGCCCAGCCGTCCATACCCGGCATCATGACATCCAGCGTAATCGCAGTCGGCTTGATCTGTTTCGCCTTTTCCACACCCTCGCGTCCGTTCGCCGCCTCCTCCACGCGATAGCCCTCGCGTATCAGATAACGACGCATGAGATCGCGTGCGCCGGGGTCATCATCGATCACCAGCACGGTCCCCGAAATTGCCTTGGGCAGTGGGGAATCCAGCTGGATACTAACTTCCCGCTGCTTGTCTTCCGATTCCGGCGGCGCAACTGTCACGGGGTCCTGGACTTCCTGCGGGAGGCGCAGCGTAAAAGTCGAACCCTCGCCTGGCGCACTCTTTACGGTAATCTCGCCTCCCATCATCTGCGCGAACCGGCGCGTGATCGCAAGCCCGAGTCCTGTACCGCCATACTTTCGCGTGGTCGACGTATCCGCCTGCGAGAATGCCTGAAACAAGCGGCCCTGCTGCTCATCGTTCATCCCGATCCCTGTGTCGGTTACCGAGAACAACACGAAAGTCGGAGCGGCAGGGTCCGGGGCAATATCCAGCGTAATCCGGCCGTTCTCCGTGAACTTAGCGGCATTCGACAGGAGGTTGAAGAGCGCCTGACGAAATCGAAAGCGCTGATGGACGAGCTCACGCACACAGCCAAGTCTGAGTTGCTGACGGCTTGCCTTGGCGAGTTCCTCGACTGGTGCACAGATGCGGACACCCGCATGCAAGACGCCG
>JAZKEA010000738.1:19061-28630 GCA_040387315.1 Armatimonadota bacterium | reverse complement strand
CACTGACTTCCGGCGACTCATAGACACGGGGCAGCCAGTTTCGGGGAATGTCGAGTGCGGAAAGCATCGCGGGGGACCAGTCACGCTTTCGCACGTCCAGCAGCGATGTTCCGGAGGCATCGGAGACCTCGGTAGCGTACTCACCCGTCAACTTATAACGGATATAGTCTTTTGGCAGCAGTACCTGGGCGATCCGGGCATACACTTGGGGTTCGTGCTTGCGAACCCAGACGATCTTAGGAGCCGTGAACGAGGTGAAGACCGGCTGTCCGATGGTCTCGAACAGTTTTTGCGTTCCGCCGATGGCTTCCGTGATCTCGGCACACTCCGCACCGGTGCGCGCATCGCACCAGAGGAGGGCGGGTCGGAGGACCTTACCGGCGCTGTCCAGAAAGACCGACCCGTGCATCTGACCTGTCAGCCCGATGCCACCGATCTGGTCCCCGGAAACACCCGCCTTCGCCAGAACCGCGCGGACCACGACCTGGGCCGCTTCCCACCAGTCGGTATCGGGGTGCTGTTCCGCCCACTGGGGATGCGGTGTGGACAGTTCATACTCCTGCGTATAGGAAGCAAGAAGGCTCCCTGTCTCATCAATAAGGACGGCTTTTGTGCCGCTTGTGCCGGTGTCGATTCCAAGAAAAAGGGGCATTCGTTGTTTCCTATGGGAAATCTGGCGCTCGTTGCCAGTATGGGACAGACTGCTGACGGTGGGTGAAACTGCCGCTCGGTTACAAAATGTTACGCGCCCAGTTCACGATGGCTTCGCCCGCTTTGATATGGACATTCGCCGATTTTATATCGTGTATCTGAGCGGGCACCCCGTCGGCATGCTCCGGGTTCCGCGACGACAAAAACTCCATGTTGAGCTCCGCCGCGGCATTCATCACCTCTATCGGGGCGTGCAGATCATTAGCAAATGTAATGAGATTGTGTCCGCGAGGGCTCTTGTTGAGACGGTTGATGATCGCCGCCTTCAGCGATTTTTCCGCCGCCTGCTGTGCGAAGAAGATAGCGGCATAGTAGATGCCGGCATCGCGCAGGGTCGTCGCGGTGGTCATGTCCGCTTTGCTCTGCGCCCAATTATCCTGTGCAAGCCGCCGTAGGACGGCCGGGTTTTCCGGTTCCACGAGATTTTATCTCCCAGGCATTCAATTAGCGCTGTAATGATTTCCATTCTACCGCTATCCGCGAAATCTCCTGCATGCCGGGCTGGCGGAACCGTAAAAGAAGGACTATTGTCGCTGCTCGGGCAAAGAAGACAAGAACTTTTCGCGAAGGAGCCGTTGCCTTGATGAAGATTGGACTGCGCATTCCGGGCGCCTGCAGCAAGATCGCCCTGCCCGAGTTTGCCGAGTGGTGTAAGAACGCCGGATTTGATGCTATCGACCTGGGACGTCCGGACTCGGCGCGGGTACAGGCGGTACGGAACGCGGGTCTTGAGGTTGGCACGATAGATCTCGGCGGAACGCAGAAACTGCTCTCGCCAGATGAAACGGTGCGTCGTGCCGGTACCGAGGAGTGTATCGCCAACGTCAATGCGATCGCGGATGCGGGGGCGACGAAAGCGTTCTGTGTCTTTTTTCCCCAGGACGGAAACCAGAGCCGTCGTGCCTCGTTTGACGCGTGGAAGGAGGCATTTCCTCCCGTCGCCGCCGAAGCGGAACGGCGCGGCGTCCGAATCGCCGTTGAGGGCTGGCCCGGCCCGAACAATTCCGCCCTTGCCGTTACCCCCGAGACGCTGCGTGCCATGTTTGCCGCGGTTCCTAGCGACCACTTCGGCATAAACTTCGACCCGTCGCATATGGTCCGCGTCGGCGTGGACTACAAGCGGGCGCTGACCGAGTTCGCGTCGCGGGTCATCCATGTCCACGGTAAGGATACGGCTATGGATGCCGAAAGCCTTTATCTTTACGGAAATATCGGGCCGACGTTTGACAAAGCGGTCGCCTTCGGCGGCGGCGACTGGCGCTATGCCATCCCCGGCGAGGGGAGTGTCGACTGGCCCTCTGTCTGCGCGACGCTGCATCAAAACGGCTTTGACGGCATCATCTCGCTGGAACTGGAAGACTTCCGCTACAACGGGTCGGAAGAGGGTGAGAAGCGCGGGCTGACACGGGCGCGAGGTTATCTCGCACCGTATTTGTGAGGCCTCTACCGTAATGACTGCTCAAACCATGCTCCTGCCCTACGGCCCGGTACCAACCCCGCGCCAGATCCGGCACCATGCCCGTGAGTTCTACGGCTTTATCCACTTCACGATAAACACGTTCACAGACAAGGAGTGGGGGTTCGGCGACGAAAGCCCCACGCTGTTCGACCCGACGGACTTCGACGCCACCCAGATCGTTCGAGCAGCATCGGACGCCGGTATGGCGGGATTGATCCTGACCTGCAAGCACCACGATGGCTTTTGTTTGTGGCCCACGGCGACAACCGATCACTGCGTCCGAAACAGCCCGTTTCGCGGTGGCAGGGGCGATGTGGTCCGCGAGATATCCGATGCCTGCCGGGAGGCGGGGATCGAGTTCGGGGTTTATCTTTCGCCGTGGGATCGCAACAGCGCACTGTACGGGACACCCGAGTATGTGACGGAGATTTACCGGCCACAGCTTCGCGAACTCCTGACTCAGTACGGACCGCTCTTCGAGGTCTGGTTCGACGGAGCTAACGGCGGTGATGGCTTCTACGGCGGCGCAAACGAGGTCCGCAAGATCGACCCCGCCTCGTACTACGACTGGGGCGAGACATGGCAGATCGTGCGTGAACTTCAGCCCGAGGCGGTCATGTTTTCGGACATCGGGCCGGATGTCCGCTGGATCGGCAATGAAAAGGGGATAGCGGGCGATCCCTGCTGGGCGACTCTGGATACTGGCAGCAATGTTCCCGGTGTCGCTGACCATGACCAGCTAAATCGTGGGGACCGAAACGGTGCAACGTGGCTGATCCCCGAGTGCGATGTCTCGATTCGCCCCGGCTGGTTCTGGCACCGCAGCGAGGATAGACAGGTGCGGTCGGGCAGGAACCTGGTCGATTTGTACTTTCAATCCGTGGGCCGGGGGGCAACCTTTCTGCTGAATCTGACACCGGACCGCCGAGGCCGCGTCCCGGACACCGATGCAGCAGCATTGCAGGTAATGCGCAGCCACCTCGACCGCACCTTCGCCCACGATCTGGGTGCCGGGGCGGCAGTCCTGCCCCCTGCTGACCCAACCAGCGAACGACACACGGCCCAGACAATCATGCTGACACTGCCACAGCCTGCACAGGTAAATCTGGTTTGGCTGCGGGAGGATCTGCGGTATGGTCAGCGGGTCGATGCGTGGGAGATGGACGTCTGGCAAAACGAGGCGTGGCACGCAGTGGCTTCCGCCGAGGCTATAGGAGCGCAGCGGCTGATTCGGTTTGCCGCCGTCACAGCAGACCGGTTCCGGCTTCGGATCACAAAATCCCCGGTGGAGCAGGTCGCGCTCTCCGAGATCGCCCTCTTTTTCGAACCTTTTCTCGATGAGTCAACGCGCGCGAATATCCCTGCTCCTGCCATCTCGCAATCGGTCTCCGTCGTCGCACCGGATGCCGTCACGCTTCTGCTGGACCGGGGCGAGGACCCATCGCCTGTTTCCGGGCTTGTTTACACCCCCGCCATCGGGGAGCGGATCGTCGCTCGGTACGCGGTTGCGGTGAGCACCGATAACGAGACGTGGCGCGAGATAGCGCGTGGCGAGTTCTCCAACATTGGGAATAACCCCCTTCCGCAGACCATCCGCTTCGAGGCTGGACCATCAAATCGCTTCGTTCGGTTTCATGCCGAGCGTTTTGTGTCCGGAGATCGTGTTTCGCCGGAAGACCTCGCTGTCATCACCGAGCCACCCCTGTAGAAATTTCTGGCCTCTCTTGCCAACGTTGGCACAGCATGCTATACTGGTGCCAACGTTGGCAAAGAAGCGGACGTTAACGGAATTCCGAGGATTCAAAGGCGACGAATTCAATGGCAATAGTGACTATAAAGCAGATCGCGGAGCGTACCGGGCTTTCCATACGGACAGTCGGACGTATCCTGAGCGAGGATGTGTCGGGAAGCGGGTCGCCCCTTCATTCCTCCTCGACCCGCGAAAAAGTTGTAACTGCCGCCCGTGAACTTGGGTATCGCCCCAATGCCTCCGCGCGGTCTATGCGTACCGGTCGGTTCGGTTGTGTCGCACTTCTTCTCAGCAGCACCAGTCCCCAGAAAAGCAATTTGCCGGGCGAACTTTTCGCCGGTATCGATGATGCCCTGACGGAGCACAACATCCATCTGACCCTTGCCCGCCTTCCTGACGAAAAGCTTGCGACGGAAGATGTGCTCCCCAAGATACTGCGCGAATGGATGGCGGATGGCCTTCTGGTCAATTACAACTACCATATTCCACAGAGCCTGCTGCAAACGATCCGCGACCCGCGTATTCCCTCGGTCTGGATCAACACCAAGCAGGAAGCAAACGCGGTCTGGCCCGATGATTTCGCGGCGGGACGCAGGGCGGCGGAAGACTTGATCGCGCGGGGACATACCCGGATCTCCTATGCCGTTCAGCAAGGTGCGGACGGTCATTACAGTGCCACGGATCGCTATGAGGGATATCAGGCAGCGATGGCGGCGGCGGGTCTGCCTTCGGAAAAAATGGTTCTGCCCGAACCCAGGATAGCTCAGGGGCGAACCAGCCTGCTGCCCCCTCCCGGCTGGGAGGAGGGTGGGCCCGCTTGGCAGCCCGATGCTGTGACTACCGGGAAGCGCCCCACAGCAATCATTGCTTATATGGGAAACGTCGCAAATTTCCTGCTGTTCCTGGCGGCGGAGCATGGCCTTAAGGCCCCCCGTGATTTATCGGTGGTTACCTTTGAGGATTACACGTCCGCAACCGCTGGTCTGCTCCTCACCACGTGGCGTATCCCTACCTATCGTTTGGGCCAGGAAGCGGTACGCATGCTCCTTGCCCGACTCGCAGACCCCAACCACGCGCCGCAGCCACCGGTTGTCGTCCCTTTCGCAGTTCCGGACTGCGAATCGTCGGTTGGCCCGCCACCTCACTGACCATGCTGCTACTTTCTTTCCCCTTCATCAATCCCACCGCCAGAAAGGCGGTGCTCTCGCCACTGTGTGTATTCTGTATAAATGAAAAGGACCGATTCTATGAAAATGCCAACGTTGGCAGCGCCGCGCAGCGCCCGCAAACCCTCAGATTGTACCCGGTGTAAAAGTTCCGGTTTCACGTTGATCGAGCTTCTCGTCGTTATTGCCATTATCGCGATCCTTGCCGCTATACTTTTCCCTGTCTTTGCCCAGGCAAGAGACAAAGCCCGACAAACCGCCTGCCTGAGCAACCAGAAGCAGATCTCGAACGCTTTTCAAATGTACGCTCAGGATTATGACGAAGTTTTCCCCTACGCCCGCAGTACGCGCTCCGGCACCCCCGCCAACGACTATACCCAGCTCCTTTCGCCCTACATTATGAAGGCTTATGGGGACGCGATTCGATCCGCTGCCGTTTATACCTGTCCCAATGATTCCACGGAGCGCCGTGTCTACAGTATGGGTATCAACACCCCAAACAGCTATGCTGCTGTCTACGGCTGGGATAATGATCCGCGTCTCGCCGCGTTTCAGTGGGAAGATGGTTCATTTATCGCCGGACGTGCCATGGCCGAGTTCCCCGCGCCCGCGTCGACTCTGCTCCTTGCCGAAAAACCCAGCATCGCCAATGTCGTCGGGCAGAACAACAGCTGGGTGTTTCGTCCGTCGAACAACCTCGGGCAGGACTGTATCAGCGAAAATGACTGGGGTACCTGTTCCGCAGCGGAAACGATAAAGCCGCGCCACGCTGGTGGCTGGAACTATATGTTTGTCGATGGTCACGTGAAATGGTACCGACCGGAAGCCACGGTCGACAGTAATCCCGGCGATGCATACACAGGTACCACAAACGATACGCCGCGCGGTATGTGGACTCTGGACCCGAACGACTGATGTTTTGAACTCCGATTCCGGACGCCGGAAGTTTTCCGGCGTCCGGAAGCATGAAACGAAACGGCTATGAAACGACTGCCCCTTCTCCCCATGATCCATATTCGCCCTCTTTTTCTCTGCGGGCTTGCTATCTCCGGCGTTTTTCCGTGCATCGCGGGCTGCCGCAAACCTGCGCCTGCCCCGGCTCGCACTGCGGCAAATGGCAGCATCAAATTGACCCCGGAACAGGTTAACAGCCGGATTCGCGATCTGCAGGCAAATAAAACAATTCCGGAGTCCGTAAAGCCGGAAATCATTCGAACTATTCAAGCACAGGGGCAGTAAGGTCCACCGCTTTTAGAACAATCTATTGTGTTCCGATGACATGAAAAAACTCTTCCCGCCCGCTTTCGCCTGTTTTACGCTTCTGTCCCTGCCGATTGCCGGGTGCCCTGCCCAGACCGTGTCCCTGCCGCCACAGGCGCCTGTCCCATCCGGTACGGTCACAATCACAGTCGAACCAGGAGCACGGCAGACGTTCCGCGGTTTTGGGGCGAGCCTCGGAAACTGGGGCGGCGAGTACCAGAGCCTATCGCCTGCCAATCGTGCACTGTTGTCCCAATCTCTCTGGCGCGATCTCCGATTTAATACGCTGCGATTGTGGTTCAACACGGATAAGTACGCCCCAACAAGGGGAGCACGGGACCTTGCAGAGTTCCGCCGCTGTTATGTCGATTCAGGATTGATTGCCGATGCCCAAAAGAATGGTGTGACGACGCTTCTGCTGGCCCCGGACGCCGTGCCGCCCTACATGGCTGAGAAGCGGACCGACAACAGCGGCAGCGCACAGACCGGCATGGCTCTGAAGGAATCGGAGACTGATAACTACGCTGTTCTCGTCGCGGATTTTATTGATCAGCTGAAGAAACAGACGGGCATCACGATAACCGTAACGGGGGTTCAGAACGAACCGAACAATCTGGAGCGGTTCACCCCGTCCCAGATAGTGCGCGTCACGCGACGGCTTCGGTCGGAACTGGATCGACGCGGGCTGCAGAGCGTCAAGATCATCTCGCCGGAAGCGGGCAATGTGGACACAATCTTTTATGAAACAGTCGATGCGCTCAGGGCGGACCCCATAGCGTGGCGCGGGATTGTCGGGATCGCGTCGCACTCCTATAACAATTCAACAACGCCTGATATTGCGGAGCGAATCGCGGGAACGGGCAAAGAATACTGGCAGACTGAGGCAAGCGACAACGGCCCTGAAGAGCCCGGTGATGCCCTGCGAGCCGCGACATTGGCATCGCGCTTCCTGAATGACATGAACCACAGGGTGACCCACTGGATCCACTTCATTGGTTTTGACGTCGCAGATCCCAGGGACAACGCGACCCGTATCTTTGCCTTTACACGTACGCCGTTTCAATTGATCCGTTACCAGAAACAGGCGTACTACCAGCAGCTATCCCGCACGTTCGACGTCGGGTCCGTCTTCCGCCGCAGCACGAGCGACCTGGAAGGAGACATGACGTATACTTACGGGAAAAAACCACGTGTCACCGTTGCCGCCGCCCGAAACCCGGACGGTACCTGGGGGATTGGGATCTCGAACTTCACGTCGCCCACATTCGAGGATGCTGAGGACCCGAAAAACTTCGAAAAGCACAACAGCGGCTACTCAGCCCGTACGTTTACGGTCATTGTACGCATTCCGGAGATCGCCACGCGTGAAACCGTTGCGTTTACCCTGCATCGCAGCAACAGCGCCGTAGACAATGCCCCTGCGGGCAGCGCCGTCATGAAAAATGGGGTAGTTACAATCCCAAGTGTACGCCCGCTGGACCTGATCACCCTGCGTTCGAAAAAATAAATCGACAGGGGAGTTATTCCTCCATCACCCGGACAAAGGCGTCTTCCAGGCTCTCCCGCTGCGGGGTGACGGCGCGGATACGTCCCCCGGCGGCGACAACCGCGGCGACCAGGTCCGGAATCGCGGACATATCCGGGATATGGACCGGAAAAGAGGCGGCTTCCGTGCTTTCCGGTCCGGCGGTGCCGAAGCGGGCGATAGCGGCGAGGACAGCGGACGGGGGCGGCGCCTGCTCCAGTTCGAGAAGAACCGTTGTGGTTGGGGTGGTGATATCCGCGACCGTTCCCTGACGGACGATTCGGCCCTCGCGAACGATGGCGATTGTATCGCAGGTACGCTCGACCTCGGAAAGCAGGTGCGAGTTCAGAATGACCGTTGTCCCTCGCTCCTTGAGGTAGACGATCAGGTCACGAACGGAGCGGCGGCCCAGTGGGTCCAGGGCCGAGGTAGGCTCGTCCAGAATAACCAGTTTGGGGTCGTGGAGGATCGCCTGGGCAAGACCCGCCCGCTGCTGCATCCCCTTGCTGAACGCCCGCAACCGGTCTTTCTTGCGGTTTCCGAGCCCCACCAGCTCCAGAACCTCCGGAATGCGCCGCCGCCGCTTCTCGGCGGGCATGCCGTAAAGACGGCCATGGAGATCGAGAAATTCCGAGGCGGTCAGGAAGTCGTGGAACTGAAACTTTTCCGGCAGATATCCGATAAAGCGGCGTGTCTGTCGGTCGCCCAAGGGCTTGCCGAGGACCGTGCCGCTGCCGCCGCTCGGAAAGATATTACCGAGCAGCATCCCGATAGTCGTTGTCTTACCTGCGCCGTTCGGTCCGAGAAATCCGAACACCTGACCGGGCGGCACGACCAGATGGAGGGAATCCACGGCAGGCCGTGTACTCCCCCCATAAACCTTTCGGAGGCTGTGGGTCTCGATAATAGGCGAGGGCTCAGGCATCTCTACGATTCCGAAACCCTTCTTACACTCGCTCTACGGGGCGCAGAGTGTCGCAACCAGACGCTCGAAATTGTCCGGACTCAAGTTGCCACGGGACAGCAAAGGGGACTGTGGGCTGTTCGTGGTGATGCAGTCTTTGGGAAGCTCCGGCAGTTTCCCGCGCCACTGCTTTTCATTTCCCGCGCCGTACTGAAGCACAAAGAGACGATTCGCCCGAATAGCCTCGCGCACCAGTTCCAGGTTATAGGCCTGAGAAAGCAGCGGCTCCTCCAGGTCCTTGAAGTCAAAGGAGCGCTGAGAGTGATAGGGATGCCACTGTATGACAGCCAGGCGGCTGATTACCGTGTCCCGGTCTACCCCGTGATCGTTCTGGCAGGCCGCGAGAAGATCCGCCAGGGCATCGTTCCAGTGCTTGTAGCAGTTCGTTCCCTCAAAGCGTGGGTCCAGGCTAAAGAACGGGTACTCGCTCTCAAAGGTAAGCGCCCGCATATTCTCTGTCTCCAGCTCGCTCACACGGGCCAGATCGTCGTCATCGACCGGAGAGTAGCCGGGGTTCTTTCCCAGAAGAATCACCCGCGCCGTTGCTGGATTCCCAATATACGGCTGAGGTGGTACCTGAAGCTGTGCCTGTTGTGGCGGTTTAGCCTTGATATTATAACGTCGCACATACCATTCATCTTCGGGTAGAGCGTAGCGAGCTCCAACCCTGGTCCACGGATTTTCCAATAATAGCCTCTTCGCCGCAGCTTTGTGCCGAAGCGTATCCCTGGTGT
>JAZKEA010000738.1:11589-19051 GCA_040387315.1 Armatimonadota bacterium | reverse complement strand
ATAATTCTCCCCCGCAGGGGTAAACGTCCTCTTCTGGGTACGGTACCGGCAGGAGAAACAAAATAGTGGATGCAAAAATAAAGCCGATAGGCCGCGCGGAACCGACGGCGGACGGTCATTACGTCGTCATCGACGGACGCCGATGGCGGGCCACCAACCCGAATCTTCCGGAGGAAGTCCGCCAGCAGCTTGTCAACGAGCTTATGGATGCCCGCCGGGCGGTCGGTGCCGCTCTCCGCGCCAAAGACGAGTCTGCGGAGAAGGAAGCACGGGCACGGGTCAATGCGGCAAAGGTAGCTCTGGGGGAGCGTGGCCCGAAGTGGTGGGAAGAGTAATAGGCTCCGCCTTTTCGACATCGATGATCCCGTAGACCACTTTGCCCCCTCGCGAGCCGCAGCGCTCCGTAACGCCCAGACTGCTCAGCGTATCCGCCCATTTCTCGGTCTTGATCACCACGCGTCGCCGCGCCACGCGTTTTGCTTCGCTGACGGCTTCGGGAAGAAGGGGCGAAAGGCTGCCGAAGACACGCAGCGGGGCAATCGAATGAGACTGCTCCAGCATCTCCTCAAAGAATGGGTCGAAGCAGACGACATCATAGCGGTTGTCCTCGCAGCCGCGCAGAAAGTCCAGGTGATTCCCGAGATGAACGACCTTGACACGGCGCATGGCGGCATTCAAAATCTCCTGATCCGTCGTCACGGACTGTAGCCCCTCGCGCACCACGATCCCGAGTTCGGGCACCGCTTCGATCCCGTGAACCTCGCCCGTATCACCGACCAAATGGGCGCACAGGATCGCTTCGGCGGCATAACCGAGCGTCGCGTCCAGCACGGATTCGCCCGGCTTTAGTTGTGTGGCATCCATCAGGAGGTCCCGGCCGCCCCGCAGAAGGTTCCCCAGCCGCAGAAAGGCCATGTTCGGATGATAAAAAAGCTCCTCGCCGCTGCGCCGCACCAGCAGGAGACGCTCCGCCTGAACCACAAGCGCTTTCTGATACCCTGCATTCGTCTCAAATAGTTTGGGCATACCGAGGTCGGCTCGGGGGAGGAAAGAGGCCGTCAGTTCCGCCGCGAGAGACCGGGCATGGGCTTCAAGTTCGGGCGTTCGCTTTAGCGCTGTGGTAACAAAGAGGGCAGTATTCGGTTCGTAATTTGAGGGCAGCACGGTGCTCATTATACCGGCGTAAAGGGTGGGAGGACAGCAGGGGTGACGGAGACTGATCTGGCGGCGATACTGTCGTGGACAAAGGAACTAGCCGTAGAGGCGGAGGCGCGGGTGCGGACGCTCCAAAAAAAAGAGATGAATGTCCGCGCGAAATCAGACGGCTCTCTGGTCACTGATATCGACCGCGCCACGGAGCAATTTTTGCGCGATGCCATCAGCGAACGCTACCCAGACCATGACATCCTGGGGGAAGAGTTCGGACGTGCGGAGCGCAAAAGCGCGGGCGCACCTCTCTGGGCAATCGATCCTATTGATGGGACCACGAACCTGGCGCATGGTCTGCCGCACTGGGGCATCAGTATCGTACTTGTCGCGGACGGCAATCCCGTGGTGGGCGTTATCCGTTTTCCCGAACTGGGGGAGACCTTTGCCGGAGCACGCGGCCTGGGAGCGACCTTGAACGATGTCCCGCTTTTATCCCTTTCCCCAGGAGGAACGCTCACCCAGGAGGACGCCTATGGAATCTGTACCACCAGTGTCCACAAGGTCTCCTTTGACCATTTCCCTGCGCGTCTCCGGCTCTACGGTTCGGCGGCGCTCGATGTTAGCTGGGCCGCGACGGGACGCCTCTGCGGGGCGCAGAGCATCGGCGTCTCGCTGTACGATATCGCCGCCGCTCTCTGCTTTGCCCACGAGGTCGGGGCGGAGACACGCTGGCTCAAGAGCGGGGAGCGTTTCTCCGCCGATGCCCTTGCCGCCTCCGGACCGGTAGAGGACGATGTGATCCTCACCGCCCCGCCTGCGACACTCACCTATCTTCGTCAATCACTCACGCTTCGGTAAATTCGGTAAACCTGGAATGAACAACGTTACTATAACCCCTCTTGGCAATGAGCACTGTGACACCGGAGAAAATCCGTACTGGACGTCGTCGGACGGTTGCGTCTACTGGACCGATATTCCGCGCGGCAAGCTGTTCCGCTATGACACCCAGACCGGGACCCACGAGACTATCTACCAGGGAGAACCGGTAGGGGGCTTCACGCTTCAGAAGGACGGCTCCTGGCTGCTGTTTCGGGTGAACGATATCGTCCGGATGACACCGGAGGGCGTCGTGACCTCGCTTCTGCCCTTTGCAGACGAAACCGCGCAGCGTTTCAATGACGTGATCGCGGATGCCCAGGGACGTGTCTTCGCCGGGACGATTGGGGCGGATAGAGAGAGCGGCGGTCTGTACCGTGTCGACCTCGATGGGACGATCACCAAGCTCTTTGCCGGGACCGGCTGCGCGAACGGCATGGGATTTACGTCCGACCTTTCGCAGTTCTACTGGACCTGTTCGACCAATCGGCAGATTTTTCGATTCCGCTATGACCCCGAGACCGGGGCTCTGACGGATCGGGAGCTGTTCTACCAGTCCGCGCCGGACGAGGCAACACCGGATGGGATGGTTGTAGACAGCAGTGGTATCGTCTGGTCCGCCCAGTACGGCAGTTCCGCGATCCTGAAGCTGGACCCCACCGACGGACGGATCGTGGATCGTATTACACTGCCCGTTTCCCGAATCACGTCGCTGACCTTTGGCGGCTCAGAACTCGATACGATGTATGTCACCACGGCAGGCGGAAAGACGGATGTGGACAGCGCGGACGGCACTCTGTACTCCGTCACCGGGTCGGGGGCAACAGGGCAGCCCGAGTTCCTGTCGAACATCAGGCCCTGAAACTACTATTCCTAAAATGCTCGTATAAGAGACGTACCAATTTCACAGTGAGGTGATTTTATGGCAACGTTGGATATTATCGTCGGCAGTTGGGACGACATCTCCGAGCATACGGAGATGCTGGCGGACCGCCAGGTTCGCGTGATCGTGCTTCCGAAGCCCACGGAGGGCAGGGCGGCGGAGCTGAAACTGCCCTGCGAAGAGGCAGAGCGGCTTCTGGATGAACTGACGGATATCGGTATGGATGCCCCTGCCTGGCCCGACGAATGCTGCGTGCGCCAAACAGAGGACGCGGAAAAAGATGCGGACTGATTAAGAGGGTGCTTGTGTGCTTTCCACCTCCGCCGCTTCCTGCGGGGCGCCATACGAGGCCGGGACGACGATACTATCCGGGCCGATTGCCTTTACGACGGCGAGCGGTATGGTCGGCTTACCATGGAGCATCGAGTCAATAACGCCGCCGGAATACTGCAGGTCAGCCACAGACAGACTGTCGGCGGTAAGGGTGACATCTGTCATCTTGCCGAGGTATTTACCGGTGTCATCCAAAACGGGTCGTCCGTCAAGGGACTTTACGCTGAGCGAACCGGGCAGCGGTGGATCGGAGGCTATCGCTTCGAGAACATGCCCTTGCTCCACCAGAAGTGCATCAGCGCCTACCGTGCGGACCGCAAGAATTGGCAGAAGAAGCGGTTTTGTAAACATGCCGCCCGGATGAACAAGAAATGCGGTGACGCTGCCGGAAGGCGCGTCGAAGAGAACGTCCTGAACCTTGCCCAGTTTGTCCCCGCTGCCTTCACTGACGACCGCCAGCCCCGATAGTTCTCCCGCAGTACCCATTTGCTCATCACCTTTCGAATAATCCCGGCTGTCTGCCTGGACCGCAGTTAATGTACCCGTCAGGCAGCAGACGGCAAACGACCGCTAAAGCAAATTCAAGTGACTGCGAGAGTCACCTTATCGCTCTGCGGGCTACCCTATGGTCCATTCGGTGATTACGTCGCGAATGCCGGGGCGTGTTCGCAGCGCTTTAAGAAGTCCTGTGACACCCTGTTCCAGATTTCCTTCATGGCCACGCATAGGACGAATGCGTCCATGAAGGTGGATTACCCCATGACTTGCGGAGACCTGAACCTCGCCACAGTCAACGCTGTGACGGCCCATCTCGCGCCGCACCGCGCGACATACCTCTTGGTTCTCTGACTTTGCTTTATTCAACGATTACTTCACTGTCTTTCTGAACGCACAGAGACCCATAATGACGGGATAAAAAAAGCACACAGCAGTTAGCTTGCCACCGTGCGCGAAGCCGTTGGTCCTATCGTACCACAGGGGTAATACGATTCATCCGATCACCACTGACAGTAGGTCAGGTAAACTGTTATCGGAAAAGGATTATCACAAATAGGTTCCACATGTCGAATATAGTAATGCCCAGGGTAGATCTTCATACCACTGCACGATTATTTTTGAGAAAAGCTGTAATTGCGTCGGCAGCCACTCTCTGGATAACTTCTGCCGGTAATGCGGCACAGGCGCCGCCAACCTCAGTGATCGTGTCTCAGCAGTCGCTCAAGCTGGAAAAAGCGGGAGAAGGCATTCTTCACCTCACTGCCCGCGCCCCGAACTGCAGCTGGGGGAAGAAAGGGGCGGAATCCGCTGTGGTTTCCGTGACTCTGGACGGCGGCGTCAGCCGCGAGGTCGTTCTGTTCAACGGGGACAAGGCTCACACGTATGATCTGCTTCTTGGCCCGGTGACCGCGGGAACGCACCAGCTGAAAATCGCCTTCCGGCCCGATCTCTCGCCGGAAGGGGCGCAAAAAGTAATCGTTGATAAGGCACGGGCGGAAGTCGTTGCTCCCGGCGATACACGCTACACCGCGATAGCCAACATGCCCTATCTGTACGGGCGAAACGATAACGCAGCCTCTGACACACCGTTGATTACTACCTACGAAAGCCGTGATGCTGGGGAAGGAAAGCGGCGGCTTATCTATACCGTAATCTTCAGTAACGAAGACGGCGGTACGGGCAACGACCTGGGATCGCTGGTCGCGCGGTGGGGTCGTTCCTCCGATATTGAGTGGGTCTACGATGTGGTTGTCGGCCCGGATAGTAAGGCACAGTCGGCGGTGATCCAGGCAGCCGGACATAAGATCGTGCCATTTCAGGGCCGCTATGAGGGGCGCCATCCCATTCTCCGCACCGCAACGACAAACAATATGGTGTCGGACGCCGGTCAATCACCCTTTCTGTTTGCACTCGCGCCGCTGCGGGAGACCTTCCCGAACCGCGAGCCTCGCGAAGCCCTGATGGACGATACGCCCTGGTCACACCGCATCGCCGCCGAAGAGATGCGGCGCGAGAGCAAGTGGGAGAAAAACCCGGACCCCAACACACTTGCCGCCTCGGATATTCGCCATTATCTGCAGGTAAACTACGAGGCGCGTGTCTCTGGGGGTGCGGCCCTTGCGGTGCAGGTGCGGCTGAAAAACGGCCGTGTCTTTCTTTCCAATCATGGACGCGAAGGAGACGCCATTGCACGAAGCGGCTGGCTGCGGACGACGATAGAACTGCCTGCCGAAACAAGCCCGAAAGATATTGTGGGTATCGCTTTTGTACGCGCGGATGTCGGTTCGGCAGCCGGTTTGGCGACCGTATCCGCCGTGCGTGCGTTCCTGTTCAACGGGGACTTTCGTCCCCGAGAGCCGCAGTTTCGCTGGTCTGGAGCCCCACTCGATATCGTGCCCGGACCGCCGGTTCTGGTTCCCGACACCTGATAACCTCCATGAGAGACAAAACTTGGTACACTTATATCAATACCACCAATTTACTTTGGTATAGTGTTGGTTTAATGCGGAAAGACAGAGGGTGGTGAACGCGTGGCTCATTTTATTTACCTAGAAATCGCGGCAACGCTCCGGGGAAGGATTACACGAGGCGACTATATCAGCGGGCGTCTTCCTTCGGAGCGCACCCTGACGACCGAGTTTGGCGTTCAGCGCGGTACCGTTCGGCGTGCGCTGCAATCTTTGGAGCAGGAAGGTCTGATTCGGCGGGATGCCACGCGCCGGGGAACTCTTGCCCTTTCGGGCGGGGCATCCGCACGCTCGGAACCAAGTGTCCGGGGGGGAATTGCCCTCGTTATCGGACGGGCCAATGATACCACCGCACCCGGCGATATTGCCCGTGGTCTGTCTCAGGTAGTATCCGACGAGAAGCGGTTTGTGGCCTGGCTGGATATGGCGGCGGCGGCGGGCCATGCGGAAGCATCCGCGCCGGATGTGCAAGAGCTTTTTGATCGCGGGGTGGCTGCTGTGGCGCTCTGGCCGGAGATCCCAATTCCGCTCGAAAAGCTTCGACGCCTGCGCGATGCCCTTCCGCTGGTGCTGCTGGACCGGCGCGTTCCCGGATTTGAATCGGATTTTGTCGGTATCGATGACTTTGGAAGCGGACGTAAACTCACCGAGCATCTGCTCGGTCTCGGACATCGGCGGATCGGGTTCCTGAGCACGGCACCGCACGTCTCTACTGTTCAGGCACGGTGCCGTGGCTGGGCGAACGCGCTCGAAGATGCCGGTATCACGGTTCCGTCTGCCTGGACACTGCACCGCGACACCGGTGGCGGTCTTACCGCAGTGGATAACCCTGCGCTGGACAGTCTGCTTCAGTTAAAGGGACCGGAACCGCTGACGGCGGTCGTTTGCTCCAATGACACGGTCGCCGCGGGGCTGATGCAGTATCTCCGAAACAATGGGATACGGCCCGGCGAAGATGTCGCCGTAACCGGATTCGGCAATACGTTTCCCTCACTCCTCGATGCGCTTGGCCTGACGACTATAGCGCAGCCGTTTGAGAAAATCGGCCAGACGGCGGGTGAGATACTTCTGTCCCGGCTGAATCGTACGGACCCTCAAACACCGCACGAGATCGAATTGTCCGCGGAACTGGTGATCCGCACCTCCTGCGGCGCGACACCCGCGGCGCGTTCCTGACGGTTTTTGGTGCCGCGGTTCCCAGGTAGCTTTGAACGGGGCCACTGATGCTAACTTCGGTATCGGTGACTGCAGGTTTTGCGTGCGGCGACTTCGTTTTACGCGCCACAAGGATTAACGACCTGACGATGATTCAACTAGTCAACTCATGACTGTGGTTTTGTTAATGAGTTTTGATGTAGCCGACCATCAGGAGAAGCAGGATCCCAAAAAGCAGCGCTGTGATTTTTGTCCCGGTATAGGGGAGCAGGTTCAGCCCAACAAGCACGACCAGCAGAAAGCAAAAGAAACCTTTAACGGCTGCCTCCGTTCCCTGGCCCGCGGCATCTGTGGATCCGTTGGCCTGGAGAAGGTGGTAAAGCACCCAGCATCCATAGATGCCGACAAACAACCAGCTTACCCAGCTGATGCCGGTGATGATTATTGTGACGGGCATACGGAGTTACTCCTAATCTTCTCGCCAGAACCCTGGCGCAGCCACCAGCCTTTACTCCTCGTCAGGTGAGAAGTGATCGTTGCGGCACACGGCACGGTACAGGGCGTGGAGCGCGGCGGACTTTGGCTGAGCTTGAAGCGCTTT
>JAZKEA010000738.1:0-11579 GCA_040387315.1 Armatimonadota bacterium | reverse complement strand
ACGGCCGGGCGATGCTACTCTTCCGCGAAGCTGTCGTTCCGGCACACGGCGCGGTAGAGGGCGTTCAGTGCGGCGGACTTCGGCTGGGCACGCAGCGCCTTCCGGATCTCCTTCGCGCCGTCCTCGCGCTCGGAATAGGCGATTCCGTTGTCGTACGCTTCCTTAATCTGCCCGAGTGCTTTTTCCGTCTGATCGCGTCGTGCGTAGATATAGGCGCGGACCAGCCGCGATACGTTCCGCGAATCGTCCTGATCAAGCGCTCGATCCGTACTCTTCAGCGCCTCGTCATAGTGGCCCGCGCGGTACTGGAAAAGCGCCAGTATCTCCCAGTACTCCCGTTCCTCGGGGCCGAGACGAGTCGCCGTCTGAACCGTTGCTATTGCCTTCTCCAGTGCCCCGGACTCGGCAAGGAACTGCGCCTTTCGAATGTACCCCTGAGCCTCCTTTGGCTCCAAGTCGATTACCTTCGAGGTATCACTGATCGCTTTATCGTACTGCTTCTCTGACCAGTACAGCACGCTTCGTTCCCGCCAGGCATCAGCTCGCTTTGGGTCCAGGGCCACCGCTTTGGTGAAAGCCGCGATCGCTTTGCGGGCATCTTCCGAGCCTGCGGGCTGACCCGGCCCGATATAGGCAAGTCCCAGTCCATAGTGCGCAGCGGCATCGTTTGGCTTCCGCTTTATGGCCGCCTCAAACGCTTCCACTGCCTCAGAGTACTTCTGCGCGGTAATGGCATCAAAACCGCGCTGTCGTTCAGATTCCGCATCGCTCGGAGAAACGGCCGCAATTTTGGGGAACGGCTTATTGCCTTTGGGAACAAAGCGGCCGTTACCGTGCGTGTCCCCCTTCCAGACATAAATATCCAGGGGGCGACCCGGATTACTGGTTCCGTAGGCAGGCTCGAACTGAACCAGAAGCTGCTTCCCATCCGTTGTCACCTCATAGATCGAATAGCCCTCCCGCCAGGGAAGCAGCTGAGCGATCGTCGCGCCGGGCGCGGGGCTGTCTGCGGAAAGCGGTCGCCAGCAGATAAAGGCGACCGATCTCTCCGGCAGCTTTGGCTCGTAGCGGTTAAAGAGGCTGACCTCTGTCGAGAAAAGGCGACCGGTGTTTTTTTCCTTATCGAACGCAGGATCGGTGAAGAAGTCACGGTCTTCCTCCTCGGTATTGACCGGGGCAGTGCCGCCGCCGCGACGCTCGAAGCCACCGGCGAACAGGCGGTCGGGAAGCGGGACTTCGAGCTGAGACCGGACCGGAAAGGGCGCGAAAGGGTCTGCAGGCTTTGCGGGCTCTTGCCGGTCCATTACCTCGGAAGCGGGGGATGCAGGAGCGGTCATGGGCGTCGTTTGACCTTCCGTATCCGGCGGCGCCTCTGCCACCGGTCGTGGCCCGCAGCCGCACAAAGAAAGGAACAGTGCAAGAAGGGATGGCATCAGTTGTCGGTTTCGCGCGGTGGTCATGGGTTTAGCGTCAGCGAGTTATCGGCGGTAACAACGTTGTCGGCAGCGTCCTGCCGTTGAATTACACTGTAACATCTATGACCCTGTTTCGTGAAGCTGCCGTGGACAGCACTTTCCGCGTACGCGCAGCGCATCGCCGCGTTGACGACAACGGTTGAGGATATCTAAGGGGACTGGGGAACACGCATCGACCTGCGCTGGCAGAGGGAAATTGCCGCCCGCATTGCTCACGGCACGGGGCAGGCAGCGGTCGACCGGGGGCGAACGCCGATAGGATGTTTACCAGAAGCGCCGGAACGCTGGACGTCACCCAGGTGATGTCCAGCGTAAATGGACAGAAGGAGCCGCTGCGAGGATGGTTTCCCGTGGGTGACAGATTGCTGTCACCCGCTCTCCTGCTGCTGGTCCTCTAATTGGCGTCTGTTACTTGCAGGTTGCGGATCTGAAGAGTTCCTGCCTTCTCTCCCAGATGGATTGCCAGAATAACGTTTAGTAGGGACCCTGGTTTAAGATTGATCGTTTTCTCATACGATTTCCAGGAGGTGTCTGCCGTCATGCGGTCGCTCCAGAGGAGCGTCTGGCTGTCACGAATCGTAAACGTCAGGGGAAATGCGGCGGCAGAAGGAGCGGCCGTGCGAGCCTCGAACGTCAGGCGCAGTGGCTTTTTCCCCTGGTTCAGATCCAGATTCATCGCATTTCTCAGATAGATGCTGTCAATCTTCTTTCCCACCTGAGATACTTTGACTGTAAAGCCCGCGTCGGCATCCAGAAGCGGGGATGCGTTCGTTTTTTGTGCATCCAAACCGGCGAATGCCACCGCTTCGGTGCCCTCACGAGCCTCAAACTTCCACATTTCAGGGTTCGCGTAGCCATACGAGGGCATATTCGACGATGGGTCTCGGCGAAGCAGTGGAACCGCGATCGCCCCGATCAAGAGAGCGCAAAGCAGAACGAGCATTGCCGGTTTTACGACGACTCGTGCATTACCGACATGCAGCGCGTTGTCGGTTGTTTCTCCATCCATACAGAGGTGTTTCCTTTTTCAGCAGTTGTTACGGTTATCGGTCTTTAGACAACCGATCTGCAGTTAGCGTGTAGAGCGACTCGCGACATTAAGACGCGCGGCGCCGGGACGGGGCACGATAACGAGCGTCGCCTTGCCGCCTTTTCCCGCCGTAAATTCCGCCACCCCCAGCCGAGCCCATCCGTTGTGGTTCGGGTACAGAGTCGGCTCGACCGTCACCTTTGATGCGCCGAGCGGGGAGAATGTCTGTGCGGTCTTCCCCTTATCCTGCGAGACTGTCACCGTGCCGTTCGCGACACTGATACTGCTTTTCGTGGCGCCGTCGTCGGCAAGGACCGGCCAGGCATAACGCAGCGGACCCGTATAGCCGGGAATCTCTGTCGTCAGTTCGATACGCCCCTGCGTCAGCACATAATGCTCGATGATCTTTGACACCCCGAAGAGGCGTCCCTCATAGATGACATCGAAAGCAACCTTCGCCACTGATTCCCCGAGAACTTTGACGCTGGTACGGGTCAGGTCTCTCCCGCCCAACTCTCCCAGACGTCGCCACTCGCCCTCTTTGTCCCGCCACGAGATGCCGACCCCCGTAGCGCGGGTCTCCGGACTGCCCGAGGGTCGCTGGTAATGCGGATGTGGCAGAATGCTGTCGCTGGGTCCGATCTGCGGAGAGACTCCCTTGCTGTGGACCCGAATCAACCCCGTGGCATCATAGTTGTGGTCACCGTTGGTATCTATCTCCACATAAGTCCCCGCGACATTCGCGAACACCTTATGCAGCAACCCCAGCGGCAGAACATAGCCTCCCTGATCCGCCGGGGCGGGCTTTTCGGCAAGTGCCTCCGTGGTTTCGGCGTGCTCGTAGGCTATCGCCAGCATCGACATCGGCAGCAGGTTGTACTGAGAGTGCGACGAGTAGCTCTCAAACCCGTGGTTCTGAGCCGGATTTACGCGATTCTTCAGAATCGCCATTTCCCCGGAAGGTCGTACCCAGCGCTGCATTGAGGAAAGCGACAGGTGGGCGGCCCGCTTGAAGATACCCGCCAGATGCGCATCGCCCGCTTTCTGGGCATCCGCGGCATAGATTTCATAGGTGACGCACTGCTCGGCTTCATTCCACTGATGATGGGCGGAACGTCCTCCTGCCGGAAGCTCTCCCCACGGGGACTGCATAAACAGGCTGGTAATGGCGCCGCGGCGCAGCACGTCCCCTAGCTGCGTGACATAGAGCCCCTTATAGCCGCGAGCGACCATATCCGCCGCCCAGAGGCGCGGGAAGTGGTCGTAGGGCATTGGTCCCTCTAAATAAAGGCCGTACGGCGAGCTGAAGTGTCGCTTCTGGCCCACGAGGCTGTCTTCGACATAGCGGTTCGATTCGGGTCGCAGGCCCATAATATGGAAGAGACCCTCCCCGGAAAGGGAAACGACATTCCAGTTATTCCCGCCGATACCCGCGCGATAGGTCTTATAGGGGTCGAATCCACGCAGCTGTGATTCCCAGCGCGCGTATCTGCCGTTATCGACATGCGGCTTGAGCAGTCGCAGCGCGTGTGCCAGCATCGGCGCGTAGAAGTCCTCATGCGCACTTGCCGCTTTACGCTCGCTGAGGCCCCGCACCGCCCAGTCCATCGCCTTTGACGCAGGCTCGATCAGATCCTTCCGATCACTATAGTTGACCAGGGTGGCGGCCGCGTGGGCGAAAGCCGGGGTACTGTACTGGAACTCCGTCTGACGGTAAGGGTCAATTATTGCGCCGTCGCCACTCTGCCGCTGTCGCCAGAAGTCAACCTCGCTCGAGATCAGCTTCAAATAGTCGGCGCGTGTCAGACCAGTGGCGGCGAATGGCGTTTTACCGGCTAGCTTGGACGTTTCGCCACGGAACTGCCGCAGCAGATTTTCCGGAAGATTCGGCCAACTCTGCACTGCTCGCCAGCTATTCTCTTCTTTATAGTTTCGCGCCTGCCGCATATCGATCTGCGCTTTGTCCGGGATGGCGGTCGCCGGTTCCAGAGTGAGGTAATTGACTACCCAGTTGTCCGCGGGAGAATCGAGGGTGATATCGAGTGGTTTTTTTGTCACCGTAACCGTCGTTGTCAGCGTGGCGAACTTACCGGCAGCCGGACTGAGGGCCGGGAGCTTTGATTCCGCACCCTTGACCGCTATCTGAGTGGTATGGTCGCCGAATTCCGTATCGCCCGAGACAACAGTCAGCCGATATCGTCCTGGCCGAAGTCCCGCGATACGAAAGGTACGCGCGGTCTTTCCGAAGACAAACCCGCGATGCAGGGTGTCCGCACCGCCGCGGTCACGGGCGCTCAGGCTGCCCTCGCCGGCCACCCAGCCGTAGCCCCGTTTGGCATCGAATGCTGTGTCCGGGTTTATCTGCTTGTATCCCGCCTCTACGGTGTTCGTTTTAGGGGCGAAATTGAACCGTGTAGTGCCAGGAGTGTTGGAGGAGGCTACCGCCCCTGCCGGTGCTGATTTAGCTGCCGCTGCCGCAAGTTTCGCGGTCTCTTCCCCTGCCAGCAGCAGTGCGCCGGTTCCATAGGCTTCCGAGTCTGTGGGACTTACCGCGCCGGGTTCGCTCGCGGTCTTCTGGACGTAACCCAGTCTCCCTTCCTCGTTGACCTGTTCCGTCAGACCCTCCCATCCCTTTGTCACGACCGGAAGATAGGCTGCCGAATCGAGTACCCCGTTATTGATGCCCCAGGCATAGGCGTACACGAAAAGCGCGGACCCACTGGTCTCCGGCATTGGAAACTGACTTGCTTCCAGCAGACTGCTGCGCCAGAGTCCGTCCGCTCCCTGAAGTTCGGCGATACGCTTCGCCATATCGCGGTAGAGAGCGATATATTCCTTGCGGCGCGGGTCCCCGGCAGGCAGGAACTCCAGCGTACGGGCAATACCCGCCATTACCCAGCCGTTGCCGCGGGACCAGAAGACTTTTTTGCCGCCGGGGGTCTGCGTGTTGAAGTAGTTTTTATCACGATAGAAGAGGTGATCCTCTTTGTCGTACAAAAACGCCGTTGCATCCCAGAACTGGCTATGCAGAAAGGTAATGTACTTGGGGTCGCCCGTGGCTTTCGAAAGGCGAGCAAGAGCGGGAGGAGACATAAACAATGCGTCGCACCAGGACCAGTTTTTGCGTCCCGTCGTCGGTGTGGCGATCTGCTTATCGAAGATCGCCCGTGCGGGAGCGATACGGTTCGCCGCACTCCGATCCAGCAGATACAGCTCGGAATAGGTCTGCACACAGGTCTGATTATCCGCATGCTGCGGATTCTTGGCGGACGGCGCCCAGTCTGCCGCTTCCCCCCAGGCTATAGCGGCATTCTTGTACTTCTTATCGCCTGTTGCTCGATGCGTCGCCATCACCCCGGTGTAGAAGACCGCCCGCACCCAGTTGTTCGTCGGCGCCGTAGCGGCATCGGCGGTCAGTTGGTAGTCGGCTGCGCGTCGCATCACGGCCTTGATCTGATCCGGAGAGGGGAGCGTGGCGGCACTTCTGCTGCCGGGGGCTGGTGTGCTTATGCCAGGGGAAGCCGATGTTTCCTCGGCCGAGGGTTCGTCCCCGATAGGGCGGCAGCCCGTGGTCAGGCCGGCGGAGATTGCAAAACAGGTCGCGAGAACAAGCGCTCGTGGAAGTCGGTCCATCATACCTCGTTTAAAAGCAGAGTCGTGGAGTAAAGCGGAGTAGCAGAGTGGGGGCAGAAGACCGGCCCGCTCCTTTTTAGGCGGAGACGGGCCGGAAGAGGTACTCGCAAAACTATCGTTTAGTCGTAATTTCCGCCCGTACCGGCGGCGGCGTCATCGCCCATGATCCCATCGCTGTTATAGTCCATATTTTTGCGGGGAGGAGACGGACGACCCATGGAGTCCTGCTCATAGTGCATCCACTTCGCATGACCGTCGGCGAAGATATAGTTCGAGCCTTCGCCGTGCCGATCCGGTTTAATGGATGCGGCTGCCGTGCGGTCTGCCGTCGGCGGGGCGAACCACCGGCTCTCGCCCGTCGGACGCCCCTTCTCGAAGGTGCCGTACTTGATGGCCCGTGACTGGATACCGCCCTTTTCATCGGGGATGATAAACGAGAAGGACCAGCCGCGAACATTATTCTGATCTTCGAATCCGGCGCAGTCCGCGATAATGGGTGTCTGCTTCGGATTCTTCAGGCTTGCCAGCGTCCGCAGCGGCGGCGACGGGGACGCGCCGCCGACACCGGCGCTGTAGCTGTAGCTGACCAGAGCATCGGTGCTCGGGCAGTGCAGCAGGTCTTCGTTCTTCTGATACGGCTGAATCAATCGGTCCCAGATAAACGCATCACTCGCGGACTTACCCGAAACGCTCCACGGCACGACGCGCTGATCGAAATCCTGCGAGTACATCAGCCACGCAGTGCTGATCTGGCGCTGATTCGATAAGCAAGCCGTTTTCCGGCTGCGCTCGCGGGCATTGGTCATCAGCGGAAAAAGAATAGCCGCCAGTACCGCGATAATGACGATAACAATAATCAGCTCGACAAGGGTAAAGGCGGTGCGCTTTCGGGAAACAGCGTTGTTTGAGGAGTGCGGCAGGGGATTGACTTTATTCACGGTTGAATTCCTCTGAGTTTCAGCGAGGTAGAGTTGCTTGGCTGGACTGCGTCCATTGATCGCCGTATCTCTTTGTCGGAAAATCAGCGTTAAAAAATCAGACTAAATTGCGGAGTGCGAATCTGATAGGGACAATGGGTGGTCTGCCAGCCTTTAAATGATGCTGGCAGACCACCCCTTTTAGCCTAATCGTACTTGCCTGAGGTTCCTGCATTGGCGTCATCGCCGAGTTTGCCATCGCTGTTATAGTCCATTCCTGCCTTCGGAGCGACGAGGCTGCCGTCCGCGAGCTTGAGGGCATGGACCCACTTGGCGTGACCATCGGCGAAAACATAGTTCGCGCCGTCGCTGTGAACCTCTGCTGCGATACGAGCCGCCTGGCGACGTGCGGCAGAGTTCATCAAGCCAGTAGTAGCACTCGTGCCACCGGAAGCCCAGGTCTTCTCATTATCGTCGATCGTGCTGCCCGCTGTCTTTCGGTACTTCATAGCGCGGAGCTGAAAGCCGTTGTTGCCATCGGGAGCAATAAAGGAGAACGCCCAGCCACGAATATTCTGATCTGGCGTGGCATCAAGGAAGCCAAAGCCGACGCATTCAAGAAAAGCCGGGGTCTGCGCCGGAGCATCGATTGATGCCAGCGGGCGGATAGGGCCGAAGTTAGTGCCTGCACCATTGGCACCGCCGACATTTGCGTTGTACGACAGAGCAACGAGAGAGTCCGGCTGGGTGGGGCATTTGAAAATTTCAAAGCTTTTGGAATATGAAAATACGAGTTCAGGCCAGGGGAAGCCGTAGCCGGTAGAACCCGCGTTATCACTCCAGGGAAGTGTCGTCTCATCGTAATCCTGGGAGTACATCAGCCAGGCATTGGAGATCTGCTTCTGATTCGCAAGACAGGTTGTCTGCCGTGCTTTTTCGCGCGCTTTGGCAAAAACAGGGAAAAGAATAGAAGCAAGGATCGCGATTATAGCGATAACAACGAGAAGCTCGATCAGGGTGAAACCGGAACGAAGACGCGGACTGGATTTGGTAGCGTTCAAAGGTGGGCCTTTCTGCATATACAGGTGACTTGTTTCGTCACGAAGGGAACTAAATGCACAAAATAGGTGATTAACGTATATCTATTTGTTCATTCCATGAAAACCAGAATAAACACCATAAAAATGTAAAGTCATACGATTGTATTTTTTGAGTAGGAAGGGATTTAAGTAACGTAAAGGGCTCCCCCCAAAAGACTATCGGGTATGTCCGGCGACATCTTTAGCCGGATACTTCCGAAAATTTAACTGCGGACGAAACGCAAAAACGCGCCTCCTGAACCGGGTCCAGGTTCAGGAGGCGCGTTTAGGGGAAGCGGTGAAACCGTCAGGCTTTGCGTTTTACCGTCGGGCCTTGCGGGGTGTCGGCGACCTCCCACCCAAGGGCGGAGATCGCCACGCGGATTTCATCGGAGCGGGCAAAGTCCTTGTTCTTTCGGGCACTCTGACGCTCCTCGACCAGGGCCAGGACCTCGTCGGGAGCGGTCTCCTCTTCCGGTAGTTTGGCGCGACCCGCGAAATCCAGTGCAAGGACGGGATCGAAGGCGTTCCACAGTCGGGGGCTGCCGTAGGTATGCAGCGTCGCGACGGCCTTGGGGACATTGAGATCATCGTTCAGCGATGCGAGCACTTCGTTGTACGCCCCGTCGAAGGCGGACTGGGAGGCAAGCGGCTCCTCCGTGGTACGGGCGAGGCGTTCATACAGGTAGGTCAGACCACGCTGGGCATTATCGAGCGACTCCGCGCGGCCTCGTCCCGTCGTGGGGTCGTCGTTCTCCCAGACCCAGGCCATCTCCAGCTCGGATCGGTAGTGCGCCTGGAGGCACAGATAACGGTACGCAAGCGGATCATAGCCCGAATCGATGAGTGTTTGAACGGTCACGAAGTTGCCTTTGGACTTGCTCATCTTGCCCCGGACATTTAAGAACGCGGCGTGCATCCAGTAGTGGACGAACGGATGACCGGTCGCGCACTCGCTCTGGGCGATCTCATTGGTGTTGTGAACGGGAATATGGTCCATGCCACCGCAGTGGATATCGAAGGTCTCACCAAGGTACTTCATTGCCATCGCGGAGCATTCGATATGCCAGCCCGGATAGCCCACTCCCCAGGGTGATTCCCACTTCATGATATGGTTCGGCTTATTCAGGAACCACAGGACGAAGTCGGCAGGGTGACGCTTATCCGGGTCGATGTTCAGATCGTCGCGGACCCCCTGCATCTGCTCATCCAGCCGAAGCCGCGCCAGCTTGCCGTACTCGGGATCCTTCGACGTATCAAAGTACAGACCCTCCGGCGTGAGATAGGTAAACCCCTTCTCCTCCAGCTTCCGGTTGAGAGCGATCATCTCCTCGACATGCTCGGTGGCCCGGGGCAGAACATTTGGGATATTGTTTCCCAGCCGTTGCATGTCATTGACGAAGAAACCCTCGTACTTGCGGGCGATAGCGAAGGGGTCCATCTGCTCGCGCTTGGCGGCGACCTCCATCTTATCCTCGCCCGCGTCCGCGTCGGAGGTCTGGTGCCCGACATCGGTGATGTTCATGACATGCGTGACATCATAACCGTTCAGGCGTAGCGTCCGTGCCAGCAGGTCCTCAAACAAAAATGTCCGCAGATTGCCGATGTGCGCGAAGTTGTAAACGGTGGGGCCACAGGTGTACATGCCGATTTTGCCCGGCGTCTGCGGCGTGAACCGCTCCTTGGTGCGCGACAGCGTGTTGTAAAGAGTAATATCCATAAGTTCTCCACTTATTATAACCGCTTACGCCAGGGTACTGCTTCAATGGAGCTTCGAATTAGCTTATTGCCTTCAAGAGACGCGCGGCCTCGGATCGGATACCGGGGTTGCGCTCTTTTCGAACGATTGCTCTGAGTACCCTCCGAGCCGTTATTTCCTCTTCGGTGGAGAGCTTACTCTCCCTGGGCAATGTGCTTTCCCTGTCGTACCACCGGCCCCCCAACTGCAGTTCCAGACCGTCAAGCCCGGTGCTTCGTCCCGAGATGAAACGCGCCTTTTGTGCGGCCCGTAGAAGTACAGGTAAGGATTCCCTGGCTTCCCAATGATCACTCAGCATATCGCCCGCCATCCAGGAGGCATGACCGGTGTCGGCAGGAACGGTCATGAGATAGTTCTCCATAATACGCAGCACTTCGGCCCGGTCTGAGACGGTACCGAAGTAAGGAACGTCATCCAGATAGCAGAAGAGCGTAAAGTGAATCTCATAATCTTCGGGGTTTCTGAATTGCGACAGCAGGAACTCGATAACCGACTGGGAGCGCGGAAACAGGGCCACCAGGAAACGTATCAGGTAAACACGCGCCTGCTGGCTCTCATCACCGTCCCGGCCCAGTTCTTTTGCGTCCGTATTCCTGTATGCCTCCAGCAAGCGAAGACTCTCGTCCTCGGTAAGTTTTTGAGCGCTCTCTACAAGTTCGTCAAAATCTTTTTCGTGTATATCGAAGCCGATAACTTGACTTATCTCCGCTGCCAAATCTGACGGTGTGTTTTTCATTTTCCAATTATAGCGGAGGCACTGCGGGATCACAGGCGACTCTGAAAAAGGCAAACGCTGTGTACACCGTGTACAATCGGTGTGTCTTATGCTGACCGCAACTTTCCTTCACGCCCAGGGCATCGGCGAGGTCACCGAGCGCCGACTCTGGGACCACGGCTTCACCTCCTGGCAGCAGGTACTGAGTGTCAACCCACGTGAGCTTCCCCTGACGGACGCCCAGCGGGCGCTTCTCCTGCCGGTTTTGGAGCAGTCCGTGGTGGCTCTGGAGGAAGAAGATTTCGGCTTTTTTGCACGGATGCTGCCCCACAAGGAGCACTGGCGGGCCGCGCCCAAACTGATGGACCGCATCGGCTTTCTGGATATAGAGACGAACGGCGGGTACTCCGCAGATTCCATCACGGTGATTGGGGTCTACAACGGTGACGAAAGCCGTATCTACCTTAAGGGGAGGGACCTGGAAGAGTTCGCCCACGATGCCGGTAAGTACGCGCTCTGGGTGACTTTCTTCGGAACGGGTTTCGACCTTCCGTTTCTAAGACGCCGCTTTCCTGATCTCGCTCTCGACCAGATGCACATCGATCTCTGCCCCGCCCTGCGACGGCTCGGTTACAAAGGCGGACTCAAGCGCATAGAGCAGCAGCTGGGCATCTCCCGAGAGGATGAGATCGACGGCATGAGCGGCTACGACGCGGTACGCCTGTGGCGGGAATGGCGCAGCCGCAAAAACCAGGAGGCGCTGGATCTGCTGATCGCCTATAACCGCGCCGATATTGAGAATATGGCGCTGCTGCTGGCATTCACTTACCAGCGTCTTAAGACGCTGTCAGGCTTCCCCGCCTGACGAAAGCCCGGCTCATCGAAGGGCTTTCTGGTAACAAGACGAATTTCGGGGTATGTATCAAACAGATAAGGACGCCCGGAATCTACCGGTCAGGAAAGGTTAATCA
>JAZKEA010000737.1:1207-1714 GCA_040387315.1 Armatimonadota bacterium | reverse complement strand
GATTCGCGCGACGTTCGGCCTTTACCCGCGTCATCCGTCTCTTCGCCGCCTTCCAGTACCTTCGCCGAGATGCGACTGCCCACGCCGCCCGTGAGTATGCCGACGATCTGCCCCTGCGTGATCGCTCGCCATTTGCGCGTCGTGGTCGTGCCGTAGGAACCGGGAGCCAGAAGACCGCCGCCACCCGAAACGAGCGGATCGCCCGCGCCGGGATAGGTGACAAAGAGCCTGAGTACCGGCTGTGCATCGATAGTCAGCCAGTCGTCGTCATCGTCCCCCTCGCCGTCAGCCGCCTTGTCGAGCGTGGTCTCGCCATCGTCGAACATCCCGCCGCCCGCAAGCCAGCCGCTGTGCGCCTCGCTATCGAGAAGGTCCGAGAGGGGGAGCGGGTAGACGTGCCCAAAGGTCCGGGGAGGCTTGTCGCCGCGCATCGGCTGCACCTCTTCCGCCTCCCAGGATTTCCAGTAAAGGCTGCTCAGGCGGGTGACAATGCCTTTGGTCGTGTTG
>JAZKEA010000737.1:0-1197 GCA_040387315.1 Armatimonadota bacterium | reverse complement strand
CGGTGACGCCATGGAGCGACCGAACGCCCTGGCCGACGCTGTCGGGCCCGTTCAGGCTGAGCGTCGCCGGGTTTGCCCGCATGACCGACGCGAGCGATTCCCACTTCCTCTCCCCTCGGAGCCATTCGACTTCATAGGTTCCCGCCTCGCCGACAGTGATCTCTACCTGAGTGACAATCACATAGAGCGGCGCGAAGCGGAAGGGACGGACGGCGGTGTCTCCGTCGAACAGCGGGTCGTTGGTCAGCAAGTGCCACTGGACATCGATTTCCCGCTCGACCCACTCGCCATCCGCGCCGGTCGTTTCCGTGAATATGGGCTTGATACCGGTCGCGTTCAGAGCCGAGAGACGGACAGTGATCGGCTTATTGGCGGACCCGACGGAGCGAAAGCGCAGACGGAGGAACCGGTAGGGCAGCACCCGCATGTCCGGGTCGCTGCCAAGAACGGTGGGCAGTGTCAGCGTTGCCGTGGCGGCAGGAGTGGCACCCTCTCCAGGCACATAGGCCAGCCGCAGGTACTTGTTGTCCGTGCCTGTCGTAGACAGCACGAGGCTTGCCGAGTCGGACTGCCAGCCGCCACTGCCAAGCGTCCACGGGGCTTTCAGGAGGTCGAGCTGCCCCTTCTGCCGGAGACGGATACCGCCACCTTTCGCGGGAAGGGGCATCTCAAAACTGGTGTAGGCTTTGGCATTGAGCGGCTGCGCGGCAAACGAGGATATCGGGTCGGTGGAAAAGAACGGGATCGGGCATCCGCCTGCCGAATGCGCCTCGGCTGTAACCCGTGTCACCCCATCGGAGGCGAGCGGGTAGTTCGATTTGTTGTCGATATACTCGGTCGTGCCGTCGCGAAAGAGGGCGAGGTGGCTTCTGCCGCCAAACGTAAAAGACAGGGAGGCAGACCCGGTGACGTTGCTCTGCTCGCCGATCTTGATCCCGGTACCGGTGTACAGCACGACATCATGCGGGACCGTATTCATCCCGCCTGTCATGTCCCGGCACTCGATATCTGTCACCATCGTCTGCAGCGGAGAAATCGCCTGACTGTAGGAGCCGAAGTAGCTTTTGCCCGGTGGCGGCGCGGGAAGAGTCAGAGATCCCCCGGAAACGCCCCCAAACGGGCAGGAATAGCCGGTTAGCGTGGGAGGGGAGGCAAGACCGCCCGATAGCGTGACATTCGCGCTTACGGAATGTGACT
>JAZKEA010000736.1:12253-15762 GCA_040387315.1 Armatimonadota bacterium | reverse complement strand
GGCAGGTACCGCCTGACGACGCTGGTCGGAACCGGCGGCATCGGCAAGACCCGCCTTTCCATTGCCGTCGCGGATCGGGTGATCGGGCAGTTCCCGGATGGCGTCTGGTTTGTGAACCTCGCGCCGCTCAGCGATGCTTCGCTGCTCGTCCCGGCCGTCCTGCAACGGTTCGGTATTCCGGAGAATCCGCCGTCCACTCCGGAGGAGACCCTGGGGCAGGCGCTGGGCTCGCAGACCCTCCTGCTGGTTCTGGACAACTGTGAGCATCTGCTCCCTGCCTGCGCCTTGCTGGTTCACCGCCTGCTATATTCGTGCCCCAATCTGAGGATACTGGCAACCAGCCGTGAGGCTCTGCGTCTGGCGGGAGAACATCTCTATCCGGTGCCCGCACTCACGCTGCCGCCGACGGCGGAGGAGCTTGGGGACGGAGTGTCTGCCTCGCTTCTTCAGTACGGATCGGTTCGGCTGTTCGTGGAGCGCGCCAGGCAGTCCAGCCCGTCGTTTCGGCTCACCCTTGGCAGTGCGGGACCGGTGGTCCGGATCTGTCACAACCTGGACGGCATCCCGCTTGCGATCGAGCTGGCAGCCGCCCGCCTCCGCTCGATGACCGTAGAGGATCTGGAGAAGCGGCTGTCGGACCGCTTTCGCCTCCTGACCGGCGGCAGCCGAGCCGATCTTCCTCGCCAGCAGACGCTTCGTGCTCTGATCGATTGGAGCTATGATTTGCTGGACGACCAGCAGAGGGCGCTGCTGTGCCGCCTGTCCGTGTTCGCCGGAGGCTGGACATTAGAAGCGGCGGAGGCCGTAGGCATGCGGGAGGGCGCTCCCGGCAGCGGGATCGAGGACTGGGAGGTCTTGGACCTGCTGGCCGCGCTCGTGGACAAGTCGCTCGTGGTCTGCGAGGAGGGCGTCGACGGGCGAGCGCGATACCGCCTTCTGGAGACCATTCGCCATTACAGCCAGGAACGTTTGAATGAGAACGGCGAGGAGGCGGAGGCCCGCCGTCGTCATCTCGACTTTTTCCTGGCGCTTGCGGAGGAGGCAGAGCCTCGGCTGCTGGATGCGAATCAGGGGGATTACGTAAAACGCCTTCAGGCGGAGGCGGATAACCTGCGCGCTGCGCTGACGCAGAGTTACGGCGACACGCAGGCCGCCCTGCGCCTTGCGGGCGCACTGGTTTGGTACTGGTCTTTCACGAAGCGCGCGGAAGGACATGGGCACGTCCTCGCGGCGCTCGCTCTGCCTGGGGCTGGAGAAAGGACCGCGGCGCGTGCCCGGGCATTGATAGGAGCTTCCTTCTTGTGGGAATCGGCAGAGGCGCCGCCGTACTTGGAGGAGGGGCTGTCCATCGCGCGAGAGATCGGCGACGCGCTGCTGATCGTCTGGGCCCTTGTGGGCATGGGGAACACGGTATCGGCTCAGGGCGACTTCGAAAAAGCACACGATTATCTGGTGGAGAGCCTTGCACTCTGTCAGTCGGTCGACTACTGGCCCGGCATGCTGTGGGCGCTGAACCATCTGGGGATGACCGCTCTAAAACAAGACGATACGTCAGGGGCACGGAAATACTGGGAACGCGCGGTCGCTCTGGCACGGGAGGGACGCGACGGGCGCTTTGACAGCCGTCTCTGCTGGACGCTCAACTACCTGGCCAAACTCTACCGTGACGACGGCCAGACGGAGAAAGCGCTCTCCCTCGCGAGTGAGAGCCTGGAGTTGATACGCAGTGCGGGAACCAAATCAGACTACTGGTGGACCGCGGAGCTCGCGGCGGAACTGCAGCTGGACCACGGGGAGTTCGAGGAGGCGCACGGCGTTCTTTTGGAGGCGGAGGAATTTCGCAAGGCTGAAGGATGGGACGAGTGGCTCCAGCCTCAGATCCTGATGGCGCGGGCATGCCTTGGCCTGGGTGACAGCGACACGGCTGGGTTTTACCTGACGCTGGGCACGGGCATGGCTGGCTCGGACGAGGACCCCTGGCTCCCGCAGTACGAGGGCGACATCGCTCTGGAGCGCGGGGAAATGAAGAGCGCCGCCCGCTTCTTTGAGGAAAGCCTGTGCCGCTTCCAGGGGCGGCAGGACATGAGCGGGATATTCCTCGCGCTGTCAGGCCTGTCCGCCACGGAAACGGGGCAGCGGTCGGCGCGTCTTCACGGCGCGGCGCAGGCTTTGAGCCCGTCGCTGGAGAACGGCAGTGGCATCCTGAAAGCGCACGAACGGCAGCGGCAGAGGTACGACAGCGCGGTCGCCGCAACGCGCGCCTCGCTTGGCGATGCCGCCTTCACCGCCGCCCGGGATGCGGGAGCAGCAACGACTCTCGATGCCGCCATGGCCTACGGGCTGAACGACGAGTGACAACTCATCAACCCTTTAGCTCGGATATGGTCGAAGATGGAAGGTAATGACGCCTTCTTGGACGGTGATAGTGTCCAGCGTAGGTACTTTGGGATCGGGAAGCAGAGCATGTGCCGTGCTTCACCATAACCGACTTCTGCTTATCATCTGTGCCGCTTTAGCCAAATCATCGAAAGTACGGGACATCCCGATTTTTTTCGTTTCTTGAGCGGGCCCAACGAGATGGATCATGACGACAAGATCACGCTTAACGATAAATCAATTCCAAAACTTGAATGATCCATCAGGTAGCTTGGTTTGCATTTACCCAATGTTAGCAGCGCAGGCAGAGGCCATACAGACTCCGTCAAATCCTTCTTCCTCCCAGCCCGAAAAATACTCTACCCGGACCTTTACGCTATGAGGGATAAACTTCTCCTCGCTCAAAACCTCCTCCATGTCAGACGCAGAAATGTTTGCGGAGGGAAAGCGGTTCCGGCCGGCGGAATAGTGTTTTGCTTGGTGTAGTGCCGATAGGATTAGCAGTCCACCAGGAGCAAGCAATGAAGAAAGATTCCGTATGTACTGACGCCATGCTTCCTTGGAAGCCGTTATTGAGTCGGCACAGTAGAAAGAGGTAACAAGGTCGTATTGGGCGTTGTCCTCGAGAGGAGCGGATCGACGAATATCTCCCTGTTTCAAAGCCGTGACGCGGTCTCGCAGGAGTTGTTTTCTTATCTCAATCGCTTCAGAGGATACAGGTCCCTCTATAGATTCCCACTCACGTTCCAGTACGCCGTGCACATAGACGTCCCAGTTATGTGCATCCGGATCAGCACGCAGCCAGCGTGCTACTTCCGCCAGATTGGAAGGGAGATAATCTGCTAGATGCAGTTGCTGACACCAGGAAACGAGGGGAAGAGAGTGATGTATTGTGGGTCCGCAGCCAAACTCTATTGCCCGCTCGTAGGTACGCCCCGAACGCTTCAGGGTTTCGAAAACAAATCGATAGATCGCGTCCTCGTCAGGCGCGACCTCCTGGGTTTTGTAGTATTCATTTAGATAGTCGGCAGGGACCCAGTCCTTGTCGAAATCATCATACGGCGACATGCTGATCGCTTTCCTTTCGCCATCGGGAAGCCTGCGGAAGATGAGGGAAAACCCTATTGAGGGCC
>JAZKEA010000736.1:0-12227 GCA_040387315.1 Armatimonadota bacterium | reverse complement strand
GACACAGGAGGCAGGAACAACTCTCATTGCGACCAAATTTTGTGCTGTGAAAGCAGGTAACATACGGCACGTATCAGCAAAATCGATACTTCTAGAATCATGAGGTGCGTCCAAAACATGGGATAGGGGTCTACCATTAAAATATTGTATCTTCTTTTCTCTCTTACCTTAATATGAGATGCTGCGCACGCTGGGCTGCTTGCTGCCAGTGACAGTGACCTCAACCTGCGTTTCCGAGGGATACACTTCCGTCTGCGTCCTCCAGAGTGTGCTCCAGCCTTTGCTGCAGGGCGGCATCCGATTCGGCATTTATGAATGAATCTATTCGTGTACTATTTACTGTACGACAGCTGCTGCCTACAGTGACTAGGAAGCGGGCTGACGCACCTTCTATAGCGAGGGGCCTTGCCTGAATCGTCCAGGGATGATAGTCCATAAAACGATGAGTTGCCGCCTGCGCAATTTACAGTGATCTTAATGCCCTATCGCCGCGTATTTCGCAATTTCCTGAAAGTCGAGCCGGAGGAGCGCTGGAAAGCAACACTTTTCGCGCTTCTGGCCGCGCTTCTTCAGGTCGGCGTTGCGCTGGGCATTAGCGGGTCGGATTCGCTTTTCCTGACCCATGTCGGGGCCGATAAACTGCCGATTAATTATGTCGTCACGCCCATTCTGCTGCTCCTCTATATCCCCGCGCTTTCTTATCTGACCCCGCGCTTTGGCATTAACCGCATCATGGATTTGACGCTGCTGATGCTCGCGGGGTCGGCACTCAGTTTCTTCTTTCTGCTGCATCATCCGACAACTCTGCTCTTCTACGCGATCAAGCTGTTCAGCAATGTCTGGCACATCGCGCTCTACACGCTGTACTGGAACTTCACCGATAACTACTTCGATATTCAGGACGGCAAGCGCCTTTTCCCCATTTTTAGCGGTGGGGCCGCCGCTGGAACCTTGATTGGGGGAGCAATGGTTTCGGGGCTGATGAACTACTACTCGGTCTCAGCGCTGTTTTTGGTCTGGGCGATACTCGCCGGGCTGAGCATCCCGGTCGGCTGGGCGATCCGGCGCAATTTCGCGCCGATCGAGGTACTTTCCGAAAACGAGGACGGCAAGCGGCTTCCGCAAGAATTACGGGAAACCATCGGCTTTTTCCAGAAGTTTCGGTATGTTCGCCTGTTAGTCATCATCGTTTTTCTCCTCGCTGCTCTAACGACTGTTAACGAGTACCACTACTCGACGATCTTCGCGCAGGGCCGAAGCGATGTTCAACTGGCGTCTCTCTTCGGTCAGCTCTATGCGCTCGCGAACGTGCTGAGCCTGTTTATCAATCTCTTCATCTTTCCGCGTGCGGTTCTCAGCCTTGGCGTCGGAAACATGGCCCTCGTTGCACCCGTCGTCCTGCTGGTCGCGTATCTTTGTTATCTACTGGATTATGGTATGCGAGCAGGATTAGTTGGCTTCTTCGCGATTAACGGTGTCGTTGCCGCCGTTGATTACAACAACTGGAACCTGCTTTACAACGGCGTTCCGGTCGAAGCGCGACGCCAGGTACGTACCGTCCTCAATGGTCTGGTAGACCCGGCCACGATCTCGATCGTCGGCATACTCTTGCTGGTGGGGGCGTCGCTGATCACACCGGATCGCCTTTCCGTGATCGGCACCTTGTCGTCCGTGGTGATGCTCGCGTTCGTCTTCTCACTGCGCAACGCTTACCGCAGAACGACTGCCGATAACCTGAAGCGCGAATGGCTGGATTTTTCTCGTTCCGAAGCGGTGGTACTGGGAACGCTTGGGGCAGGTGAGCAGCGAGTAATCGCGGCGGGAATGCGCGAGGTGATTGCTGCCAGGGAAGCGTCGGGGATGGCTGGACGAGAGGAAATGCTGCGTACAGGTATTCGTATTCTGTGGCTCAACAACCATCTGCTGGCAACGGACTCCCTGCTCGAATACCTGTCTGGGCCGACCTATAGCCACACAAATGGCCCCAACCTGGCCCCTGCCTCTGCCGCTGATAGCGAGGTCCGGACAGGTTCAGACCGTCTGCTCTCGGCAGAAGAGTCGCTGCTTGAAATGGCACTGTCCAGCAATGATAGTGCAGTTATTCGCCGCGTTCTTCCCTGGCTGGACCCGCAGGAAAGGATGCTCCAGCCCGGCTGGATTTGCCCGCTTGGCAAATATGGCCTTGTCCGGCCTCAGGATGTCGCACAGCTGCTCGGTACGCCCGACCCCGAAATCCAGGGGGCGGCTGCCTCGGCACTGTGGCACAGCTGGCGAACCGAAGATCGCCAGAGAGCCTTTGAGGTCGTGCGCGGCATGCTGGCATCGGGCGAGCCGCGTGCGGTCGCGGCCGCCGTCCGTTCACTGGGTCACTCCGGACAGGAGCGTATGGCGTATCAACTCCTGTCCTCACGGCTGGTCCCGGCCTTGCTCAGAGCAATCGCGCGGGCGGATGGGGATGATCGCGCCATCGGTTTGGAGGCCCTGGCCGCGATTCAGGATACGGACTGCATCGCGCCGCTGCTGGCGCTGGGCGAGCGCTTTACACCCTATGAACGCCGTATCGCCGAGCGAGTGCTGGTGGGCATCGGGCTGAAAAGCGTACCGACTCTGGTCTCGCTGCTAAGTGACCCGCAAAACTCGCGCCGCGGTCGCTCCATTGCAGCCCGTGCGCTGTCAAAATTGTCTCCGCCACAGCTGGAGGCGGTCGCGCCGGAGATCATCTTGACGGAGCTTCGCGGTGTATACGCGTTGCTGGAGCGATACGCGACGCTGCCGCAGAATGAACAGCTGGACGACAGTAACGCAGGCATCGGACTCTTGCGCCGCTTTTACCTGGATCAGCGACGCGTCGGGATCGATTTCGTCCTGGAGGTTTTGACGCTGGAGGGGCAATTACCGGATTTCGAGCTGATCAGCGCCTCTCTGTTTTCTTCGGCCCGTAAGGTGCGCGGAAATGCAATCGAGACGATCGAGCAGGGAACTAGTCGTGCGGCGTTTCGACTGCTGCTCCCGCTGATCGACGGTCGATCCGCCACTCAGTGTCTGGAGTGGTACCATAGCTACCTCAGACCCCCGGGAACCGATGAAATCGCGACGGACGCCGCTGACCAACGATTACAGGAGACGCTGAATGCCTCTCTGGAAAGCGGAACTGCGCTGGAGTGCGCGGCGGCGGCACAGGCCCTCTGGCACAGGCAGGGCCCCGAAGCGATGCTGCGTTTGCGGCGCCGTTTGCACAATCGGGACAGCGCTTTCAACGAGACCAATTCCGCCGCGATTCCGCCGCTTTTGCGGTCGCTCGTGCTGACCCTGCTTGCACGCGGCGACCATGAAAGCCACACTCTCAGAGTGGGAACAGCAGCACCGAGCATATCGGGGACAAGCTACACGTCGGTGGAGAAGATGCTGCTTCTCTCACAGTCCTCCTTTTTCCGCAACTTCACTGTCTTCGATCTGGAGGCGATCGCTCCGCGCACGTCGGTTCACGACATAGGTCCCGGCGAGTCCGTTTTTCGCGCAGGTGAGTCTGCGGAAGAACTGTATGTCATCGTCAGGGGCACGGCGCAATTGGGCACGAAGGAAAATCCTCGGGGACGTCGGCAATCGGGCGATGTGATCGGGAAGAGTGCCCTTTTTGGAACGGCGAACAGCCGTGGCGAACTCGTTTTCCCCATCGATGCGGTCGCGGAAACCACGGTGCGCTTGATCGCAATTCCCGCAGAAGCTTTGCACCGTGCCGCCCGCAGAGTATCCCATATCGGCACCGCGCTCCTACAGGAAAAGGTCGCGTGGCTAGGCAGCGCCCGGGACAGCACCGCTCGCCCCCTCGCGGTCGCTGGTGAGGCAACCGCGGAAACGCCGGGCAGCGAGACGGCGGGCTAACAATTTATTATGGAGACTCGCCCAGGCAGATTCCGGCTTCGCTTACGTACCCTCGTGCTTTCGGTTCTGCTGACTTCTATTCTGGTGATTACCGTTTCGATGGGAGCGCTCATTTACGGCAGCCTGTATGACGCCATTCTGGAAAGCAACGAGCGCAAGCTGTTCGCCGCCGATGTCGCGACGGGCCTGTTTATCGATGGCGATCTGCATGATGCGATTTACCTCAAGCGTGAGATCAATGCCCTCGCTTTCGATCCGGCGCAGAGCATTATTTACGGAACGGACACGCTGTCGAACACCCTGATGACGCTGGATGTGACGACGGACCCCGCGCTGCGCGGCGGCGCAACCGTCGTAGGCCCACTCGGCTTGCCCGCGCAAGATCTGAGGGGTATGACCTGGGATCCTCACCGCGAAGCCCTGTACGCGCTGGCACAGATCGCGGATCCGCGAGGGATGCAGTCCGGGGCATCCGCCACCTACCTGCTGCGTATCGATACGATTACGGGCCGGGCGCGACGATTGATGCCGCTCAGGGGCGATTCAGGACCGTTTCGTGGCCTCGCCTACGACCCCGTCACCACCACGCTATGGACCCTGAGCGGTTCGGCCCTGTGGCGCGTGCTGCCCGATACCGGGCAGACGGTGCCGGTAGGGGGAACGGGCCTGACAAAACCGACCGCTCTGGCCTATGCCGCCCCGACTAAGACGCTGTACTGCCTGTGCTCAGGGGAGCGCGGGTTGGCGCAGCTGGATACGCTGACCGGCAAGGCATCAGCCGCTCCGAAATCGCTGCGTCCTATTGCGGACGATGCGGATGCCGTACAGCGGATCCGAATGCAGGCAATGACATTCGACACCAAATCCGGAGAACTTTTCGGGGCGACCCGAGGCTTGATAGATCGCGATCCCGCCGCAGATTCCACTCTTGGAGCGCCCACGGCCCTTGTCAAGGGAGATCGACTGGGCGTTATTAATCCGGTCAATGGGCGAACGAGAGTCGGCAGTTCGGTGATTGGCTACCGAAACGAACAAAGCTCGGCGTACCGGCGGTACGCCGTCGCCATGGGGCACGTCCGTGACCGGCTGGGATTGACGTACGTCTATACTGTGGTGCCGGATAGCGACAACTGGATCCGCTATGTCATCGATCCGACGGAAGGGGCGGAGCACACGAACATCGGATGGCCCGATGTTCTGACCGACGAGCATGCACAGGGATTGCAGCAGGTTATAGAACACCACGACGTTTATCTGTCCGATATTCATGCCTGGGAGCGCTGGGGACTCCTTAAAACCGCCTATGCGCCTATCTACAGCCATAATGAGGGCGTAAACATCGCGGCGGACACAGGCTCGGATTCTGAAATCAACACGTCTGGCGGTATCTCCCGCGCCGTTGCCGGAATGGACATCAACATCGACGTGATTCAGACGCGGACCCGCTCCGCTCTGACAACCGTAGGATGTGTCGCGCTGGCCTCGCTGCTTCTGAGCGCCTTTACCACTTTGTTTCTGACGCGGCGACTCACGTCCCCGATCGCGCAGGTTAAGGATGCCGCACTGCTAATCGCATCGGGTCAGTACGGCGGACGTATCAACGTACAGGAGCCCCGCGAATTGGCAGAACTGGCGACCGAGTTCAGCCGAATGAGTGAAACGATGGCGGGACGCCTGCGTACAATGGAAGAAGAAAACGAGAAAATCGCACGGGAACGCTGCTTTCTCGAGCTGGACCGCTCCATCATCATCGCCCAGGTTGGCCCGACAACGGTTGATTTCCCGCTGGACGTCTCTTCGGAAAGCGCCCCTCTGATTACGGTTTCCGCCGATCGCCGCATAGCTTTCTTTGCCACCCGCAGCGGGAACCGTTCTGGCGTGCCGACGACGGCTGCCGAACGGGACGGTTCGAATTATATACTGTCCCCGGACGGAACGAAAGCGCTTCTATGGTTTTGTGATGCTCCCGCAGACCCCTTAGAAGCACTGCGTCTGCACGGAGACCTCATGGTCATTGCCGCGCGCGTACTTAGCCACTATGGGCATGATTGGGCCGTAAAATCTCTGCTGGAACCACTGCTGTCGGAGCAGGTTTATGCCTGGATACTTATCGAGAGCGAGCACGATACGATCTCCTTTGTGACCAACCGCCTCCTGAACCCTCATCAGTTTTTCCCGGACGACACCGGGACGGGCGGAACGGAAACGGTGTTGACGGATATGCCGCCACATCTTGTCCCTGCAAAGGGCGGCTGTCTGATCCTGCGCTCGGATCGCGGTGGGCTGGTGGTGGCCGTTTCCGGCAAGACGAGCATTGACGCCGGAAACGCGAGCAGTGCCGGCGACGCGGAGGCCTGCCTGAAAGCAATCCTTCCGCGTTTGATCTGGGAAAGCGTGCCGCCGTCGGAGACTCCGGCTCCTCAGACGTTCACTTTGCGGATCGGCGGGCAGACCGATAGGATAACGGGATGAGGAACTCTTCGCCCGCCGGAGGATTAACCGCTCCCGGCGCCGAGGGCAGGGAGTCCGCGGGCGGCATCCCGCCCGCGTTATCGATCACGCAGCGTCTTTTTGCCCTGAAAGTTACACCCCCTTTTGATCGCCTGCGTGATGCGGAGCTTGCTTCGATCGCAGAAGCGGCGCAGTCGCGCTTCTATGCAGACGGCGACCTGATCTTCGGTCCAAACCGCCCCCTGCAGGAGCTTTTAGTGGTCGTATCGGGGAAGTGGGTCTTTGCCGGCGATAATCCGGAGACTTCTTTTGACGACGTGATCGGTCAGAGAGTGATCGGTGTCCTGAACCTCCTTTTCGACACAGAAGCGGGCGGCTCTCTCCTGACGCCTGCGGGCGGCGGCGGACTGCAATGCCTTGCGGTGAGCAAAGCCCATTTTTTTACCGCTGTCAATGAGTGCCCGGCATTGACGGCGGGATTTCTGGAACTTTATCACTTTTCAGACGATGACGCTGTAGCATCCAGCCTCCGCCCGACCGAACTCGCGGCGGCACCATAACGGATGCGAATAGTTACGCAAAACAGGACCAGCATTCTGCCAGTTTTCATCGCACTTGGGGTCATTAGCGGAACGTTGATGTACTTTCAACTGCTGCGCGAACACCGCTGGGGGTTGGAACAAGCGGCAAAAGCCTACAGTATCGCCACGGCAGAGTACACGGATCCCGCGGCGTATGGCCCTATAGGCGGCGAGAAACCGAACGAGGCGGCACGGCGCGAACTGAGCCAGTTCATCCGGCGTCTTGTCGAGCACGCGAAGGTACGTGCTGTCTACGCCTGGCAGACCGATGGAAACACCCTGGTAGATTCGGCAAGCTCTCTGAAAGAGACTTCTCCTTTACAGAATTCAAAAAAAAGCTCTGCAAAAACCGTCGTCTCCGACGAGGATTATACCGTTCCGCCTCCCACGGAAGAAGTACGTCAGGAGCTATCCAAAAACGGATATTATGTCGGTTCCGTCGAAACGCTTAGCGGAAACAGCGGACGGATTCTTGCCTATGCGCTGGTTCGGCCCGCACCGAAGCACGCCGCAGGTTCCGCCTCGCCGACCCCTCCAGATCCTCCCGACACCCACGCAGGAGCCGGAAACGAGGCTTCAGTGACAGCTGCCGAAATCGCACAGTGGCGCCGTCCCGTAGGAATCGTCGGAGTCAATGTCGATGCATCGGATTACGTTGTTCAGGTACGTGTTCTGTTACAGCGCGTCGGCGCCATCGTGGCGACGATCACCGCTATCGGCTTTATACTCGCGGAAGCGCTGTCCCGACTGATCGTTAAAGACGTTCGTTCCCTCAGCGCCGGAGCGGCGGCAATTTCTCGGGGAGAATTGAAGCAAAGCGTCCCTGCTTCCCGCATTCAGGAGCTCAGCGATCTGGGCGGCGCATTCAATATCATGGTCGAGATTCTCCAAAACGTCGTGGCAAAAACGCGGCGATCGCTGCTCGAAGGAGAACTCTTTCGCACCGAAGCGGAACTTGCGAGCGCTTTTGCCGACCGCTACCGCCCCCCCTTAGAGCAAAACCTCCCGGGTAACGTGCATCTCGTGGCAAGCCTGTGCGGAGAACGCGCCGTCTCCGCCAGCACGTTCTTCGCGCTTGCCAGTCCGTCGTGCGCATCTGCTGACCTGTCGCGGGACGTGTCGGAAAGCGGCTGGGCTTTCGTGGGATGCTTGGTGAACAGAAAAAACCTTGATGCCGCCATGACCGCCTCTGCCGCGGAACGGTTCATCAAGGAGCACCTCACGTCCGTCGATCCCATCGGCCTGCTTGGCACGGAGGATGGGGGAAGCGATGGTCTGCTGGATTCGCTGTTCGGTTATGCCCGGCAGATGTTCGCCGCGCGACGTTTGATGATCTGCGGCTGGGACGCGGGAAGCGAGAAAGCTCGCATCTGGCGCTTCGACTGCACATCTGCCGACCAAAGAACGGTTGCGACGTTCGCGTTTTCTACCGGGGGACCGCCCCTGTTGCTGCACGATTTCGATATGGCTCAGGGCGAGCAGATCGGAACCTATTCTGGCTTCTTCAGGGATCTGCCCTTAAACGAACTGCTAACGGACATTCAGCGAATCGTCCTTCCCACAGGAAAAGAGGGCGCCATACTTTTGCTGCGTCGTGCGGCCGAAATAAATAAACAAGAAGGAACAATGAATCAATGAGTGATACGAATAGCCCGGCATCCTGTGGCGAGAAAGAAACCGCGGAGTGGGGGGATTGGAAGGCACAGGATTACCTGCACGAATTTTATGTCACCGTGGACCCCGATACGATCGACACCATGAGATTCCTGGTCGAGGCGCTGGGCCGTCTCCCCAAAAGCCAGGTAAGCAAAGCGCTCGACTTTGGAACAGGACCCGCGCTTTATACGGTCTTCTCCCTTGTGCCGGCGGCGCAGGAAATTCACCTTTCTGATTATTTGCCGGGAAACCGCGACGCACTTCAGCGGTGGGTAGATGACGCGCCGGGCGCGTATGACTGGAAATCATTTGTCGGGGCCGCGCTTCGTTTGGAGCGTCAGGCCGCTGCCTCGCCACGGGGACAGGCCATCGACGCGGTATCGGATGCGGATGTGTCAGCGCGAGAGCGGGAAACGCGGGAACGTGTTACCCAGGTGCTGCACTGCGACGCCAGCCTGCCCGACCCGATGGGTCCTGAGCTTCGTGGAAGCTACCCGGTGGTCGCCTCCCATTACTGTGCGGAAGGAGCAACGCGCGACAGGCCCACCTGGTTCCGGTATCTGCACAATATCGAGAGTCTGGTTCAGCCGGGCGGTATGTTGATCGTGTCGGCGGTTGAGGAAATGACGGTCTACCCCGTCGGTGAAGAACGATTTCCCGCGACGCCAATACGGGGCACCGATCTTCTCCATTTCTTCGAGGTACATGGGTACGAGAACATCGATCTGCGCAGACGCGCGGTTCCGGAGCGTGCGGCACAGGGTTTCGCGGGGTGTTTGTTTATCAGTGGGACAAAGACAACTTAGATTAACGGCTGTCTGAGGAAAAGTTAGCTGCCCTGCATAAACTACCACTGGATCCAGGCTGCAAATTCTTTGCAGAAAACGAAGACACTGTCTTGATGCATCGTGAACATTCTGCCGTTGGCCGCCACACGGTTTGACAGAGTCACTACGTGTGGGGGCCAATATCCCGTTAAAACAAGCGAAAAGAAAATAAAGAGTGAACAGCGACAAAATGGATCAGACAGTGAGTCTAAACGGCGCAACGAGTACGTCCGTGCTCTGGTGGGAGCGGGCGGATCGGCGGTATGAAAACGGTCGTCTCCGTTTTGGCAGAGAGGATCTGGAATCGTTGTCACGCGCTGCCGGATCGCCAACCTATGTCTTTCATGGGGGACGTGTGCTGGCAAACCTTCAGCGGCTGCTGGATGCTCTCGAAAAGCAGCCCCTTTCGACGCGGGTGCGCTTCGCGGTCAAGGCGAATCGTAATCAACCCCTGCTCGCCGCACTGCGGGCATCGGGCAAGGTCGGCATCGATACCTGCTCACCGCGCGAGATCTTGCTGGCGCGGCAGGTCGGTTTTCCCGAAAAAGATATTTCCTTTACGGCGACGGCCGTCTCTCCCGGCGACATCGACTGTCTGGCCCGACATCCGGACGTTTGGGTCAACTGCGATTCCCTAAGCATGATACGTCGCCTTGCGGCGGCGTCACCCAGACGGGAGGTCGGCATTCGCATCAACCCGGGTGTCGGCGTGGGGTATCACAACGATGCCATGCTGCAATACGGCGGTCCAGCAACCACCAAATTTGGCATTTACCGGGATCGCTTCGAGGAAGCTCTCGACGCCGCCGCCGACTGCGGTCTGCGTGTCGGCGGTCTGCACTTTCACATCGGTATCGGTTATCTGAACCCGCAGCTTGAGGTCTGGGAAGAGGCGTTGAAGCGGTCGCTCTGGTTTCTCGAAACCGCTCGCAAAAAGGGACTGGATATTCATCTGGTTAACATCGGCGGCGGACTGGGTGTTCCCCTCACAAGCGACGACGCTCCACTGGATCTGGAACGCTGGAGCGAACTGGTCAGTCGCTACTTCAGGGGTCAGAACCTGATGGTCGAGGTCGAGCCAGGCGCGTATCTGGTTCGCGACGCGGGCGCCCTGCTACTTCAGGTCAACACGATCGAACGAAAGGAATCAACGCTCTTTGTCGGCGTCGATGGCGGCTACAACATTCACATCGAACCCTCACTGTTCCACATGCCGCTGGAACCCGTCCCCACGCTTTCCCCCACCGCCGACGCGGATTGCCACTTCGCCACCGTCGTCGGCAACATCAATGAGGCCATGGATATTCTGGCCGAAAACGTCAAGCTGCCGACCACCCTTCAAGAGGGTGATTACCTCGCCTTTCTAAACGCGGGCGCCTACGGCGCAGCAATCGTTTCAGACCATTGCCTGCGCGGCGTTTTCTCAGAATACTATATTCCGTGACAAAGTCAGACATCTTTTTATGTCGCAATGGTACGTGACAATCAATGATACTGTTGGCTAATCCTCATGCGAGGCTATCTACTAAGGGCGCTCGTAGAGCGCAGAGTAGAGCGAAACGTGACTTGTATGTTTTCGTCAGTGGTATATCCATCAACCAGGACACCATTCGCAAAAAGTTGAGAGGGGTTACAATTGCCACGTTGGTCTCTGACAATCATCCGAAGGAAAACTGTCATTTTCCTAGTCGTGCCTGATGTCTTGGCGGCGTTTCAAACCGCCGCACGGCAGCGCCGCGTGCCTGCTGGCGAAGCGGGCGCAGGTATTCTTTGAGAATCATATGACCGCCCTTGTAGCCACGATTCCGTAACTTCTCCAGACGCCTGCCGAGAGTGCGAACGAATCCAGTTTGCTAATTCGTTCGAGGCATGTAATGCGGCAATACCACCTTGTTGCTCTTCAGATATTTGCGAACCGTATTGTGGTCAAAGCCGCTCACGTTGCTTATCTGGCTGATGCTCAGACCTTGCCGTTTGAGTTCCTGTAAATCATTCATATCTCCCCTTCGCAGCATAATGAGCCACCACCCCAAGGAGAGAATTTCCCACCCGTAGTGGGGAATTCTCGACCACCATTTTGGTTACTTTAGAACCGAAGATTACATGGGGAAACTTTCTGGAAAAAACCCACACTAATTATTCAAATATACCTTGACTTAACGTCAAATTCACACTAACATTATAGTGTGAATTTGACGTTAAGTCAATTAAAACGAAACGTTTCGTTATGAATATCGGCTTATGAAAGCAAGCCGAATGAGATTCAGAACGGGTATTCAGACTCAATCAAAAGGCAGTCAAGAGCGTGATGAGGAAGAGCGTCGAAGCAAGTGGGAGAAGGAATGGGATAATCCGCGATAATTCTGAATCTCACCTGAAATGTCAGTGAATCAAATCGTTAGACTGGGGTAGCCTGCGTTATTACTCATCAGTGACGGACAGAAGTGCGGCCATCGCTGGTCGTGCTATTGACTCCATAGACAAACTTGCTTGGAGTCATTGGAAGGAGGTAAAAAACCAATCACTATCATTATGGTTTACATCGCATTTTTTGCAATTTTGATAACACTATCAATCTGTTTAACGGTTGGAAAAACGGATTCAATCCGATGCCTGTCTGGCATGCGATACTTTCCGTCATCGTCGGAGGCACGTTCGGACCGAGCGCTCGGTCCGAACACAACACACGTGAAAGGATGGCAGTAAATGTCCGATGAATGTGGCTGTTCAGATTTGATCAAGGATGGGCTGTATCGGAAGTACGAGATCGAGAAACGCGACAGTTTCGATATGGACTTTCGCACCTACCTCTTGAGCGAAAAATTCAAGA
>JAZKEA010000735.1:1534-3617 GCA_040387315.1 Armatimonadota bacterium | reverse complement strand
GGGTCGCTGCTGCCTGCTCACGAGGATTGTCTACAGCCTCCTCCATATGAGCGTCCTCGGCTGCATTCATCGTAATCTCGTGCGGCGGCAGAGGGTACTGCTCAGTTCGCGGCAGGCGTCGATGCCAGACCACCATAAGAAGGGTCATGGGGACGGTAGCGGCGACGCCCGCAATCAGCCCTTTGACGATTCGGTTCATTGTTTGTGTTCGCTCCCGTTTTCAGCGTATCCTGTTGCTGTGCTCCTGAAACGCTGAGGCGATTTCGAGTGAAGATAATCGAAATTACGCTCTATTGGTGTGAGGTAAGGAGCACGCGCGACAGGTCATAAAAACTTCTCAAAGCATGCTTGCGCTTTAGCTATTTTCGCTTTACACTATCATCATCCTGACGAGACCCTAAAACTTGTCAGCTTGTTTTTCTCCAACGATGGGGTACCGCAGTTCGATGATGACCGCAGAGCGATACGCCGCAGAAATCGCGGCGCAATGGGATACACAACCTCCTGGACGGAACGTGCCGCCAGAGCCTATTTTATGGGCGCAGGTGGTTCGTTTACAGGCCAATCTTTTCGTCGCCCCTCGTTCATCAACGCTTGCTTCTCACTCGCGATAATCGTTAACCATTCTCTATACTGCGTCTCCTGTTGCTGTCGGCTCTTTTCAGAGCCCTATGAAAGGTTTAGTACGATGAATTCTTCACTGTTGAAGCGCCGGACCACGATAGGGTCACCGGTACGCGCCTTTACTTTAATCGAACTGCTCGTTGTTATCGCGATTATCGCCATTCTCGCCGCTATTCTGTTCCCTGTGTTTGCCCAGGCACGGGAGAAAGCGCGACAGACCGCCTGCCTTTCTAACTTGAAGCAGATCGGTACAGGACTGACGATGTACACACAAGACTACGATGAGACCTTGCCGGGAAATCAGTTCGCGGCTCCTAACCAGGTATCAGGGGATGCAGGTCTTGCTACAGGCGCCACCGCCACCCCAATCGGCTTTATGGACAAAGATGCGACGAAGGTAGGGCGCAACTGGGGAAGGGATACTCAGCCCTATATCAAGAATACTCAGGTGTACAACTGCCCGAACTCGGTGACACGGTCCAGTATCAGTGCGGGGAGCGCGTATGCGGAAACAACGGATCCTGCGGGAGCGAACGCCTCCTATATGCTAAACGGTATGGTCTCCAGTCAGCCGCTCGCCGTTATCCCAGCCCCCGCAGACACTATTTTTGTACATGAGTATCTGGCGAACAGCCGGGTATCCCAGGTGCGCCCCTGCCCCACAAGCGCGGCTCAGACAACATTTAACCAGTTCAACCACACGTTCTACGACAGAATGCACGCAGGCGGATCCAACTTGCTGTTCTGCGACGGACACGCGAAATGGCAGCATAAAAAATCTATCAAGTTCAAGCAGTTTGGAGCGGACATGAGCGGACAAGCAAATCCGGAGAGGACCTTCCAGGACGCATCGAACGGCTGCACGGACGCCGCATGCACGGATAACGCCGTTGCGCTTCCTTCGCTGTTCCCACCGGTTCCGGTCCAGTAGAACCCTGCTCCTTTAAGTAAAAAACCGACCTGCCGAAATCCGGCAGGTCGGTTTATTTTTTGGTCAGCGACCATCAAGTTGCAGGTTACCGGAGGGCGACTGCTTCTGTCGGGGCCAGTGGCGCGATGTCGGGTTCGGCGACTTGCTTCTGGCGCAGGGTTTTGAAGGCCAGCAGAGAGGCCAGAATCATCAAGCTCGCCGACGCATAGAGGCCGGTTGTGTAGCCACCATCGCTGCTGTGGCTTTTCAACTGCCCCATTAAAATCGGCCCGAAGAAACCGCCCAGGTTCCCGACAGAGTTAATGAACGCAAGCCCGCCCGCCGCCGCCTAATGGCCCCTCCAACGCGCCCGTAGCTCAGCTGGATAGAGCATCAGACTACGAATCTGAGGGCCGGACGTTCGAATCGTTCCGGGTGCACCATTCTCTCCGAAAGGAGAAAATGTGGGAAAGGAACGCATGAAGATGCGTTCATGAAAGATGTTGGTGGGCACCCGTAGCTCAGCTGGATAGAGCATCAGACTACGAA
>JAZKEA010000735.1:0-1524 GCA_040387315.1 Armatimonadota bacterium | reverse complement strand
CTGGTCCCGTGGGCAGCGCAATGCACAGCAGAAAGCCGAGCCCACCGATGAAGTAGCCAAGCACGACATGCAGACGGCGCCGCCCGGTTCGGTCCGAGTGCGTGGCAGCGAGCCACATCCCGACCGCCCCTACAATCGCAGGAATGATGCCTATGGTGGCGACAAACGAGTCCGACCACAGCCCCCCACTTCGGCTTTTGATAAGCTGTGCGCTGAAGAATCCCACCGCATTGGAGCCTGTGGAGACCAGAATAAAGATCAGACAGAGAGATACAATCCGGGGGTCGGTCAGAGCCACCTTCCAGCTCATATGCTGGACACGCGATGCGCTTTTCGACTCGCGGGCAAGCGTATCGGAGATCCACTGCTTCTCGTGGGAAGTGAGCCAGCTTGCGTGGTTTGGACCATCCGGAAGCACTTTAAGAACCACAAACCCCATCAGCGCCGAAGGCAGCCCTTCCAGCAGAAACAGCCACTGCCAGCCCGCAAGTCCGTGCCAGCCATCGAGCTTGAGAAGAAGCCCCCCCAGCGGATTGCCGAACAGCCCGAGGATTGCGTTCATGGCAAGAAACCGCGCCAGAATCTGTGCGCGGGAACCGGCAGGAACCCAATAGGTCAGGTACAAAAGTACGCCGGGGTAGAAGCCAGCCTCTGCCAGTCCCAGAAGGAAGCGCATGACATAGAAGCTCATCGGTGTGGTGACGAACATCATGCAGGCCGAGATGATTCCCCAGGTCACCATGATGCGCGCGATCCAGCGCCGCGCCCCGACCTTCTCCATAATCAGGTTGCTGGGAATCTCAAAGAGGAAGTAGCCGACAAAAAAGATCCCTGCCCCGAAGCCGTAGACAGCGTCGCTGAATCGCAGGTCTTCTTTCATGGTGAGGGCCGCGATATTGACATTGGTGCGGTCCAGCATGGCGAAGACATAAAGTATCGCCAGGAACGGCACCAGCCGCAGCAGCATCTTGCTCACGACTACACGTTCAATTTGACTATCGGTCGAGTGCAACGGCTCTGTGCCACTCATGTCAGTCATGGAAAATCCTTTCAGGATAAAAGCGATAAGGGATGAGGAAGATACTTTCTAGCATTCAACCTCCCCGGTGTAAATCCTCCTATTGCAGACGTTTTGATTTCGGGGATACTGAGAGATTATGAGTGAACGACGGTGGAGACCCAGTCTGGGAATTCTTTGCGCCGGAGCAGTGGCCTTTTTCTGCAGTTCGGTCGCAATAGGCCAGAAGCAGCCCCAGACCTACGGCGGCCTGGAGGTATGTTCCCGGCCGGGAGACCGATGCGGCACGGCGGACAAAAGTTTCGACCGTTTTGAGCTGCCGTTCCGTCTGCCAAAGCGGCTTAAAGCCAATGCGCTGTATAAATCCGTCCCGTTTTATGCGGTCGTCCTTCGGGAAAATGCGGACGCCCCCTGTGATGGCGGCGAGTATTCGGTGGCGATGGAGCGGTTCCGGGCCGGAGCGCAAACCCGGTTCCCCGGCAAAAGGGTCTTCGCGGACCACCAGT
>JAZKEA010000734.1:2654-12316 GCA_040387315.1 Armatimonadota bacterium | reverse complement strand
TCAGGCCAAGTTCGGTGAGGCTTTGCGCCAAGCCTGGGCCAGCAACTTCGATCTCTCCGTCCTGCTCAGCCTTCAGCTTGCGAATCTCGCCCTCAAGATCCTCTCCAACAAGCCTGGCATTGGATCCAACTGAGGTGAGTGAGCGTGAGACGACCCATTTGGTCTGGTTTCGCCACGCCGCGGCGAAGGCATGTCTGTCGGCATCCCATTCCCCATGGTCGTCGTCCCAGTAACGCATGATCTCGTACATCTTGCGACCATAGACACTGCCCGTCTGCCCCTCGGCTTCATCGATGAAATGGCGGAAGAGCGTGGGACTTGGCCCAAACGCCATATGATCGACGTAGCCGTCCAGAGACTGATTCATTCCGAACACGAGCTTAGCCATATCTGTTACCTGATACCTGCTTCCTTTCCTTACTCATCTTTCATCCAGGTGTAGAGTCGGCGCAGGCCCGTAGGTTCAGCGTGCTTGGAAAGGAACACAGCGATCTCCTTCGCGCACTCTTCCGGACTTTTCTCTGAAGTATCTACGGTGACGTCATAGCAGCCGTGGGCATGAACCAGGGCAAACTGCGCTCGGGCGGAACCTGCTCCACGATTCCCACGTTCTCGTTCCCGCCGCTCCAGCTCTTTCAGCGAGCAGACGACACCGATGAAGTAGACGCGCTCGCTTTGCAGCAGGCCGAGGCACTCGACGTTGACCTGGTGCATCTCAGTAACATCCGTCCAGTCCGGCATGAGGATAGTATCGGCAATCACACTGCTGCCACTGGACGCGACAGCGGCAAGCGTGTGGTAGTAAGCACGCACCATCGGAAAGCGGACGGACTCACGCTCCGGAGTGCCAGGCCGCAAAAACCGGGGATGAAGCAGAGCAAACTGATCATCGCTGCTAATCCGAAAGTAAGGGTCTGGCAGAAGCGTCTGCAGTGCCAGCGCAAGACTGGTCTTACCTGCGCTGGAAGTGCCGCTTAAGAGAATGATCGTTCCTTTTGTCATTGCGCTATCGACCTTCTCATGCCCTACTCGTGGTCTGACCCCGCTTTATGTACCGGCGCTCGCCTCAGTCTCAGCCCTTTTGACGCGCAGCAACTGAGTCATGATGTCTCAAAGACTGACCAGAGACTACCTGGGCCAGCAACCACCATTTCCTGAGGCCCACCAATACAATACCAATGTTCATATTGATCAGAATCTGCAAACGCTTCGATCAGTAATCCATTATCAAAAGATACAGACAAATCGCTGAATGCCCCTTCAACGCTCACTTCTTGAACCGTCGCCCCCGGTAATCCGACTTTGTTTCCATCCCAGGACTTCGAGTCACTCCCCAGAATGATCTCTGATCGGAGTGATACTCGCCACGCACACTCAATTACTAGCCGCCTAGGGCCAAAACATACCTGCAGCAGACTGTTCGATGTATCGACATCCGTGCAGATACTTCCCAGCAAAAGATGTTCCAATTGTTGAATCGCCTGGGAATCCATCAATATGAGTTTAACCGCAATTCAGGTGCCAGTACCTGTCTCATTTTCGGTTCCTTTCTCGGCCCACTCAGCCGCGAACTCTACAGGTGTTCGGTACCCTAAACTGGAATGTCGTCGCTCCTCGTTGAAATAGCGACGCCAACCATTGAGGCGCACCTGAGCCTCTTTCACCCCGTAGAATACCTCGCCATCCAGAAACTCATCTCGAAGCCGGGAATGGAAGCTCTCCGCAAAGCCGTTCTGCCAGGGCTTGCCCGGATCAATGTAAGCCGGGTTGATGCCCTGGCGATGGCATAGGCCACGGAGCACCAAAGCGATGAACTCTGGGCCATTGTCCATCCGAAATGACTTCGGCACGCCGCGCTTCTGGATCAATCTCTCCAATGTCTGGCAGACACGCTCCGAGACAAAGCCGGTTCCCACTTCTATAGCGAGTGACTCTCGCGTAAACTCGTCGCTGACACAGAACGTGCGCAGCTTCTGACCGTGAATGGTCTTCTCCTCGACAAAGTCGAAGCACCAAACGGCATTCGGTTTATCCGCCACTACTTTTCGGGCGGGCGCAGTTCCTCGAATCCGCCGCTGTCGCAGACGCACGGGAACTGACAGACCCTCGCGCCGCCACAGACGATGCACTCGCTTCGCGTTGATCCTTTTCCCTTCCCTGCCAAAACACGCCTGAGTTCTTTATGAGCCAGACGGTAGCCACGCCGCCGCTTTCGTGGGTGCCGAGCAAACTCGTGTAACCACTTCACCAGATCGGCCTCTTCGTCCGTCTGTGTCTTCGCCTGATAGCGAGAGCTTGACCGGGCGAGACCTACCAGGCGGCAGACACGGCGTTCCGGATACCTTCTCACCCGGATCAGAAACCGTGCCGCAGCCTTCTTCTGGGAAGTGGTTAAAAGTTTTTTGAGCTAAGTTCCTTGAGGATGTCGATGTCCAGATCACGCTCGGCCAGCAGCCGCTTCAAGCGGGCATTCTCTTTCTCCAGCTCTCGCAGCCGTTTCACCTCGCCGGTCTGGATGCCGCCGAACTTCTTGCGCCAGGCATAGAAGGTGTTTTCACTAATCCCTTTCTCCTTGCAAAGGTCGCTCAGCGTCTTCTCGCCTTTCTCCGCTTCTTGTAAAATAGCGACAATCTGCTCGTCGCTCATCTGTCCTGCTTTCATAGATAACCCTTTCTTTCCGGGAGCATTCGCTCCCTGCTTTAAGGGCTGAAAAATGAGGCGGTCGATGGTACACATTTCGGGTAGCAGACCAATGATACGCGTTATCAAAAAGTCGTTGCAAATTCACCGTTCCAAGCTCGTCCATCAGGAAGAACGGGGTCATAGTCTTTTCGAAGAGCTGTCGGTATTGACCGTCGTTTAGGGAGTCCGGCACAGAGCCCGAACTGAAAAGGGCGAGTGGTCATTAGAGCTTGAGTGAAGTGTGTCTCGCAGGCCAAATTTGCCAGATTTATTTGGCGGATGGGTAGCGGAAATTCTGCCGGCATACGTAATACCTCATGGATAGTTTAACCTATTTGAAGAACAAGGCTGCTTGGGCCACGCATGGGTCGAGATGGGAGATGGGGCTTCTCCCGTCCGGATTCCCTCTCCGAGGACGCTGGACGCTGGACGCTGAACGCCGAGCGCGTGTTCCTGTCACCCGGAAGCGGTGATCGTTTTTATGTGGGAAGCTCGCTCTCGACTTTCAGGCTCTTTGGTTTAATTGGATTATAATCTCGTTAGTTTGGCCCTGTGTCTCCTCCGCCTGCCCCAAATGTAATCATTGAAGGAGCATAAAAACCGGTGGCACCTCATTCGAGAACGAGCACGCGCCGCTTCACTCGGCCTACAAGCGCCGCTTCGGCGTCAGTGTTGTGGCCAAGGTCGATCTTCATCCCCTTGATCGCCCCGCCGGTATCCAGCGCAATGCAAAAGCCGTAACCTTCCACCCAGAGGCGTGTTCTCAGCGGAATTACCTTTGGGTCAACAGCCACCGTGCCAAAACCCACCTGCGTGCCAAGCGCAGTTCGGTCGCCCCATGGCCCGTTTCCGCCGGGACCATAGCCGGTTGCCTCCAGCGTCATGAGACGGGTTCCCTCAATACGGGTTCCGTTGGGAAGGACCACAAATGCCCGGGAGACCACGGTTCTTTTGGATGAAAGCGGCGCAGTGGGCATCGAGCGAGTTGCGTTAGGGGACTTGCCCATTACCGTGGTATCGGACGCCTGGACTGCCACCTCGGCAGGAACCGGAACAAGCCCGTCCAGTTCAATCTGATCCAGAAGAAGGTACGCCCTCTCCCCGAAGCGCCGGGTGTCGATAATCTCCAGCCGCGCTCGTTTACTCGAAAACTCAGCGAGATCCCACTCCACCGGAAGCAGGCGGTCAGATCCGGTCCCCGACGCCGTCCTGACCATCTTGCCGTCTACCAGCAGGTTCAGACAGCATTCCGAAGGGTAATTGCCGCCGCCGATCAGGAACCGCATTTTGGTATGCGTGACGGGAAACTCCGGCGAAAGCGCCCGGCCCGTTCCTGAGACGAGGTGCTTACTGCCCGTCTGAGGATGAGCCGTCGAGAGAAAACCTCGCCCTTGGGGGCCTGGAGTACGGCTCTGTCCATAGACATTCTCGGGTGCTCGTCCCCAGCAATCGCCGTCCAGAGCCCATCCCACATAGGCGCCCCGTTCGAACCCATCCAGGAGCAGGCGCTCCGGAAGCGGTACGGGCAGCGTAGCCGATCCCCGGTTAGTGGTAGAGCTCGGCACTGTTTCTTCTGCAAAGTTCGGATTGGGATTGCCGCTCGCCACGGTAAGCCGTGCCACCTGAAGTGGCTGTCCCAGTCCCTCATCTTTACCTTCGGCTGTGATCCAGGCACCGGATTTCAGTGCAGGCAGACCCGACAGACCAGACAGACCCGGCATGCTGCTCAAACTCAGCTGCTTGAGCCGGGGCGGACTGAGCGTGATCGGACTGCCGCCAAACTCCGTGATACTAGTAACTCTAACTATCGCCTCACCCTGACCAGGAGAATAGCTTAGCAGAATTCCGGAGACGCGCAGCGGTCCCACTGGCTTCGGCACAGGAACGGGCGGAAGAGTAATGCCACCGATCTGCGGCGCGGGGACGATACGCGCCGCGCGAAGCACAGCTGCCGGATTGATCACGCCGCCGGGGCTGTGCAGTTCAAAGTGGCAGTGGCTGCCTGTGGTTTCTGCATTACCGCTGTTGCCGACATATCCCAGAAACTGCCCCGCCTGCACGAAGTCGCCGTTGCGCAGACCGGGGGCGAATGCATATCTATCGCTCCCCAGGCCGTCGTTCGTGCCTGGAGTGTCGTTATTGATGTGCATGTACTCCGCGCGCCAGCCGCCACTGCCCTGGAGGGTTACCCAGTTGCCCGCGGTTCCCCGATTGCGCCGGATCGTGACGGTTCCCGCGAAGCAGGCAATCAGCGGGCGCATTTTGGGAGCCATCAGGTCTTCGCCCTGATGCGAGTGCCCGACGCGCGGCGCGCCGAAGGTGTCCGACCAGCGTGCGCCACTGGCAATAGGAAAAAGAAGCGATGGGGTCTGCGCGAGCGCTTCCTGAGAAAAAGCGTTCAGTGCGAGCAGTGCCAGGGGGATGGTCTTCAGCGGTGACAAGGTAAAAACTCCTCAAGGGTTCAGAGCGGCGGGCCGAGCAGAGTGCCGCAGCGTTCTGAGAGGAGTATAAACCAGGCATACCGACCGCTTCGATGATGCCAATCATCGCGATTTAGTGATGTGCGTCACAAATCCATCCGAGAAAAATCAACGCCCGCAAAGGGACCGCAGTTTGTCTCGGTTCGTCACCACCACAAGGTGGCCGTCACGCCGGATCGCGCCCACTGCCGTGAGATCTGTGATCTTCCGGCTGACACTCTCCCGCGTCGTTCCAATGCGCTGCGCGATCTGGTCGTTCGTGAGCCGAGGAAGCGGCCGCTCCCCGCCCGGCCCCGCCGCCACGGTCTCCGCCTCGCTGAGCAGAAACTCCGTCAGGCGTCCCAGCACATCCTGGGTTTCGTTCCGGACGCTCTGCTGCGCGGCTTCGCGCAGGCGGGAGGACAAGGAGCGGATCAAGTTCCAGGCGATAGCCGGGTTTCGCTCCAGAATACTCTTCAGCATCGGACGGTCTAGCATGAGAAGGTCACAGTGCGTCGCGGTCACGGCGTCCGCAGACCGTGGCTGATCGTCAAGGAGGGCCATTTCGCCGAAGTGCTCCCCCGGCCCGCGCTGCGCGATATGCACCGTTTCCATCGTCGGGCTCAGCTTCTCGATAGATACCTGTCCCGCAACGATGATGTACAGCGTGCTGCCGGAATCGCCCTCGCGGAATATCGCTTCCTTGGGCTTGTATTTTCGACGGCGCGCGCGTTCCGCAAGCTGTGTCAGCTCATTCTGCTCCAGGCCGGAGAAAAGGGAAACCTTTCCAAGATGCGCCTCGATGCTGTCATTTCCTGCGCTGCCTAATGCCATGTTTCACCTGAGAACCTGGTGTGGGATGTGGTGCCGCGAAACCTTTAGCGGCCGTGCTTATCGAATCCTGCCAAACTGTGACGCGGATCACAAAATCGCAGCATTGGCATCACGGAAAAGCATCCGTGAAACAGGCATACTGCAATCAACCGAAGCGCATTTCGGTAAACATCGAAGACCAACACAAAGGAACGACATTCCATGAAAACGCCGTCTGTTTGCTGCACAACTATCCCCTCCCTCACATCCGGTAAACTCAGCATGTTCGACGGTGATTCCCCGGAACTCGCTCCCCTATATCCGTGCTTCTGCGAGCTTCCGGCGTCCTGGTTCCTCGCGGAGTTTCCCACGATCGATCCGGCGACAAAGCGAGCAGACGAGCTGGAAGCGAGCGACCTCTTCGAACTGCTCTGTGACTGCTGCTATCATCGTGCGGTCACGCAGAACGAGAGCGTCCGCTGGCAGCGGATCGCCCCGAAAGGGTAAAAGGGGTAACCTAGCCTCATTGATCCGGGTTTCGGGTGGCCTCGCTGGAAAGACCTTCTCCCACCTCAGATTCGTCCTCGGGTTCCGGGGTAGGGGTGGGGACCGGCGTCTCTTCGACCGGCGGCGGTTCCTTGATCGGTTCGGGCGACGGCCTGAATGGGGGAGAGAGCTTTCCGGAAGGCGCCTGTGGCTTCAGGGTTCCCTGCGAGACGCGAACATAAAGATAAACCGTGCCGTTCTTGTCCTTGACCCAGGCGTTCGCCCGGGGCGACTGAACGTAGATATGTCCCTCTTCCTGCTCTGTGGTAAAGGCGCTTCCGTCACTGACCCTGAGCTCCATGCCCGCCCGACTTGCAATGTACGAGGCTTCCTCGACATCCATTCCGACGAAATTGGGTACCTGGATTCGAGGATTGGGAATAAGGCCTTCCCGATTAGTGACTGGCCCACGGGGCGTTGGGGCTGGCGCTGGTCGCGGTCCAGGCAGATTAAAAAAATCGTTGATCCGCTGGATACCCGTGGTGACTCTCTCCCCAGACCCAGCTTTCTGCCCCTTATGACCCACCGGCGGTTTCTGCGTTTCCGGCTTCCCTGCCACAGAGTTTATAGAATTGCGAAAGGCGGGTGTGGTGGCCCAGAGAACCCCGGCAATTCCGGCGACGACGGCGGCAAAGACGAGCAAGGACAGGAGGTGCAGAAACGGCTGCCAGGCAACAAACCGGGGTGGCCGCTTCTCCTGTGCCAGGAGCGCCTTTTCCACACGATCCGCCGCATCGGAGGAGACTTTGTGGGGGATTTTGCCGCTGCCGAATGCCTGACCATGAAAGCTGCCCTGCACACTTCCATCCAGCGTTCCGTACAGATTGAACAGATGGATAAGGGTTCCGTGCTTGACCCGGCAGGTGCCGATATCGTGCAGGTACCGATGCCAGGGCGCGATACGCGTGAGCACCTGCGCCATCTCCTCCGAGACCAGGATATGTCCACCGTCGCCGCAGTCCATGATCCGCTGGGCAATGACAATCCCTTCTCCAGCGACATCCGACAGCGCGTTCACATCGACCACCATCAGGACCGGGCCGGTATGAATTCCCATTCTCAGGCTGATCCGCGCACCGGTGCGAAGCTGAATCCCTTTTTCCTCTTCCCGGAGAAATCGGTCTATCTGGAGGGCGCAGTGGACCGGTGAAAGTGGGTTACTGAAAAAGAGGAGCGCCATCCCGTCGCCGGTCGGGCGGCAGAGGAGGGTGTCGGAATGCTGTGCCTCCCGAACCGCCTCTGTCCTCTGCACCAGGCTCTGGAGTTCGACCTGGACAGCGGCCTGAGACTCCATCTTCATGCGGGAGTAGCCGACCATATCCACGAAAAGAATGTGCGCTATCTTTAGAAAAGGGGTCGCACCGGGCGACGTTGTCGGTTCCAGCGCGTCGATAGGTGATTGTTTCAGCAGTTCGGGCATTTTGAAATCTCCGTATCCGAAGTACAGCGTTCAAACAGCAGGAAAACCGTGGTTCGCCTGCAGAGGCGAGCCACGGTCATTTGGGTATCCGGGTCTAGTTCGGGGTTATCAGAAAGGCGCGGATATTGCCTCCCCTGAGGCGACCGTAGCCCACGATGGTTCCGGAATCATTGATCGCTTTAGCGGATTCCAGGACCCATCCCGAGGCAGGATCGATCAGGTCGTTCAGATCGGCCACCTGATAGGCACCCGAAGCGCTGTTCTTGCGCCAGATACAGGCGTGGCGGCTGTTGTTGGGGAGCGTCGAATCTCCCACGATCACGCCCGACTCATTGATATCAAAGGCCGCGCACACGCGGTCGAACCCGTCCAAAATCTCGTAACTCAATGGTGAGTCGCCATTTGTACTGCCGCCAAGATTGGACAGTTCGATCAGCGTGCTTCCTTCCTGCCAGACAAAAGCTTTGTTTCCGTAGGTGCCCACGACCTGGGAGGACTCATTGATCCCAAAGGCAATCGATTTCGTCCCCGCAGTCGAGATTGGGATTTCATCAAACCCGGTTCCCGAACTGTTGCGGCGCCACAAACTGGCGTGAAAATCGTTGAGGTAGATACTTTCGCTAGAATATCCAACGGTCAACCCGGCATCATTCATCGCCAATATGGCACTGACGGATCTCGCACTTACTTGCTTGATGGCTCTAGGCAGGGACAGTTTGTTCTCCCAGAACACCGCGTCATCGTATACGCTGTTCCAGCCGCTGATTTGGCTCTGATTGTTTAGCGCCGCTGCATAACCGACATAATTATCTTTTTTAGCGCTGGAATTTGTATAAAACAATTCCTCGGAATTGCTGTTGAAATTCTCCCATAACACCCCGCTGTTGACGGACGATTTGTCCGCGCGGCCCACGATCTGACCTGCATCGTTAATCTCCAGCGCCCAGCTGTCCGTTCCTTCTAATAACTTCAATCCCTCATTCTGACTGCGCCAGAAAAACCCTTTTGATGCGCTGCTGCTGTTTCTGAAAGAGCTTCCAACCACCTGGCCCGCGTTGTTGACATCGAACGCAACGCTCAGCGTATCTCCCGAAAAGACGCCGATATCGGTGATGGTGTACCGCTCGAGCCGGGGCGTAACGGTTACCTGCGCCACGGTGGTTTTACCGGACTCCGTATCCGTGAAACGGATTTCCGCCTGACCCGGAGTGAGAGCCGCGATCACGCCGGAGGAATCGACAGAGGCGACATCGGGTCGTGAGCTTTGCCACTGAGTGGCGACGGAGGCGACAAGAACAACGTTGCCGCCCGCATCGTATCCGGCCCCGTTGGCGGTCAGTGCCTGCCCGACGGTAAGAGACGGGGTGGGCGGGGTGATGGTCACCGACGTAATCGTGCTTCCCATACTCAGGCCGACCCGGCTGGTCTCCCCTGCTCGAATGTCCAGTGCGACGGTTCCAAGAGCCTGAGGAGTTCCGACGCCCCCGGCTATTGGGCGAGCAGCGGCTCTGGCAACATAACTGCCGACGGGAAGCCCAGAAAACTCGGCGGTCGCGGCGGGCCGGTCGATAATCCGCTCCGCCAACGTTTCGCCCACACCATTGAGGATAGTGACCGTGATGCTTGCGGCGGCGGCGGGAATAAGCCGGGTCGTCGGTTCCTGGGCAGGCCAGAGCACTGTAAAGACGGCACGACCGGTCCCCGCTGTCGCGGGCGTGCCGGTCAGGCTGTCGCCGGGAGAG
>JAZKEA010000734.1:0-2644 GCA_040387315.1 Armatimonadota bacterium | reverse complement strand
CGCATTGGGCGTCATTTGGAAAGGCGGTTCGCGGAAGTCGTAGTGGTCGAGCTGCATGGCGGCCCCCTCAGAAGCTCTGCCGGAGGCCGGCGATGACGACGTTCTGCACCGCGCGGCCGGAGACGCCGTCATCGCCCCGGCTGGTCATCATGAATTGCAGCGTGCCGGTCAGGCTGTCGCCGGGAGAGAGGGTACTGCTGCCACCACCACAGCCCGATACGGAAGATATCGCGGCGAGAGTTGCGAGTACGATTGTGGCCGCGGTGAGCATTCGGCGCTCCCCAAACGGCTTGCTGCGGTATGTCGGGATTATATTTTTTCGGGTTATCACTGAAGGAATCCTTTCCGAATCAGAGGCTATTACAGAACATCCACGACGGCATTGCCCACCGGGCCGGGTGGCGTCGGAGTCGGTGTTGGGGTGGGTGTTGGAGTCGGGGTCGGGGTCGCCGTTGGTGTTGGGGTCGGCGTATCTGGAGTCGGGCTTGGGTCGCCGCCACTGCCACAGCCGAGGAGCACAGTTCCTGCAGTCAGGCTGCCTAGGAGAGCTATAGCCACTCCAAAAGAGGCGCGGCGAATCCTGCTTGTGGCGGGCGGCAAATTCGTGTCGGCTGGTCGCGGTGATCTAAATCGTTTCACGTTACTTCTCTTTCTGTCGGAGCGGACAAATCGGACTACTGAAATCGGAGGTTTGAAAACCGAGTTACTTCTTTTTAAGCTGGATGCGGGCTTTGTTGACGCCGCTGACCTTGAAGCCGAAAGGACTCAGGCTGGAATTCGACTGAAGAAGAGTCGCAAGATTTTTAAGCGTCTGGACGGAGGCGGTAACGGTCATTTTCTGGACGCCGTCGTCGTAGTCATTCGCCTCGACATTCAGGACGCCGGGGACCCGCTTCAAAGCCTGTACGAACTTGTCCGCATCGGAGAAGTCGGTGAACCCCACGACCTCCACCTCGCGCGTCTCCTCCTCGTTTTCGCCCACTGCCGCTTTCGGGATCTTCGCGGTAATCTGGTCGGCGATCTGCTCGACAATCTTGCGCGCCACCTTGCCCGCTTTGCTTTCAACCCACTCATCCATGCTCCCACCCGCGAGTGCGCCTATGGGAAGCCCTTTAAAGAGGAACCCCGCCCCACCACCCCAGCTGGTGTCGGTCTGCTTGCCTTCCTGGACTACCTGGGAACCGGGCATAATGTCGCCCGTCGCAATGTCGACCAGATGAGCATCCAGCTTGATTCGCAGCTCCGAGCGCTTTAATCCTGCCCCGCCAATGATAGGAATCGTGCTGAAGATGCCGTTTTTGGTGTTGCGGATCCCAAACTCCGTGACAGTACCGATGACTGCAATAGAGGCACCTTTGATCTTTCCGGTTTTTTGTGCGGAGTTCGTATCCAGCACGCCGCTACCCAGATTCTTCTCCGCTTCCAGGGCCTTAAGCTGCTGGCGCTCTACCACCCGCACACCCCGAGCCAGTAAGGCGCTTGTCAGCATCTCGGAAAGCGCTTCTCCCAGACTGGGCGCTGCACTTTCGATACTGCTATTGATTTTCATAGGCTGCACCAGAACGCGCTTTGTGGTAATCGCGGCGCTAGAAGCGACAGCAACCCCAGTCCCGGTGCTCACGGAGGCAACGGTGCTCACCTGAGCGGCGGCAGGCGCGGTGGACAGGAGGGGAACGGTAACCAGCGCGGCGGCTGCGATCAGAGGGAAAACATTGGCGGTACGGACGATCATTTCGAGAACCTTTCGGGAACAAATCCGGGTATTTCGTGCAGCGAATCCTGGTAGCTGCACAGAAACAATTTTAAGAGAAGGGGGATCAATTATCTGTGAAGCGCAACACGGTGAAATATGATTGGCGTCACAGTTAAGGCTGTCTGACGGAGTAACTACCGAGGTTCTGAAAGGGGGACGATGTGAGCGGATTTGTGAGCGAAAAGCGGCAGGTCATGTGAGATCTTTTGAGTTCCTAGGTTCAGCATAAATCAGGAGTCGGCGTCTTCGATACGGTACCAGGCAAGCGTTGTATCAACGTTGTAAATTCGACTCATTTAACGCGCCATGGTCATTCGGGACGAAGTATTTTTGAGCGCCTCCCGCCGAAAGGATCAAAAGAGCGTCTGTTTCCTGACGGTTCGGCGTGTCAGAGCCCCGGAGCAGCGGGTGTCAGCACGATGTCGTCCACGAGAATATAGCCTCTTGGACCTGCGGTGATCTCATCTCGAACCTCGATTCGAGCGGTCTTTCCACGCAGGTCGGCGACGTCCCACTGACGCAGAATCAGGGTGTCGGTTCCGTTTCCCGTATCCGTGCGAACCACGCTGCCGTCCACGACGAGGTTCAAAGAGCACTGATACGGGTGGATACCGCCGCCGATCCGGAGCCCGCCGCCATGGACGTCGCGCGCGCCGTGGAGCTGTTCGGGCGCCGCTACCCGACACCCCTGCTGATGGCCCCGATCGGCGTGGTCGGGATCATGCACGACAGCCAGCACGGTGACCTCGAGGTGGCCAGGGCGGCCGCCACCATTTGCGCGAGCAGCACGCAGAACGCCATCGCCAGGGTGGCATCGACCGACAGGCCGCGCAGGCCGTCGCCCCGGGACAGGCGTGCCATGGCCCCGCTGCGCGCCGCGCCGCCATCGCG
>JAZKEA010000733.1:0-3504 GCA_040387315.1 Armatimonadota bacterium | reverse complement strand
AGGCGACATAGCCTTTTGTGGGGTCGGATTTGAACATAATGTCACGCGCGGCCCGCGGCAGCAGGCGATCTTCCTGCAGCGCCCGGTCCCATTTGAACAGGTCCCCGACGGTTGAGTACATCGCCCCCGCCGCACCGTAGTTCGCCAGACGGTAGCGCGGCGACTCCTCGGCGAAACTGTCTCCTTTGCGCTCGTAGCCGATAATCGCGCTTGCTGACTCTCTTCCGTTCAGCAATCCGGATCGGGTCATGCCGAGCGGCTGAAGGATGCGCTCTTTCATTAACACTGCGTACGGCTTTCCCCCGGTTTTCTCAAGGATCGCGGCAAGCACCAGATAGTCGAGGTTGTTATAGGAGAACTTCGCGCCGGGCTCCGACACGAGCGGCTTCCCGCCATAGATCCGGACTACATAAGCAGAATCCGCAAGACGCGGATCCGCGCTGGTGTAAAAGCCGGGGATATCCTCTGTGTTGGGAAGACCGGAGGTATGCATCAGCAGGTTTTTGAGCGTGATGCGACTCCCGGTTTCTTTTGGAAAATCGGGAAGTGCCTCAGCGACCGTACCCTCCAGTCGGAGCTTTCCGGCAACGATCTGCTGCATCACCAGGAGCGCGGTGAACTGCTTGGTGATCGAGCAGATCGGGAACCGGGCTTCCAGGGTATGCGGTATCCGGCGCTGCCGGTCCGCGAGTCCGATAGCACCCTGGTAGACCACTGCCCCTTTTTGAGCCGCGAGAACAACACCATCAAAAAGGCTGCGCTCGTGATAGCTCTTTACCAATGCCCCGATTTGGTCTGCGGCCTTCGACATCCGTCCCTCGTTCTTAGTCTGTTGTATTCGGCGAAGTGTCGTAGCTTACCGCTTACAGCGGGGCGAACTGGGCGTGGTGAAGCCGCGAGTAGATTCCGGGTATCGCCAGAAGCTCCTCGTGGCGACCCTGCTCGGCGACACCGGTCTCATCTACGACCACTATTCGGTCGGCGTTCTGAATAGTGGCAAGGCGGTGGGCGATGACAAGGGTCGTGCGTCCCCGAGCGAGTTCGGTCAGCGATGCCTGAATGGCCCGCTCGGTCTCGGTGTCCAGAGCCGAAGTCGCCTCGTCGAGAATCAGGATTGGCGGGTTCTTCAGGAACATGCGGGCAATCGCCATGCGCTGCTTCTGCCCGCCGGACAGCTTGACGCCGCGTTCGCCGGTCACCGTGTCCAGGCCCTCCGGGAGCCGTGCGATCATGTCGTCGAGACGCGCCCGGCGGGCGGCCTCCCAGATCTCATCGTCGGTCGCGCCCAGACGTCCGTAGGCGATGTTCTCGCGGATCGTTCCGGCGAACAGGAAGACATCCTGCTGGACGATCCCGATATTCTGTCGAAGCGATGCCAGCGTCATCTTGCGGATATCGATACCGTCAACCGTGATCCGGCCCTCATCCAGGTCGTAGAACCGGGGGAGCAGCGAGCACAGCGTTGTTTTGCCCGCGCCGCTCGGACCGACAAACGCGATGGTCTCCCCGGCGTTAATGGTCAGATCGATGCTGCGCAGCACTTTCTTGTGCTCGTCATAGCCGAACGTCACGCCTTCAAAAGCGATATCTCCCCGCAGGTGACCAACGGTGACCGCGTCCGGAGCATCTTTGACATCCGGCTCAGTCTGGAGAAGCTCCGTATACCGCTTGAAGCCCGCGATGCCTTTCGGATACGTTTCCAAAACCGCGTTGATCTTCTCGACCGGGCGGAAGAAGACACCGACCAGCAGGAGAAAGCCCATAAAGCCGCCGATAGTCATCTCATTGCGCAGCACATAGTACGCGCCCGCGATCATCGCGAATATCTGGACGATACGCATCGTCATATAGCTGAGCGACATGCTTTTGGACATCAGGCGGTACGCATCCAGCTTTGTCTCCTGGTACCGACGGTTATCCTGGGCAAAGAGCGCCCGCTCATGGTCCTCGTTCGCGAATGCCTGGACGACACGGATTCCCCCGACATTCTCCTCGATCCGCGCATTGAAATCGCCGACCCGGCTGAACAGGGTGCGCCACGTCTGCGTCATCGCCGAGCCGTACCGGGCCGAGATCCAGGTCGTGGGCGGGACCACAAGGCCCGTCAGCAGCGCGAGCTTCCAGTTGAGCGTGAACATCAGGCCAAACGACCCGAGAAAGGTCATTACTGCGATGAAGGCGTCCTCGGGACCGTGGTGCGCGATCTCGCCGACCTCTTCCAGGTCCTTGGTCACACGGGCAACCAGCCGTCCGGTCTTCTGGTTGTCATAGAACCGGAACGACAGCTTCTGCAGATGATCGAAGATCCGGCGTCGCATCTCGGTCTCAATCGAGATTCCCAGCACATGCCCCCAGTAGTTCACGATGAACTGAAGGGCTGTATTGAGCAGATAGATCGCGAGCAGAACCGATGCCGCCCCGATAATCAGGGTCCAGTTCTGGCTGGGAAGATATTTATCCACAAACTGCTTGGTGGCGAGCGGAAAAGCAAGCTCCAGCAGTCCGGAGACGACCGCGCACGAAAAGTCGAGAATAAAGAGACGCCGATGCGGCTGGTAGTAGGCGAAAAAGGAGCGAAGGAGTTCGGAATTGGTCATAATCTTGGAGGGGGTGACACGTCTAGAAACACCGTGGAACCAAATCAGTTCCCGCTTTACCGGTTGACAAAACCGGGCACAAACAGGCCATACTGTCTTACCACACGTGGAGGGGTCAATGACACCGACGGAACCCATCGCGGCACCGGATTCCCCAACTCCCCGGAGCCGCTTTATCGACAGCATGACGATGAATTTTGACATGTGGCATGATGGCACCGGCTATGACATCGATGCTCTGCGCAACGTCCCCAACGACGAAGTTCCTGCCCTGGTAACGCTTCTCAGCGCCCGGCAGCCGCGGGACTGGCGCGATATCGAGGCACTCGGCGTGTTGGGCACCCCGAAGGCGCGGGAGGCGATCACTGCCGCGCTGACCGACCCTGACCCGCACGTTCGCCGCTACGCCGCCGCCTATGTCGGACCCCCTGACGACCCCGACCGCGAAGCCCTGCTGGTGAAGGCCCTCGAATCCGACGTTTTCTTCGGCGGATTAACCCCGGCTCTGGAAGAAGTGGAAGAGTTCCACCCGCCCAAGGTGATCGACGCTCTGCTCGACGGCGCACTGAACCGCGAGGGCGAGGTCGCCGTCCATTTCGCCGCCATGCTGTACTTCCTTCATGGAAAATCAAAAGAGGCGTTCGACTGGGAGCACCGCCCCTTCTTCCTCCGGTTCCACACGGACGATTCTGCCGAGCGCCTTACCGTTTTCCGCGAGCTTTGTGCCGCCATCGGCGCGGACAGCACGAAGTTCGCCCGGCGGTCTCTCGATTGAAAAGCATCACCCCCGCGGTGTTTGGTTTGCCCTGCCTGGCTTGCCCTCACCCCCTGCCCCTCTCCCAAGTATGGGCGAGGGGAGTCTGGTAAACTATCCGGCATCTGCAATGCACAAGGGCTTGTTTGGCAC
>JAZKEA010000732.1:0-5329 GCA_040387315.1 Armatimonadota bacterium | reverse complement strand
GTAGAGGAGAGAGATGTCCGAGTGGGTGTGGATGTCAATGAAACCGGGGCAGACGAACCGACCGGTTGCCTCTATCGCGTGTGTCGCGGTGGATTTGCTCAGATCGCCGATTGCGGCGATGCGCCCCCCACGAACCCCGATATCGGCGCGGCTCGGTGCGTCTCCGGTCCCATCGTAAACCGTTCCACCACGCAGAATAAGATCGAAAGAAGCCTGAGGTTGGGAAGTAACCGGGGAGGAAGCCATGCCCGATTATACCCCGGTCAACCCTGACTATCCGGCGGATAGATTTAGTGCCAGGAGCCGAAGCTCGGTCATCTCTTCGATCGCGTAACGGACCCCTTCACGCCCAAATCCGCTGTCTTTGACGCCACCATAGGGCATATTGTCAACCCGATACTGGGGAACATCGTTCGCGATCACGCCGCCGACATCGAGCGTTGCGAACGCCTCAAACAGGCGGTTCACATCACGCGTAAAAACACCCGCCTGAAGCCCGTATCGACTGTCGTTGACGCGGGCAAGCGCTTCGGGAAACGTGTCGTAGGGTTCGACGACGACAATCGGAGCGAAGACTTCCTCCTGATTCACCGCCATCTCCGCCGCTGTATTGGTCAGAATGGTAGGCCCGAGAAGTGTTGACCCTGAGCGGCGGCTGCCAAGCAGGACTGCTCTGGCTCCGCCGCTCAGCGCCTCATCACGCCATGCTTCGGCTTTATGGCAGGCTGCGTCGCTGATCATGGGACCGATGTCCGTTGCCGTGTCGCCGGGGTCACCGATAACCATCCGCGAGACGGCATCCGCGAAGCGAACCAGAAAATCGTCAAACAACGCTTGATGAACAAAGATCCTCTGAACGGAGATACAGACCTGACCGGCATTTGCGAAAGCGCCCGACACGCAGCGGCTGATCGCATAATCCAGATCGGGCACGTCGTCGTGAACGATGACTGCTGCATTCCCGCCGAGTTCCAGTGTCACTTTCTTGCGGTTGGCCTTGGCCTTGAGTTCCCAGCCCACCTGAGCGGAACCGGTGAAGGAGACAACCTTGATACGCGAATCCGTGGCAAGAAGACTGCCGATCTCCTGAGGTGTGGAAGGCGTCAGCACCGAAAACGCGCCTTTGGGCCAATCAGTCTCGGCTACTATCTCCGCAAGGCGAAGCGCGGTCAATGGTGTTTTTTCAGCGGGTTTCAGAACAAGTGGGCATCCGGCAGCTAGAGCGGGCGCGACTTTATGAGCCACCAGGTTGAGGGGAAAGTTAAACGGCGTTAGGGCGGCGACGAGTCCCAAAGGAAAGCGCCGCGAAATACCGATGCGCCCGTTGGACGCCGGGTTCAGATCAAGGGGCAGGAAGTCGCCATTCTGAAAACGCCGCGCCTCATCCGCTGCGAGGGAGAAGACAAGACGAGCGCGGTCTACCTCAATGCGGGCATCTCGTATTGGTTTTCCTGCCTCGTCCGAGATGCCGAGGGCGAGCTCCTCACGCCGTGCCGAGATGCCATCCTCGATCTGTCGCAGAATGTCGTGGCGCACGTGCGAGGGAAGGCGTTGCGTCTCCGCAAACGCAGCATGCGCCTGCGCGAGTGCCGTTTCCGCATCCGGCAGTTCGCTCACCGCGACACTGCCGACTTCTCGGCCATCGTAAGGACTCAGGATAGAGCGATGGTTGCGAGAGGCACCCGGTGTCCAGGTGCCGCCAATATATTGCTCAAAGTCTCGCGTCATTTCACGGAGCCCACCTAATCCGTCGCCAGCATCGCCTCGACAAAGGTTTCCGGGTCGAAGGGAAGGATATCGTCCACACCCTCGCCGACACCTACCAGCTTGATGGGAATACCAAGCTCTTCGCGAATAGTGATGACGATACCGCCGCGCGCGGTGCCGTCCAGCTTCGCTAGGACAATACCGGTCACCCCCGCCGCGCCGACAAACTCTTTCGCCTGCAGGATCGCGTTCTGCCCGGTCGTCGCATCGAGTGCAAGGAGGACTTCGTCCGGTTTGCGGCCCAGCTCCCGCTCGCAGACGCGGCTGATCTTTTTCAGCTCCTCCATCAGGTTCTGCTTGTTATGGAGACGCCCGGCGGTATCAACGAGAATCAGATCCGTACCGCGCGATTTTGCCGCAGTAACCGCGTCGAATACGACGGCGGCGGGGTCGCTTCGCTCGTGCTGCCGGATGAAATCGGCCCCCGCTCGTTCTGCCCAGATGGCGAGCTGCTCGGCGGCGGCGGCGCGAAAGGTGTCCCCGGCGGCAAGCATGACCTTTCGTCCTGCCCGTCCTTCCATGGTTGCCATCTTGCCCAGGCTGGTTGTCTTACCGACACCGTTGACTCCCACCATCAGATACAGCGTCGGCTTGTTCGCCGAGATCTTTAAGCGCGTATCGCCGGGATTTCCGAGTGCCTTGACGAGCGCCTGTTTCAGCTTTTCCCGAACCGCAGCGGCATCGACAAGCCGCTCATCGCGTGCCATCTGGCGCACTTCTTCGAGGATACGCTGCGTCGTCTTCAGCGAGACATCGGCAGCAAGAAGCGCCTCTTCCATCTCGTCGAAGAGCTCTTCGCTGATACGTCCCCGCCCGGTGACCATCGCATCCAGGGACTGAAAAACGTTCTTAAATATGCCTTTTTTGAGCATCCGCTAATTCCCGATCCGGCGCATCAGAAGGCCGGAAAGCAGCTTGGGATAGAAGAACGTCGATTTTTGCGGCATGACCTCGCCCGCCAGAGCGACATCGCGCACCGCCGTCACCGAAGGGCGTCCCAGCAGGAATCCCATATCGAATTCTCCCGCCCGTACCCGCTTGACCGCCTCGCGAGCATCGCGCGTGTAGGCGATGCGATCTGTCTTGGCTACCTCATCGGCGGGAATTCCGAGGGCTTTGTCGAGCACCAGATACTGCAGCAGGACTGCCTCCAGACTCCGAAGCGCCAGCGGCAGGCTTGCCGGAAGGACGGAAGCGAGGGCTGAGGCATCTCGGGCTGTCATCTGGTTGATCTCACCGGAGGGCAGAACCAGACCGAAAACAGGCTGATTGGCGACCGCGAGACGCAGTCGGCTCTCGACATCGCCGATCTCGGAGAGCCGCAAATCGAAGTAGGGGTCCAGCTTGTGGAAAATGGTGTGTTGGATATCCGCCGGAATGCCTTTGACGAGTCGGTGGGTGGGAAGCACGGAGAGTCCGGGGTCCGCCAGCGATGTCAGCGTGTTCAGCAGGAACGCCTCCGGTCGGTCGGTCCCGAGAGCCTCCGTTTCGCGGGCATACGCGACGGCGGTCTCGTAACGGTGGTGACCGTCCGCGATAAAGACCGGCTGCGGCGCGACGATTTCCGCGATTCGGGCAATCGTCGTGGCATCCTCGATCTTCCAGAGGGTGTGGCGCTGTGCATCGTCCCCGGTAAAGTCTGTGAGCGGCGCGGTTTTGGTCGCGGCTTCCAGCAGCGAATACAGCGCACCACCGGGATCATCTACCAGGCTGAAAATCGACTCTATGTTCGCGTTCGTGGCGCGCTGCATCTTCAGCCGATCTTCTTTGGGGCCGCTGAGAGTGCGCTCGTGGGGCAGAATCACCTTGTCGGCGTAATCGTGCAGGCGAAGCAGAGACACCAGTCCAAGGCGGGCAAGCCTGAGCGACTCCGTGCCCGGTTCAGTAAACTCGGTACGCGTCACGTAAAGGCCAGGCGTCTCGTCCTGCTGCAGCGCGCCGGTCGTGATCCAGTCCTGAAGCAGTGCGCCCGCGTTCACATAACGCGTGTCGCCGTCCCCGTCGGGAAGGATTACCCGTACGGCGGCATGCGGGGAACGCTCGGCCAGTGCTGCCCGTTCGGCGGCAGAAAGAACGTCGTAGGGGGGGCAGGTGACCTTGGCAGGGTCCAGGTCAGATCGGTAGCGCAGGGCTTGAAACGGGCGTATCTCCGCCATCAGAGTGCTTAATTCCTCGTTCGTTTAGTGCGTTGGCACGGCCTGAGTATACCACTTCATACCACTTCGAATGTCCGTACTTCCGCTACGGCGGTGACGGTATCTGTCCGGTCAGCCGTGCTGCCCATATCACGAGCAGGCAGGCCGCAAGGGCAATAGCAGCTATCGCCTGCAAACTCGGAGGGACAACCGGGAGCCGGATTCGCCAGGCAGGGGGCAGCGGGAGCCGCCGCAGAACTGCCAATAAAATCCAGGCAAAAATAACCGGCCCCAGGGGATGATAGACGACGCTGTCGGCAAATCGCAGATGGCAGCAGCAGACGACAGAGCGGGTTATTCCGCACCCTGGGCAGGGAAGGCCGGTCAGGGTGTGAAAGATACAAAGAGAGGGCAGACCCAGCAGTGATTTGCCCCCCTGGACGGGGAGGGGCATCAAAGCGGCGAGGAGAAGGGCTATTGGGGCGACACCCAGACGTGCTGCCGCCCCATAAAGCCGCGTCTTAGAAAGTCCGGTACGATGTACCGGCACGGGCACGGTCATAGATTTGATTCAGCCGCGACTGCTCGATTAGCGGAACAACGATGCCGAGCCCCGCGACCGGTCCGGCCCCCAGAAGGTCGAGTACCAGGTACAGGACCGACTCGTCATTACGCGGCAATCCGACCATCTCCTGCATCCGCGCGATCTTTTGCCCCATGCGCCAGTCCCAGACAAAGCCCCAGAGCGTTCCCGTAAAAATAAAAAGAAGCAGATCGACAACCGGCGGAATATCCGATTCCCCGGTAAATTGTTCCACCTCTTTAGAGATGACATAGACCCAGTAAAAGTAGTACAGGCCACAGGTTAAAAGCATCAGGAGCAGTACCATAACAGGGCTGCGGTTGATTCCGATTCGCATGAAGTTCAGGCCTCCATACCAATAGACACGCTAAACCCGCCGCGAGTTGCTTCCGGACCTGTAGAAACTTTATCGGACCTTGCTGCCCGAGGCGACTGCGGAATCCGGCTTCAGCAAAATGGCGCGGCCTTCCGCATCGGTTGCGGCGAGGAGCATCCCCTGGCTCTGTACACCCCGAATTGTCGCGGGCTGAAGGTTAGCGATGACGACAATCTGGCGACCGACAAGGTCTTCCGGAGCATACGACTCCGCGATTCCTGCGACCAACTGCCGTTCGTCGCCTTCGCCAACACGGATCTGCAGGCGAAGTAATTTCTTTGCGCCTTCAATCTTCTCCGCGCTCAGAATGTCCGCGACACGGAGCTGAATCTTCGCAAAATCATCGATGGTGACCGTATCTCCGGCAGGGGTTGGCGGGGCGGGCGGTGTGGCAGGTGCGGGCGCCGAGTCGGACGGGGTCGTGGTTTTGCCGGGTTCGCCGAGAGGGGCGACCGTCGGTTCCTGTTC
>JAZKEA010000731.1:0-3942 GCA_040387315.1 Armatimonadota bacterium | reverse complement strand
TGATCACCAGACCCGCCAGAGCCGGCCCGGCAATGGTCGCGACCTGAAACCCCGTCGAGTTGAGCGCAAACGCGTTCGGCAGATCCTCCCGTGGCACCAGAGACGGAATCAGCGCCTGCCGGGATGGGTTGTCGAAAGCGACCGCCGCCGCCCCGACCGCACTGAGTATGTATATCAGCAGGAGTGTCGTGTGGTGCGTGATGGAAAGCAGACCGAGCGCGAGGGCGACAAGGGCCAGCGCGGTCTGGGTCATCAGCAGGAGCTTTCGCCGGTCGTAGGCGTCCGCGAACGCCCCGCCGAGCAGTGAGAACAGAACGATGGGGACAACCCGCACCAGTCCGATTCCCCCCAGCGCAACCGGCGACCCGGTCAGGTCATAGATCTGCCAGTTGAGCGCGGCCATCTGCATCATTGATCCAGCGGCGGAGACTATCTGTCCAAACCAGAGATTACGAAAATCGGGGGATCGCAGCGCGGCGAAGCGTGTCTCGACAAAAGAGGCGGAAGGCATAAGGGCATTCTACAACAGGCATGGCATTTTCCGCGACGGGAACGAATCTACAGCAGGCGGGTACTATTTATGGAAGCAGTGACTTCTGCCTTAGTTCGTGCGAGGTGGAAGGCATTATGATATAGTGAGTCGGCGATTTTTCCGCTGACGACTTGCTGACGCGCCGACGATCCCTTTCTTACTCTGTAGAAATGGTCTCGGCGCGTCGGAGCGTTTAGCGATGTCAGGGGTGCCCGATACTTTTGGTCACCGCCGGCAGAATAGTAAAGAAAGAGAGGCGCCAGCGTTGGATAACAATACAGCAATCGATACGCTCGGGAAACCCGCTGGGACGCCGGTGCGCGTCCCCCCCATTCGGGCGGTAATATGCCGCGTCGCTTTGGGATGTGGTCGCTCTCTCTTTCGAGATAGTGCGCCCTAACCCGAGCGGCGTGGGCTGACCCGGCCCGGATTTATGTGGAATAGTGTCGCGGTTCGATGGCTGCCAACCGGCAGCCGCACGATCGCAGGTTATAACGATGAGGCGGCAGTAACCGCTGCGGAATTGCCTCAGAACGAAAGAAAACTACTATGGCACGGGCTTTTAGTCTCGAAAATACGCGTAATATCGGTATTACCGCGCACATTGATGCTGGTAAGACCACTCTCACCGAGCGCATCCTTTTCTACACCGGTCGCAACTACAAGATCGGTGAAGTCCACGAAGGTAATGCGACAATGGACTGGATGGAGCAGGAGCAGGAGCGTGGTATCACGATCACCTCTGCAGCGACCACCTGTTTCTGGGGGCTGGCCGATCCCAACGATCCTCAGAAGCGTGAGAGCAGCCACCGCGTCAATATTATTGACACGCCGGGTCACGTTGACTTTACCGTTGAGGTAGAGCGCTCCATGCGTGTTCTGGACGGCGCAGTCTGCGTCTTCTGTGCGGTTGCGGGCGTTCAGCCGCAGTCCGAAACCGTCTGGCGTCAGGCGAACAAGTATAAGGTTCCCCGTCTTGCGTTCGTCAATAAGATGGACCGACTGGGCGCGGACTTTATGACGGTTGTTGGTCAGGTGCGAGATCGGCTGGGTGCGAACGCGGTTCCTATTCAGCTTGCTATCGGTGCGGAAGCGGAGTTCCGTGGCATTGTCGATCTGGTAGCGATGAAGGCGACGATCTACAAGGATGACTTCAACAAGGAATTCGTGATTACGGATATTCCGGCGGAGCTTATGGATCAGGCGCTGGAGTATCGTGCCAAGATGATCGAAGCGGCGGCGGAAGCGGACGAAGCGCTGATTGAGAAGTACCTTGAGGGTGAAGAGATCACCAACGACGAGATCAAGGCGGCTCTTCGTAAGGGGACTATCGCCGGGACCATCGTTCCGCTGCTCTGTGGCACGGCCTTCAAGAACAAGGGCGTTCAGCCCATGCTTGATGCCGTCATCGAGTATCTGCCGTCTCCGACTGATGTCGGGGCCGTTCCCGGTCATGATCCGGACAATGGCGAAGATGACAGCCGTGAGCCTCTGGACTCGGCGCCGTTCTCCGCTCTTGCCTTCAAGCTGATGAACGACACGCACGTTGGCAACCTGACGTTCTTCCGCGTCTACAGTGGCACGCTCACCAAGGGCAGCTATGTGTTTAACGCGTCCAAGGGCAAGAAGGAGCGCATCAGCCGTATTCTGCAGATGCACGCCAACAAGCGCGAAGAGATCGACATCGTCTACGCCGGTGACATCGCGGCTGCGGTTGGATTGTCGGATACGACCACGGGGGACACCCTCGCGGACGAGAAGTCGCCGATCCTGCTGGAGTCGATCACGTTCCCGGAGCCGGTTATCGAGATGAGCATCGAGCCTAAGACCAAGGCCGACCAGGATAAGATGGGTGTCGCGCTCAACCGCCTTTCCGCGGAGGACCCGACGTTCCGTATGCATACGGACCCAGAAACCGGTCAGACCATTATCCGTGGTATGGGCGAGCTGCACCTTGAGATCATCGTGGACCGTATGAAGCGTGAGTTCAAGGTGGAAGCGAATCAGGGTAAGCCGCAGGTTGCTTACCGTGAGACGATCAAGGTCCCGGCAAGCGCAGACGAGACGTTCAAGCGGCAGACGGGTGGTAAGGGTAAATATGCCCGTGTTGCCCTGACGGTTACGCCGAACGAAGTCGGAGAAGGCTTTGTCTTCGAGAACAAAACCGTCGGTGGCTCCATTCCGAAGGAGTTCATCAAGCCGGTCGAAGAGGGCGTTCGCGCTGCTCTGAACCGGGGCGTCCTTGCCGGATTCCCGGTCGTGGACGTGCGGGTTGCCGTTACGGACGGCGCGTTCCACGAAGTCGACTCGGACGAGATCTCCTTCAAGATCGCGGGTGAGCAGGCGGTAAAGGCAGCTTTCCGCAAGGCGCAGCCGACCATCAAGGAACCGATCATGACCGTTGAGGTCGTGACTCCGGATCAGTTCTTTGGGGATGTCGTCGGTGACCTGAACCGTCGCCGTGGTGTTATCGAGGGCCAGGAGACCGGCCCCGGCGGAACCCGTATCATCAAGACAAAGGTTCCGCTGTCCGAGATGTTCGGCTACGTGACCACACTGCGCTCTATGACGCAGGGCCGTGCTTCCTCTACGATGGAGCCGTCGCACTACGAAGAGGTGCCACGCAACATCGCGGAAGAGATTCAGGCCAAGAGCGCCGGTAAGTCGTAAAGGCTAATCATCCGCAGTAGCAAGGGGCGCGTTCCTAAGGGGACGCGCCCCTTTTTTGCTATAATGCCCTATCCGTAAAACCGCAGGAGGCACCAGATCAAAATGAGCGATGCCGGTTATGAAAAGGGTGCAGGAATCATCGAGGCCGCTGTGAGCGGCTTTGCCGCCGAACTTGGCAGGCAGATAGAGGCTCAGAGAAAAGCAGCTAACTTATCTACGGAGATGTTCGCCGGGATACTGACGATGGCAGGTATACCGGTGCAGGCTGAAGATGTCGAGCGTCTGGAAGCAGGGCAGGGACCGGAACCGGACCTGAAACTCTTGACGGCTCTGGCGTTTACGCTGGAGCTTTCCACCGACAAAGTTATATTTGCCTGCCTGCAGCAGACGGGTGGCGACGCGTCTTCCGGGTAACACTTAAGGCGCGAAAATCTTAGAGGATTCTCTGGCAGACAGACCAGGCTGTGGTATACTACTCAGGCGCACTCGAGCGAAAGCACGCGTGCGCTCTTTCTTGGGTTTTATTCGACCGCTCTGGTCGGATTCGGTTCGCCGCGACAGAACTTCCCTAAACGGTTTTTGTCCTCCGGCTACCTTGAAAATTTTAGCGCTCCCGTCCACAACAGGCGAGGTGCGGCATTGACAGGAATGAGGAAGCATTATCATGGGTAAGGCAAAATTTCTGCGTGAGAAGCCTCACGTGAACATCGGCACGATCGGTCACGTCGACCACGGCAAGA
>JAZKEA010000730.1:0-2276 GCA_040387315.1 Armatimonadota bacterium | reverse complement strand
TGTCCGGGTGCCGCCGCCCCTGGATGCCGAGCAGGGACGCAGCGATAGCGGTCCCACTTTTGACGATGGTTTTTCCGGCCTCGTCATCGCTGACCTCCCACTGCACCTCGACCGGCGCGGGCGGCATCCCGCCATTCGGTTCCAGTGGCTGTGGGGCAAGCCGTGTCCAGATAACGAAGCCGGTGTGGTCGGGATCCCCGGACGCGACGCCAAGGCTGAACGGGTTGTCCTGAAACGCGGCGTTTCGAATCGCCCCGTGCGCCGGTTCCCCCAGCAGCGGGATTGTCGCGAGGGCGGCGCTATAGGCAAGAAAAAGTCGCCGACTGACCCCGCCTTCGTGGCGCAGGGCGGCGGGCAGATCGGTCAAATCAAGGGTCATGGGTCAGGGATACCTCTGTGTTCTCTTTCAAAGAGGATAGCACATACTTGTTAAGGGAGCATTAAGAAAATCGTCGGTTGTTTCCAACCTTCCGCCTCTTCCGCCTGTTCACAGTCAGCGAATAGTGATTTCCATGGGGGCGACCGCGAGCTGCGTTTCCCGGTCGGTCACGCCTGCGAGATTGATCAGGGAGAAGGCGGAGACACGATAGGTCCCCGGTGCTACGAGCGTTCCCTGAGCTCCCGGCTCGCCTGTGGTGGGGTTAGTTCTCTGGTTCCAGTTGATAGGGATATTTCGCACTTCGCCGGGCGCAAGTGTATCGTCCGCCAGACTGGTCGAACCACCCAGCAAGGAGCCACTCACCCATACAGGCGTCCCCCCAGCCACCCGCGAGATCCTCATTCCCGCCAGTTGCGGACTGCCGAAACCAGGCCCGGTGAAAGGAATGGGAGCCGACCCAGTATTAATGATGGAGAAGACAAAAGGAATCTCCTCTCCGGCAGCAAAGTTGGCCTTGGTCGTTCTCAGGATGAACTGGAGCGCTGCGTACCGTCCCTGTGTAACCTGGAGCGGAAGAAGATCGGGCACTGCACTCGAACCACCGCCACATCCGGTGACGCCGCCGAGGGCCGCCAGGCAGAGCACCGCAGTCGGTGCCAGGAACGTAAAACGCATGAGAGTCTCCTTTGCGCGGCAGCCATGAAAGTAGCTAGCTCGCTGTGACAAAATTCGGCAGAGCGTATGTCATTCCCTTTACCTCTGATGCAAGTGGCAGACAGGAAGCTGAAGGCAGACGCTGTAAGTAGGTGGACCCTCCTGATTCAGCTGAATCAGCCTTTCCACCCCACATTCAGCGGGCATTCGCCGCACCGCCGCTGAGGGTTACGTAGCTTAAGAGTTTAACATCGGGCTCGCAGCGAAGCTGCGCCACCTGTTCGGGCGTAAGAGGACCCGCAAATCCGTTCAAGACAGCCATATAGATACTGGTGGGAGTGAAGCCATATTTTGCGGCCAGCTGCAGCGTCTTCTCCCTCGCCTGGGGACCATAGGAGACCCTATCATCCCTGAAGATCACGAAATATTTTAACGTCCGTGGGTCCACAGTATTGATTATAGGTGCTGGATCACTGCAGGCAGGAGTCAGTTCCACACGCGCTGGTAGGGGGGTCACGTTTGTGCTTGACCCTCCGCCGCATCCCGCCAGAACAGTACCGGCAGCGATACCAATACTTGCCAGACCTACCATCAACGACCGTCGATTCATACTTTGTTTTCCGTTCTGCCGCGTCTTCACCTTCAGCGAATCAGCGAATCGTGATGTTCATGTTCATAGGGGCAGGGGCCTGCGGATTCTGATTCTGATCCGTTACGCTTTCAAGGGAAAAGCCAGCACGAGCGTCGATGGAGTAGGTCCCTGGTGCCACCTGAGGGCCCTCCACATTTCTATAGAGTCCCACGAACCCCTCAAGGGGAAAGAAGACCAGATCGTTCCCCTTCTGCGACCAGCTAAACTCAAAGCGACGCGATTCGCCGGGGTTAAACGAGACCCTCGATAAGGAACCTGTGCCTCCGAGAGTCAGTCCGTCCTTTGTCCAGATGCGAGCGCCGTCACGAAGGATGTCGGCTCCGATGAGGTCGCCGCTCTCTCTCCCAAACCTGTCTCCCGCAAAACCGGAGACAGTTTCTGAGCCGGTGTTTGTGATCGTGAAGACGAAGGGAACAGTTTCTCCCACGGCAAAGACGGTCTTCGTGGTGGACAGGGTGAACTGGAGCGGCCCGTACTGCCCCCGTGTCACCTGAGGCGGGTTGGGGTTCGGGTTGTTAGTGATCGCGGTGCTAGAGCTGCCCCCACAGCCGGAAAGCACACCGAGGGCGGTCAGGCTAAGCACTGCGGCAG
>JAZKEA010000729.1:0-2293 GCA_040387315.1 Armatimonadota bacterium | reverse complement strand
TTGCCCTGGCTGGAGGCAACCATCCCCGCCCGCCGAAGCATACCCGTCACGTTCCGAACCATCACGGGATTTACGCCGACGCTTTCCGCCATTACCTCGGACGTGGGCTTGTCGGTGAGCTCCATCCCGAGGATGGCAAGAATGTGAACTGCGATAGAGAATCGAGTCGCGATGCGCATACGATGACTTTACCTTACCTGCCTTACTTGTAACAAGTATATATACAAGTTCAGCGTCATGTCAAGGGGCAAATTATCGACAGCGCAAAAAGGTAACTTCATGCTGCTTTTCGTGGATTAGCGCCTGCACGGCTCACCGCCTACGTTATATGGCTTATTGTGCGATTTTCGTGCCTATTAGGCACCTGTTATACGCCTAACTTCGCCCCCTATTGCACAAATAATGCATTTTATGTTATTGTACTTTTGCTGCACGATATTGTGGTGAGACGGTGATGCGGGCCGATAGCCTGGAAACTGAAAGATCACAAATCGCAAATCACACATTAACCAGCGGCTTCCAGACTGCGGAGTCTGGTTCATCGTGTTTCTTCATTGTTGAGAAAGGCACTGCCTCCGTGACCCCCGTACTACCCGTAAACACTACTGTCCCGCGCCGTTCTGCTTTGACCTTTAAGAGAACCTTCGGCTTCACCCTGATCGAGCTGCTCGTCGTGATAGCGATAATCGCGATCCTCGCAGCTATACTGTTCCCTGTCTTTGCCCAGGCACGCGAAAAAGCCCGACAGACCGCCTGTTTGAACAACTTGAAGCAGCTGGGAACGGCGTTTATGATGTACACGCAGGATTACGACGAGTCGTACCCGCTGCAATCGAGAGATCCGGGCGGGGTGTATCCGTATAACGATGATGCCCGCGTCGCAATGAATCTGCCTAAAGTGCCGTCGTGGTACGGGGGGGTTCAGACCTACGTCAAAAACTATGGGATTCTGGTTTGCCCTTCCACGGCGGAGCATCCCTCTCTTTACGTAAAGAACCCGACTTACGCAAACACATCCTATACCTACAACGGTATGCTGGGAAGTATTCTGCCTACCGAGACTGCCCCTGATCCGCCAACAGTTCCCGATGTAGCCGGGGTGAAACGCCCTTCTGAGGTTGTGCTATGCCAAGATCAAGCGTTGGTTTGGGGAAGATCCCAACCTGCGCCACGCTGGACGACGGCGAACAAGTGGTGCGATCTCAACTCGACCGAGTCTCTCACTAATATTCACAACCAGGGAATCAATGTGAACTATGCCGACGGTCACGCAAAATGGATCAAAGCCATCGCAGCACGAGTCGGTACAACAAGCAACTGTCTCGGAAGTGGAGCTACGGCCATCAATTCCCAGTCGATTTACAATCCGTATCGAGAATAAAGATCTTCTCCGGTCTGCTCCCCAAAATCTGTACAGCAGGATTTAGCCTGGCTGCTTGAACGCCAGGCTTCCAGAGTGTGTTCTCAAAAGCTCTGGCTCTGTTTCTAACTGAGCCAGAGCTTTTGAGCGGTGAGATAAACTCCCGCCAGGAAGTTGCGTGAGTTCTTCTCGCGCTGTGTGTCACTGCTCCGGAATTCTTTGAGCCTGCTGAAAAAGTTCTCGATCCTGTGACGCTTCTTGTACAACCCTCGATCGCAAACGTAAGCCTCAGGATTATTGCGTCTGCTTTTGGGTGGGATCATGGCTGTCTTCCCCGCCTTTTGCAGAACGTCTCGCACGCGAGAATCGGCATCGTAACCTCTATCGCCAATCATGAATCTTGGTGCTCAAACCGCCCCGGCTTCGCCCGATGGGTTGCCGCTCTTTAGTCTCTTCGACGCTGCCCCTTTTTATCTTCGCTGCGTCGTCGCCTGGCGCGTCACCGGCTCATAGATTTCGACCTCCACGATGCTGAGACTGCCCTTCGCCGTGGCGCTGCCGCCGGTGGTGGCGGCGTTCGCCGGGTTCTCCAGCTCGACGATGCCGCCGAACGCGTCCCGGTTCACCGTCGCGCCGATCAGCTCGATGCCGACATTCCGGCCTCGGGTCGGTGTAACAGGGATGGTGATGTACCCGAGACTTTGCGGGGTGTTTCCCCGGAAGACCTCTTTGCCGTCAATGGTGATGCGGATCGGGTAGCTTCGCTCACGCCAGCGGCCCAGCTTGAGCGTCAGTTCGCTGACCGTCGCGGGCTCCGCCAGCTCATACTGAATCCAGCCTCCGGCGCGATTGTCACCGTTCGACCAGCTGGTTTCCTCGTTGTCATCGAAGGTCAGGGCGGCCTTATCACCGTTCGCCCCGGCTTTGACGCCC
>JAZKEA010000728.1:0-4532 GCA_040387315.1 Armatimonadota bacterium | reverse complement strand
TTTTGATATCGCGCCCCGGAGGGGTGCTTGGCCGAAGGCCGACTAGACCGGGCATTCACGCCCGGAACAAAAGCCCTAATGCCTTATCACCCTCAAGATAACGCCTCGACGTCGGGTCTGCGTCCCACGTTGACCCTGACGACGGCGGCGATTACCGCCGCGCCGGAACCGGGCAGCGGGCTTCTGGCAGCGATAGTACTTCTGCCCATCGCGGGAGTCGCGATGCGGCGCCGTACGTCACGGCAGCACTGACCGCAAAGCCGGGCCGGTTACTTATTCCATCCATTCCGGTTCGACTTCGATTCGCGAAAGCTCCACTTCGAACCACTGGGAATCAGCGAGGAATCCGTTGGACCGGTTATATTTGCGGCCCTCGACCCAGAGGTGGTGCCGGTCCGCGTCGCTGATTGGCCGAACGATTCGTTCAAACTCGCCCGCCGCTTTTCCGGTTAGGATCACCGCGTCTCCCACGCCGACTTCGTAAAGGGAGGGGGATCGCGCAGGCGGTTCCGGGTCCCGGCTCGGCGAGGGCGTACCCTGCCCCGAGGTAACCATATAAAACGCGAGCCAGCAGGTGACCGCGATAAAGGCAAGGGAAGCGAGAAAGGTAAAGGTTTCCATCAGTCCGGGCATCAGGAGGATTTTATCGGCTTGTCCCGCCTCTGAATGCCGGATTATTAACCGGCGACTGCCGGGAAAAACGGAAGCATGTACTCGTTTATGAGCGACGCGCTCCCGTCGGCGGGGCGGCGGGCTTTGCCGGGGGAGGCGACGGTTTCGAAAGTGTCAGGCGCTTTTTCACACTGTCAAATCGGAACGGAAATTCGAAGATACGATTGATATCGGCGAACTTTACGAGGAGCCGCTTCTTGTAGACCTCCCCCGTCAGGGCCATGTCTTCTCCCTGAAGCTGCACGGTCACCTTCGTCGGTGTCTTCGGCTTTTGGATCACGACGCCGCCGAAGTAATCGGTAAAATCATCGACGGAGATCCACGCACGGCTGTCTTTGAAGTAGGCGGTGATATCGAATTTGCGTGTGTTCAGGTAGACCTCGACCGGTTCCCACTCTTCCTTGACAACGGGCTTCTTCGGCTCGGTCTCCGTGTCGCGGGCCAGGGGGGCAATCAGCGCATCGATTGCCCCGATAGCCCGCGGGTCACTGATATCTCCCCCATTCGCCAGCACCAGGGCACGCATGTCCGCGATCTTCAGGGACGACTTACACTGGAAGTGCGGCTGATCCACAATCCCCTTCCAGTCACCCCCCCACTCCAGTCCGAGCGAGCGCCCAATGGCACCGGCTTTTCCATAGTCCGCGGACTGCGTCAGGTACTTGCCGTCGCCGTCGAAGATGCCTATATCCCAGGCGATCCCGAAGTTATGGTAGGAAAAACCGCCCCGCGCATTGGTGACTTTAGAGCCCGGCTTTGTCCGCCCCCGCTCATACAGGGCATCCTGCTGGGCGAAGGTACGGCTTCCCCCGATGATCTGCGCGTTGATTTCCGCAAGGAGCACCGCCTTCATAAAGGCGCGTGCCTGCTTCCGGGCATTGGGAACGAGTGTCGCGATATTTGTTTCGCTGCGCTTGTCAAGGGTCATAGTAAACAGAAGTTCTCCTCAGGCGATCAAGGTTCCTCCTCCCTTGTTCCCAAAGGCTGCGTTTCAGATTCAGGCAATTTTCCGCTCCTCAGCAACAGTGTTCCCTGGCAACGGAGTGACAGAGGTTGAAAACCCCCGTCTGTGCGGCCTTTCCATTCACGCAAGCGTGAATAAGGCCATGCGCCCTCCGGGCGCGAATGCAATAAAACAAGAGCCTTCCGGTTCGGCCCGGAGGGCCAATGGCGGCGAAGCCGTCTCACAGACGGGGGTTTTCAACCCCTGTTGATCGAAGAGTTAGTGTTACCCTAAATCTCAATCGCACCCGTTTCCAAAGGCGGCGTTTAAGATTCAGGGCGAAGCGCTCAACGATGCCCTGCTTTCGCCATTCCGTGGCGCTCGCGGAAATCATCGTGACGTCCCGGCGCTGCCATTTTTCGATTCTCGTTGACAATCGAAGCGCTTTTATGATACGCTATTGACTAATCGAAGCGCTTTGCGAAGAACGTATCGCGGCGGCTGGATCGACCGGAATAGACAGGCAAGACAGGGATGTCGACCATCTATGACGTGGCGAAGGAAAGCGGCTTTTCCCTCTCCACCATTTCTAATGTGCTCAATAATGGCCCCCGGCCCGTCCGTGCGGAGACCCGCCAGCGGATTCTGGCGACCATGCGCCGCCTCAATTACCATCCCAGCGCCATGGCACGCGGACTCGCCCGCCGCAAGACCCATACTTTGGGTATCCTTTTCGGAGTGGTGGAACCGTCGGCAGTCGTTCTGAACGCGTATTCCGCCGATGTTCTTCAGGGCGTTCTGACAGCGGCGGCAGCGACCGGTTTCAATGTCACGCACTACACGAACCCCTGGATCGATGCCGAGCAGTCGCTCGCCAATTTTCGGGACCAGCGCAGTGACGGCCTGATTGTTGTCGCCCCGCCGATCGACTCGGACCTGATGCCCGCTCTGGCCTCGCTCGATCTTCCGCTTGTCGCGGTCTCCTGGCCCTCCGGCGAGGTCGCTGTGCCCTCCGTGGATGCCGATGACCGCGTGGGAACGCGCCTTGTGGTGCAGCATCTGCTGGACCTCGGGCACCGGCGCATCGCGCATCTGATGGGCCACGGCAATCTGCTGAGCGCTCTGACCCGGCGCGATGTCTTCCTCGACACGATGGCGGCGGCGGGAATCGCCCGTGATCCGGCCCTGGTCCTGCCCGGTCAGTATTCGGCGGAGACCGGGCACGAGAATGCTCGCAAGCTGCTGACGATGCCGGACCCGCCAACCGCGATTTTCGCAGGCAATGATGAGATTGCGATGGGTGTTCTGGAGGCCGCGCGCGAGCTCGGCGTCCGAATTCCCGAAGACCTGTCTCTGGTCGGCTACGATGACCGACCTATCTCGGCCCTTCTGACACCGCGTCTCACGACCGTGAAGCAGCCTTTTATTCGTATCGGAGAACATGCGACCCGTTTATTGCTGGAGCGAATTGCGGGAAAAGAGGTTGAGCCCGTCATGCACTGGCTCACCCCGGAGCTGGTTGTTCGTGACTCAACCGCCCCGCCCCGCCGCTGAATGAACTCTGTCCGGCCCGTGCTGACGTTGTCCGTCGCACACTAGAAGAAGGAACAATGATGAAACCTTTCGTAACCTCGCCGCGTAAGCATGGCGCATTTACTCTAATCGAACTGCTCGTCGTTATCGCTATCATCGCGATCCTCGCCGCGATACTATTCCCGGTCTTCGCCCAGGCCAGAGAGAAAGCGCGGCAGACCTCCTGCCTCTCTAATGAGAAGCAGATCGGCCTCGGCTTTATGCAGTATTCGCAGGACTATGACGAGACCTTCCCGCTCTCACAGTGGACAAGCTGGAACAACGGATGGGCCGTTGCTGTCCAGCCCTATACTAAGAGTTACGATGTCTTTACCTGCCCTTCCGATGCGGATTTGGCGGCCAAAACCGGCTGGGAATGGGCCGGGGGCAGCCTGTCTTATGCACCGAACTCCTACGGGAATTCCTGTGCGAATCTGTTCGGGCCGGTCGGTGGATTTGGTTCCTGCCTGAATATGCCGTCCAAGTCATTGGGCGAGGTCAGCCGGGTTGCAGAGACGATTCTCATGGCGGAGCGACACAACGGGGAAGTGCTTCAAAACGGGGGTGTCGGGAACCGGGTGAACTATCAGATTGGCTTTTCGGGTCAGAGCTGGCTGAATGGCATCACCCCGACAACTATTCCAAACGGCACTATAGCCGCGACGGTTGCTTACCCAGGGGGGCCAAGCGGTGCGGTATCCGGCAAACATCAAGGAATGAGTAATTTCCTGTTCTGCGATGGTCATGCAAAAGCGATGAAGCCTGCGTCGACCAATCCCAATCCCGGTCCTGACGTTAACGTAATCGTGGACACAAATATGTGGGATGCACGTCGGCTTTAGATTCCCGACTCCAGGCTGGTTCTCTGGATTCAGCAGCAGGATAATCCGCAGAGCCAGCCGTTTCTAAACGAGCCGTTTGTAACGAACCGTTTGTAAAGGCGATGGTGTCATGATTAAGGCTAAGGCATATAGAGCCGCCTCCAAGTTGAGTGTCTTTGTTTGCGCTGTTCTCTTTGTCGGCAGCATCGCTGTCACGGGCTGTAAAGGGAAGGATGCTCCGATGACGGAGGCGGAAAAGGCGAACTGGAAAGGCACCGCTCCTCCGCCGGGTTTTGAAAAAGAGATGGAAAAGCAAACTCGCGAGTGGAATGAGAAGCACCCGCCTGCTCCCCCACCGCCGGGCGTTCCCGCTCCCAAATAAACGGTTGCTGGCTTCTGCTTCGCTATGATGTGGAGTCCACCGACGCGGCCCAGAAGGACGGCTTCCTGGCGGGCGTCGCAGATCCGTTCACCCCTCCCCCCTCGGTCGCACGGCTCCCTTAACCCCCTCCCCTCGGAAGGAG
>JAZKEA010000727.1:3302-3907 GCA_040387315.1 Armatimonadota bacterium | reverse complement strand
TCTGCGTGCCAAGCCCGATATCGAGCGGCCCGCTGACCAGGCAGACCACGGCATGACTCTGTCCCTGCGCGAGGCGCTGAGCGAGGGCATTGGGCCGGTAGCCAAGTTCGGCGGCGGCGGTAAGTACCTTCTGCCGGGTCGCGGTGGAGAGCGTTCCCTTACCCGAGAGCGCGGTCGAGACCGTGGACTTGGGCATCCCCAGCGCCCCGGCCAGATCGCGAATCGTGATAGGTTTTCGGTTACTGATCACCCGCTTCTCCCGTTCCTTCCAAGAGATTCGCCGATTTTATGAACCGGTTCATGTCGAATTATACCATCGATTTGAACAAGTGAACCGGTTCATAAACTTTTTTTGCATCACTCTGGTAGTACAACAGCCTGACGAAACATTCCGACCAAAGACAACCGTATTCTGCACCAGTGCCCGCCTGCTAACTTTTCCCACCAACCGCCCCAATGCCGGGAGCGGAGAAATCTGGAGACAGCACTCGATGAGCGCCACCCCACTGCACCTCGCCGCGTTTGACGGAGACAATGACGCCGTCAACTCCCTTCTCGCCGGGGGAGCCGATCCCAATCTGAGGTCCTCGGGGGACTTTGGCGTA
>JAZKEA010000727.1:0-3292 GCA_040387315.1 Armatimonadota bacterium | reverse complement strand
CCGCTTCTCCTTGCCGCCACGTGTGGACATACCGCCACCATCCGAACCCTTTTGAAATACGGCGCGGATGTCAACGTGCTTCCCACCGAAGGCGAATCGGCCCTGCGCCGCGCAATCCGTGGCGGGTTTGCCGAGATCGTCCGCCTTCTCCTTGCCCATCACGCCGACCCGGATGCCGCCCCGCCCCCGAAAGTGGTGTCGCCAGAAGAGAAAGCCCAGATGCGCGAACAGATGCGGACGCATATGGAGAAGATTCGCCAGAGCCAGGCCGCCTTCGGGATCGAGGAGGAACCAAACGACGAGGATACCGATGTCGAAAGCCTTTTCGCCGATGATGGACCCGAGCCTGAGCCTAAACCAGACCCGATGGAGGGAAAGTGGCGCTGCCTGCTCCTTGCTATAGGCAGCCGGGATGCGAAAACGGTGGAAACGCTGCTCACGGCGGGCTTCTCCCCGAATCCCCCGCCGGGGAAATCCAATCCCATCTCCCCGCTCGACTTCGCGGCGACCTGCGGGGCGGGACCCGATATCGTCCGCCTCCTTATTTCTCATGGTGTGGACCCGAACGGTGACGGGGAACTAACCCCGTTGATGGGCGCGGTGATGCGCAGCGATGTTCCCTATGCGAAGCTGCTGATTGAGGCCGGAGCGCGGCCCGATGGCGGGACCTTCGGCATGAGCCTCCTCGCCTTTGCGCTGAACCTGGAGAAACCCGAGATGGCGGAGTTCCTCGTGGAGCAGGGTGTCGGTCTGGACGATCCGCTGGTGGATATTCTGCTGAACGGAAAAAACTGGCCTGATCTCACCGAGAAGATTCAGCGCAGTCGGGGAACCGAGTGGCTGTCGCTTGTCCGCGCCGGGGACACCGCGGGCGTCGAGGCGGCGCTTCGGGACGGCGCGGATGTCCGAGTGCGGGATCAAAATGACGGCACGGCGCTTTCGCTCGCCATCAAGGCCGGGGACGCCGCCATGGTCCGTGTCCTTCTCCAGGGCGGGGCGGACGTCGCCGAGGCGAGTGATTACGGCGTCACCGCGCTTCACCTGGCTGCCCGCGAGGGAGCGGTCGAGATCATCGACCTGCTGCTCGAATACGGCGCATCTCCTACCACTCTCAACCGCTTCGGCAGAACGCCGCTGCTGGACGCCGCCGTCCATGGGAACGGTGACGCGGCGGACCGTCTGATCGCAGGCGGGGCGACCCTGGGTGTCGTCGAGGCGATTCTGCTTAAGCGGAGCGAGATTGCCGACCGGCTCTGGGAGGACGGAACCCCCGTCGATTATGCGGGTGACTCGGGAGTGACGCCCCTGCATGCCGCCGCCTCTCTCGGGGACCTCGAACTGGCGGAGGAACTTCTCGACCGGGGCGCGGCTATCGAGGCCGTGGATAAGTCCGGGAGCACTCCCCTTCTCTGCGCGGTCCAGAAGGAGAACGAGGCGATCGTTTCTCTGCTGCTGGACCGTGGCGCGAATCCGGTGGGTGGCGGCCCACAGTTCGATTCGCCGGTGTACCTCGCCGCCGTCCTGCTGCGCAATCCGGGGATCACGCGCCTGCTGCTCCAGCGCGGCGCATCGCTTCAGCAGTCCCTTCCGGGCACTGTCGTCTCTCAAATGGAGGAAAAGATCGCGGCGGAAGCGGACCCGGTGAAGGCGAAAATCCTGCGGGATGTGCTGGAAAAGCGAGAGCGTAGCACGCAGTTCCTTCCCACGCTTCTTTCCTTCCACAAAATCGCGAAAGAGAGCGAGTACCCCGTGCATCTGGCCCCCGATGCGAAATGGCGGCAGACCGACAAGCTCTGGGCCGTCGTGGAGATACTGCTGGAATTCGGGGCATCGGTGGACGAAGTGGATACCGACGGGAGCACTCCGCTTTGCAGCCTGATCGCGTTCGGTGCGCCGGTCTCGCTTATCCGATCCGTGATCGACCGGGGAGCGCGGGTGAATCCGACGGAGAGATCACGCCAGTCGCCCCTGATGCTGGCGGTGGAGCAGGGACGCGCGGATATCGTGCGCGTCCTGCTCGAAGCGGGGGCGAACCCGAACGGCGGCGTCAGCGCCCAAAGTCCCCTGGAGGCAGCGCGGGCGACAGATCTTCCCGAAGTCGCCGCTTTGCTGGAGGCAGCCGGGGCATCGGAGGAAAAGCGCACGACGATGATGGCGGACCTCGGCGACGATGCCCGCTTCTTTTTCGCACTGCGCCCCGAGCCGAATGCGACAGGGGCTATCAGTGTGCCGGTCATCGACTTCGCGGGCTACGCCGACAGCCAGAGGGCTGACCGAGCGGCGAAGGTGCGGGAACGCCGGGCGCAGATTGCGGAAGAGGTGGCGCGCTCTATGGCGGACTCCCCGTAATTCTAAGGGCTACTTTGTGATAATCTTCACAAAAACTGGTATTTTTGCCCCTAATTATCTAAAAAGTACGCATTAATGTCGCTTACTTTCTTCCCATACCTCTCGGTATAATTGCCCTGTTAACTAGGCAGGCACAGTATCCGGCGAGGGGTGAACGCTCCAAACCAGGCGCGGTTTGCCTTCGCTTGCATTACAAAACAAAAACTATTAACACGGCAAGCGTAGAAGGATTCACCATGGGATATCAACCGCAGCAGGTTCTTCGGAACAAAAAGCGGCTGGGCAAAATGCTGCCTGGTATGTTAGTTTTATTGGCTGCCGCTTCCGGCGCCAGCACCGCACACGCCGCGAATGATGGCTGGAACGGCGAACAGCCCGCGACCCTCACGGGGGGAATCCTCTTCACTTTCGGCAATACCCCTGACACGATCATCGTGAAGCAGGCTGCAACGCCCACCTTTATGACCATTGCGGGTAAATTCACCAATGCAAAGGTACTTGGACTCAGCGGCATCTGGATCGTTGGCCCGAACGGCACCACGATGACAGGGGTTCAGTCTATTAACGGCGGCAGTCTGATCACCGGACCGGCTCCCACTCCAGACACGTCCTGGGGCCAGGTAGATTCTCCCGAGGGATACTATGCGGGACCAGGTTATGGCAGCAATACCTCGTATATTCAGCTTGCCAGCAATGCGGATCTGCTCGCGGGCGCGGGTAAATCGCCGTCCGGCTATACCCAGGGCGTCTTCACTTTCACCGGCATCTCAAATTTGAACGATTACAAGATCGGGTTTGACTACCTGGTAGCCTCGCCCCCGAATGGACAAACGGGACGCGGTTTCGCGACGACCACGATCAATCCCCCGATCGGGATCACCGGAAGCTGGATCGACGGCCGCTTGGTCGCGCGGGCGATGGAGGCGCGTGGTGGAGGCGGGCG
>JAZKEA010000726.1:0-2138 GCA_040387315.1 Armatimonadota bacterium | reverse complement strand
GAGAGATGAAGCGAATACCATTATCAAAGCTTTTGTTACTGTCTTTGCATTGTCCGTTCTCGTTCGCGGAAAGCAGCGGAGGCGCACTGTACCAATCTTCCTCACTACGCTATCGTCGGCGACGGTCGCAGTTGGAATTGTCGTTCTGGGGTCAGTTCCCGTGTATCAAATGGCAAAAGAAATGGCCGATGCCCTGGGCTTACGTGATTTTGGACTTGTTTCTGCAATCCATATGGTATTGGACTCAAGCTTAAATGACTCGTTGCCGGGAATGATCTGGGTTCTGGTGCCGATTTTCGCGGGCGTCGCTTTTTGCGCTGCCTGGATCGGTTCGCTGGCGATTCTTGCACGGTTCCGCCGGGTGCCGGTCTCCGTCGGGATCGTGCGGGGGGTGGCAGGCGGGGCTCTTCCTGTCGCTTCGGTTCTGCTGCTCGCTTATGCAGCCGTCACGGTTGTGACCCTGCGGATTGAGCGACAGGGTTTGGCGGAACTCGCGGAAATGACCCGGCATGAGGGGCGCTACTACGCCCGGCTTGCAGGAAAGCCCTGGCCGGGGCTTCCTGCGAACCGGTAGAAGCGAATCAGGCCAGGGATGCCGCAAGTGCGTTCATGAACTTGCGGCGCAGAATCAGCCAGGACGCCTTACCGTCGCCGAAAACGCTGTTGGTCAGCACGGCGACGGTGAGGTCGTAGGCGGGCTCGATCAACAGCACGGTGCCGGTATAGCCGGAGTGACCAACAGCGCGGTCTGAGAAGAGATCACCCGATGGGCAGAGTCCATTCGGATGGGCGAAGAACAGGAGCGAGTGCCCCCCCACGGACGCGGGTATCTGACTGGTGAGCACTCGTGCGGTCGTCGGAGGACCGAATAAGCGCCCGGTGCGGATAGCTTCCCCAAAGGCGGCAACATCGGCAGCGTTTCCGAAAAGGCCGGCGTTTCCGGAAACATCCCCCGTCTGCATCTCGATACCGCGGGCGTTGCCGTCGTGAACGATGCCGGTTAAGGCCGTGTCTTTGTCCGGCCCTTCACGGGAGATCGTCGGGGCGACCCGGTCCAGGTTTGTCTTCGGATGGAAGGTAAGATAGTTCAGCCCAAGCGGCGTGAAGACGTTCTCCTGGGCGAAGTTTTCTACCGTCTGCCCGGTTAGCTCCAAAAGTATCCGGGCCAGCAGAATGAAGTTCAGGCAGGAATACTCGTAACATGTTCCTGGGGCAGCCGTTGGTGTGGGCAACGCGAAAATGGCTCCGACAGCCGCGTCCAGCCCGATTCCATTGTTATAACAGGCGGTCCACGACGAGATTCCGGATGTGTGCGTCAGTAGCTGGAAAACGGTTATCTTCGCGAGGTGCTCGGGCACCGAGCTGCCCAGAAGGGTTCCTAGGGCCGCTCCGAGGACGAGCCGTCCCTGTTCAACGAGTGTGACAATGGACGATGCCGTGGCCATAGGTTTCGTCAACGAGGCGAGGTCATAGACCGTTTCGGCGGTTACGGGGCGGGATTCGTCCTGCAGACCGAAGGCTTCTGTCAGGACCGGCTCTCCGTGCCGGTACAGGCAGACAACGCCGCCCGGCATAGCGCCTGCCTCGACCCCGGCATGCAGTAAGTCGACCGCGCGTGTCAAGCGATCCGCACGAAAGGGGACTGCCGTCTTATCCACCGCCTACCGGCCTTTCCGTGACAGCTGCGCCGTTCGGTCCCGCAGCGGTCACCGTTGGTCGTCGCCAATCCGGCGGAAGCGCCGGTGACGTGAAGAGCGTCCCACTGATTTTGGACAGATAGGCCTCGGAGCGTCCGTAGCGAGTCATACCATCATACGAAAAAAAGTTAATACCTCCGGCGCCGAGGGAACGATAAAGCGTGCCCTTCGCGATCGCGGAGTCTGCTGGCATCTGCCAGGCTCCCACGGTTATAGCTCATGGGGCAGGCGGCGTCGATCACCCCGGCCTGCAGCCACTCATGCCATGCCTGACCTTTATCCAGCGATGCCACGGAGTAGTTGGGGAAAACGGCAGCGGACACGATCAGCTGTGGCTTCGCCTGATGCGCCGCAAGAGCGATCTGCTGCACAGCTTCGGTCACCACGCTCTGCCGCCAGGTCTTCCACTGTTTCGGATACAGGTAGTGCCATGCAAGGCGA
>JAZKEA010000725.1:5014-8525 GCA_040387315.1 Armatimonadota bacterium | reverse complement strand
GAATTGAGTGACGACAGATACAGCCCGTTCCCGTAGTGTGCCGCCTCCCGTGTCCCCGCTGTCGGCGTGAGCGAGCCGGACGCGAGTGTAATAGCCATCCCCGCTGCCGGGTTGTCTGTGAAGAAGTCTAGCAGGTCGTCAATCGACATATCATCGAGGCGAAGGCCGGGGCATCCCCCCGAAAAGAGGCAGATCATCGCGAGCGTATGCGGGTCGCCGTCGTTGCCCGCCCCGGTCGGCAGTGCGTTCGTGCGGGAGAAATAGACCGCCGCGCCGCTGATCGTTTCGCTGTAGCCTTCCGGCGCGATGTGCGTTCCCGTGACAGCCCCGCCCGTGACCGTCCCTGTCTTTGCCACGGTGACGGACGGCGAGCCGAGCGAATCGGGCGGCTCCACCTGGCACGCGGTATCCCCGAACCTGTCGATGATGAACGTCACCGACTCGCCGGCCGGGATGGTCTGCACTTCCGCACCGATGGTCGCAGTACCCCCCGACGCGCTCGAAAGTGTCACCGTGAGCCAGCGATACCCGCATATTACGTAGTTCGATGCCGGCGTGAACAGAAGCCCCGTGCCGCCGCCCGTCGTTGACCATGCCCCCGATATCGTCAGGGTGTCCACGGAGGCGAGCAGCGCGGTATACCCGGTGTCGATGTCGGGGACGGAGGTATACAGGTCGAATCCGGGGAGGAATCCGGCCGGGTTTACGCGATAGTTGTAAGTGGTCGTGCCGATGTCGGTGAACGCAACCGCGCCGGGTGTCGCCTGGGAGACGTTATAGACGAACTTCATCCAGTGGTCGCCGCTGCCATATGTGCCGTTCAGGTTGTCCTGCATCGCGGTCGTGCTCTCGGAGCCTTTGAACACCATCGTGTACGCGGTATCGCGACCGCACGACATCAGCCTGCCGGCAGCGTCTCCTTCGGGGATGGCGCAGACGACGGCGTTATCCGTCTTCTCGAAGAGGACGCTTACGTTCGTGGCACTGAGCGCGGCGAACTCGGACGCGGCGATCAAACTCCCGTCGCTGTAGCGATTGTCGAATACGGCGTCGATGTCGAGGCGCGGGGTGAACGCCTGCCCGATGTCGGAGAGGAACACATACGACCCCGGAGAGCCGCTCAGGTTCAAGCTCCCGAACCGGGAAGAGCGCGCGGTGATGGTCGATCCCACCAGGGCGTTCGCTTCGACGTAATTCTGCGAGGCGGCCGACCCGGCCCCGGAAGCGTTAAGCCCGTAGTCGGGAACATCGATCTGCACGCCGTTGACCGTGTACACCCACTCGATTTCGCACGTGGCGAAAGTAGCCCCGGAAACGTAGTCGTAGAGGGGGCCGACTGCCGGATGCGAGTTACAGAACGCTTCCACGCGTTTTATGGGCATCCCGATCATCGCGGCGGGGCCGAAGGCTGCGACGGCCCCCGTGTTCGATATCCCCGACATAGAGCGTGCCGATCCGGCAGGCGTCCATGTCCACGCGATCTCATCCCCGGTGATGGTGCAGGTCTCGGTATAGGTCTCGGTGTAGACTAGTTCCCCCGTGCCGGTCACGTTCAGAATAGCGTTGTTAGATTGCGTCAGGCGCACGATGCCCTTGATCTGCGATGCCGTCTGAGCGCCGCCCGGTACCTGCCGCGTGAATCCGTTTTCGGTGCCGATGTCCACCGTATAGCGGATGCCGCGTTCCACCGTGATGGATCTGCCTGTCGGATAGGTCGCCATAGGTTAGCCTACGCTTCCTCCGGGTCGGTCACGTCCTCTGCGGGAACCTGCACGCAGGTATAGACGACTTCCCGCGTCTCCTGCCCCGCTTCTTCGCCGAGACTCTGCCCCGACAAAGCCGCGACCCGGAAATAGCCGTACAGGTCGCCGCCTTCCGCCTTCGCTTTCAGTAGGTCGCCTTTCCATACCGGAAGCCCGTCCGCTTTCATCAGCAGCGGGCAGGTAAAATCGACGATGACGCGCCCCGCCGTTAGCCGCTCCTGCATGATGTCCTTCGCCCGATCAACCGCGTCCTGCGTCGTGAGATCCGGGTCGATGTACTGCACGGAAACCAATTGCCCGCGCCAGTTGGACGGGCGGGAGGCGACGGCGGTATCCGGCGTCTGGGATGCCGCGTCGTCGTACTGCGCCGTGATGTATCGTTTCGCGGCAGGGTCGAAGCCGACGACGCACACCTGGTTCGCTTCCGGCTCCTCCGAGCGCTCCGAAAGGCGGTAGACTACCTGCCGGATCGCCGTTTCGAGGTCAAGCCCGTCGCCCGCGACAGCATCCTCCGTGTCGAAGTAGATGGTCAAATCCGGGGTGTCAGGGAGTTGGTCCGGCCGTATCATCCGGTATCTGTACTTTATTTCCGGCGCTTCGCCGGGGAGGTTCGTCGGCCCCCACCCCACGAGCCACGTACCCGCGTAATCGCTATGAATCTTGCCGAGCCAGTCGGAAACGCTGTCGCCGCGTTCGGGGCAGAGTTTCCACTCGCCTTTGCTCACGGCCGGGGAATAAGGGAGGGCAAAACTATCCGGCGTTATCTCCAGGTCGTCGGCGGAAAAGCCGGGGAGTTTCACGAGGTCTAATACCGCGTTGTCGAGGGAATAGCCGTCATACGGGAGGCAGTTCCGAAACCGGCACAAATCGAACTGCATTTCGCGGTCCGTCGCCGCCCAGGACAGCAGATCCTTCGTCGTGCGGTTGATGCCGCTGCCGCGCTCGATGTCCGGCCGCGCCGCCGTGCCACGGAACATATCGACATCTACCGGATCTTCGTCTATGATGGACGTGATAGAAAGCCTTACCGGGCGGTCGTGCATCAGGCCGGGGCGGTCTAAGCCTTCCCCCTCCAGAAAGTCGATGTCATCCGCCGTGAAACTGAGCGTCGCCGGCCCTTCTTCGGGAACCTCCCATTTGAGCGATGTCAGGTACTCGGTCAGGTCAAACGGGTCGTCAACGGTGCTGCCCGCGACCCTCTCGCAGACGAAATCGACCGCATAGACAAAGGGAGTGCTGTCGCCGTCGCCGCCGAGGGTAGCCCGCGCGATGGCGTTATCCCGTACCCCGTTGGCGACGAACGCCGTAGCAAGGCCCGCGATGTCGCCGTCGATCAGGTCGTAGGTGACGCTCTGGGTTCCGAACCCCGCGCCGTGATGCGCCCCGATGTCATCGAACGTGCGGCCACCGGCCGGCGCGTGCGGGAGCGTGGTGAAGTTGCCGAACGCGATCCCGGCCGTCTCGAAATGCAGCGGCGAGCATTGTACCGAGGCTTTCCCTGACGGCACTTTCCACCAGAACGGCGCGGACGCCGGGGTGATGGTCTGCACGGTGTTGTCATCCGCTAAGTCGGCGAAGGTATGCGCGAACCCGCCCCCGCTGTCGCTCAGGACGAGCAGATCCCGCGCCCTTGCCGGAATCAGGCAGAGGTTGACGTAGCTGCCCGCGAGAGCCTTCCTGCCGGTCTGTACGCGGCCGTTCGCCCCGGTGTCGGTATAGGTGCCTAAATCGTACTGCGCCAGGAATAC
>JAZKEA010000725.1:2907-5004 GCA_040387315.1 Armatimonadota bacterium | reverse complement strand
TTCCAGACCTCGCAAACGCCATCGGCGGAAAGGCGAAGCGAGACGCCCGTACCCGGACTGCCCCAACCACATTCAAGGATTATCGCCCGGTTGGTCGCGACGCCATAAACGAAGGTAGACAGCCAGAACGGGGTATTCTGCGAGTACGTCGCGGTCGTGTAAACTATCTCGTTGACGCCGAGGGATTCTAAATAGTAATCGCCCGCGCTGCTGACCGGGTGTTCCACCCACGACGATGCCGTAATCAGTGTATAATCGGTTTTTCTCAGGCGGGCATAGTCGCCGGTCGATGTCGTAGGCCACGCCGCCGTGAGCGGCAGAGGGCGAAGCATGAGCGTATTCGTCACCGGGTCTAAAAAAGTTGATTCCGTTAAGTCACCATCGTCCGGCGTGCGTGTCTGCCATGTAGTGCCGTCCGCAGACACGACCAGCCTATCCCTGACCGTGCGCGGCTCCGGGCAGTCGAACTCTAGTTTTAAGGTGGGTATCGCCATAATGAAATCGCTACGAACCGCGTCAACCGTTTTCTATTCTCTCGCCGCCGCATGGACGCTATGCGTGATGCTCTCGGCAGTCATGAGCATGAACCGCATATCTGGCGCACTGCCGGACCCGACTTCAGGGGATGCTGCGCCTGAGTTTCTAGGCAAGGCTGCTGCTTACGCGGCGACCCCGATTATCCACTTCTTTTTATGGGCGATGCCGTTCGCGCTTCTCATCACGCTCGGTATCGTTTTTGGGAACCGGGCGAAGAAGGCAGAGAACCCGGCCACTAACCTTTATCGTTAGCCCGTTCGGGGTCGGAATCCGCCGCCGCCAGCCCGGTTGACTGTCTCGTAAACTTTGCGCTTCGTGTAATACTCCAGTGACCTTGCTATCCCGGTCATGCTACTATCCTTGCCGATGTTGCCGCGCGTGGACGCCCCGCCGTTGCCCCTGCCCGCGCCTCCGCGAAGTTCTGCCGGTGTCACGCCGAGGGCCGCCAGTTCGCCGCCGCCTAAAGCCTGACGACGCAGGGAAAGGGAATCTGCCGCCGATTTGGTGTTGCGCTCGATCCGTTCTAAAGTGGCTTCTACTCCCGACTCTTTATCCCTGCCGAGGTCGCGAAACCCGCCGTAATTAAGGTTGTTAGGCAGTCCTGGTAGCCCCTGCATCGACCCGTTAATCATTGCCGCGTACCGTCCGCTATCGGCCAGCATCTTACCCATGAGGTCGGGTACTCCGGGTAACGGCGTCATCTTAGACATCATGTCTTTGATGGTAGGCAACTCCTCAAACACGCCCTGCCCCTTACGCAGTACGGAATAGGGCTTCGGTTCGCTGTTCGTTTGTATAAACTTGTCAAGATTCCCGATAAACTCTCGATGCCCCGGCAAAGGCATTACTAGGGGGCTGAGAGATATCCACTTAATGCCTTCAGCTATTCCCGCCAAAACAAGGCGGAACTTGTTTTCTATCCATATGAAAGTATTAGTGATGGCGTTCTTCGCTATGTCGAAAGCGGCGATGATGTTTTGAGCTATGGACGTAAAGAGGTTGGCGGTAAAGGCGGCGACGTTAGACGCGTTGGACTTCAGTGCCTCAAACATATCCACCGCGTACTGTTTCGCCATCTCGAAAGCAGCGGGGATGTTGAGGATGACCGACAATATGTTGGATATGCCCGCAATCGCCCCCTGGGTGAAGTCGCCCCCAAAAAGACTGTCGAAAACGTTCATCATGCGGTTGGCGAAATCTTCCAACACCCCGCTGTTCGCGAGCGCCGCGATGATCTCTCCGAGGCGGGTAAAACGCTCCTGTGCGAAAGACATGACGCGCTCAATCGTCGGTTGCAGTGCCATGAACGCGGTAGCAAGCCCGTCGCCGAGGGGCCGTATCACTTCCTTCATGCGGTCGCCCATGTTCTCCACCGCGTTACTAATCCCGCCGAGCACCTTCGGGCCTTTTTCTAACTGAGTTACAACCCCCTCAATGAACTTATGAGCGTCGATCCCCATCTTTGAAAGTTCTTCGGTGTTGGAGGTGCCGAAGGCCACCGTCCTGGCGGCCTGGGCGATCGGGTCGGCGGCCTGGGCCGAATTCGTCAGCGTGGGGCCG
>JAZKEA010000725.1:0-2897 GCA_040387315.1 Armatimonadota bacterium | reverse complement strand
TTGTTTCATCGCTTGGCGTATTTGTGGCAAGCGTTCATTAATTTGGTTTATTTCTTCGGCGAACACCTTGCCCTTTGCAGAAATCTGCTGGATGGCTAAGGTAATGCCCTGTAGTTCCGCCTTGCCCTTGCCGACCGTCGCCAGAGCGTTACCGAACGCCATTAGCGAGCGTTCCGCCATGCTCGCAGAAAGCCCCGCCGACTGAAGCGCCACGCTCCCCTGTACTGCCTCCTCGAAACCAAGCCCCGGCAGCTTCGCGACATCCTTTAGCCGCGACAACTGCGCCTGTAAATCCTGAGCGTTCACCGACACCGACGCAAGCCCGCGCGTTAGGCTGTCCATCTTCGCGGCTACCTGGAACCCCGCCGCCGCCGCGAGAGCGCCCATAGCGGCCGTGAGCGTGCCTATCGTCTGGGTGAGTTGCATCATGCGTCCGATGGGGTTCGCCGACGCCGACGCGACCGCCGCGAAAACGGTAGCCACGCCTTTGCCGGCCGTTCCCATGCCCCGCGCCGCGTGTCCGGTCGCGGTCATGGCGCGGCCGACGCCTTCGACAGCGCGTTTGGCGGCTTCGGCCCCGGTCACTCTGATTTTTGCGGATAGTTCGGTCAGGTTCATTTCGGTTTCATTCCGGCCAGCGCCATTTCAAGTTTCAATTCTTCCTGATCGATCCACAGGACTTCGTTCATTTGCTCGATGGTCAGGTTCACTTCCCACCGGAACTTACCGCTTCGCCTGTTAAGCGCGAGAGAGAAGGCTTTCTCTCCCGCGCTTAATCTTCCCCCGCTTCTTTGGCCGATAGGTCTAGCGTGTACGCAGTACCAAACTCCTTCATGATGTGGAAGAACAGTCCCATGTTGCTATCGGCGACATCCGCCATCGCGTTATCGAGGTTAACCCCCGCCGCTTCGCCCTCTTTCCGCACGTAGCAGGAGGACAATAAGAGAACCTGACTCCGCATCTCGTCCGACCACGCGGGATGTGCCGCCTTCAGAGATGCCCGCCGCCTCGCCGAAACGAGCAGGTCAGGGGATCGCGGCTGCCGAAACGTCCATACCCCCCCGTCGCCTTCGTCTACAAACGGCGTCGTGTCGATGTCAATATTCGGCAGCGCATCTTTTTTCTTAAACGTCGTCAATCCCATGAATCAGTCTCCTAAGCCGGTGCTGTCCAGTTGATGTATTTCGTGATGCTCACGGATTCGACTTGAAGCCCGTCGTTATCGACCCCGTAGTCAACGGTGTTAATCATGCCGTAGATCACGTCCGGCGTGACTTCCGCGTTCTCCCCGACTTCCAATCGGATAGGGAGCATTTCCTTGCCCTTGAAATAGCGTGGCGCGTCGGCGGGTACCCGAATATCGAAAGAGATAGTGCCGGCCTTCTTGCCCGGTTGGTGTATCTCCGTCCCGCTGCAAAGGGTGCTGCTTTCGCGCGACGTACCTGTTCCTGAATCTTTGTAGTTGGTGAGAAGGCACTGCATTGCAGTTTCTACAGTCCCGAATGCCCCGACCTTGCCATTCCACGTGCCGATAGTGAAGTTCCCTATCCAGTCCTGATTATCTGCCCATTCTGCCATCGTAAAGCCCTCCTAAGGCCGTGAACTCAAATCGTCGTAATGCTTACTGAGTGATTAAAAATTGGTATAAACCGCCCGCCTCGTAGAACTCCCCCGCGTCGTTCGCTGTCATGCGCCGAACCGGGGAAACGAGCGTCACCGCCATACGTGGTCGCGCGCCTAGTGCCGCGACCCTGCCCACCGGGAGAGCCGCCGCTATCGCGTCCTCTAAAGTCTCCAGCGTCGTGAACCCGCTGTTTTTGCCTATCGCCCGAACCGCGTAGACCGCCCGGTAGGACGCCACCGTTCCGCAAAGCAGCTTCTCCACGGCCGGCTGCCCCTCCATCGAAACCACGACGAAAGGATAGGGCGTGGTTTGCGGCGCGGATGTCCGGTGAACCCCGCCGACCGCCTCGCCCGTTATGGTCGCGTCCGCCTCCAGCACGCCGACCGCCCACCGCTCGACTTCTCCCAGGATGCTCATTAGCGCCGCGCCTCCCCGCCCGCCAGAACCGCCGCTATCGCCGCTTCAAACGCCGGCTTGACTGCCTCCAGCGCGGGCGAAAGGAACGGCCGGTCAAGCCCGTTTTCGAGACGCGCCCCGTATGCCGCGCCGACCGTCACGCTACCCTCTAGCGGGCTATCCATGCGCCCCCGGATGGAGTTTACGAGCGTTCCGCTGTCCGTCGCCGGGGCTTCACCTTTCGCGGATGCCCGGTGCCACTTCTTGCCGCGCCGGTACTTCCTGCCCGACTTCGGCCCGGTCTGGATGTTGACCTTTGCCCGCGCTTCGATGCCGAACGTCGCCGCCCGAACCGCCGCCGACAGCGCCGGGGTGAGGCTTGCCGCGTAGCGTTGCGTGCGGTCGGTCAGGGTCACGGTAACGTCCATCGGTTTATCCGTACAGCCCTTCCACGACTGCCCGCGCCCACAGTTTGCGGTTCTCATCCGACAGGATCGCCGCCCGGTCGGTGTTGTTCGTGATGAATCCCAGCTCAACGAGTGCCGCCTGCCCGTCGAAATCGAAGATGGCAAGCCGCCCGTGAGGGGAAACCGTTTCCGGCTTCAATCCCCGGTCGCGTAGTCTCAAACTCTGCACGGTCGCTTTCTGCACCTTCGCGGCGAGCAGGATGTCATTAGAGTCCCTGTAAAGCGTCTCCGTGCCGCGTGACGAGGCAGGGCCGGCATTACAGTGGATGGAAAGGTAATGCGAGCATCCCGCCCGTTCCGCCTGTTCGTCGCGCCCGCCTACCGGGTTTTCGTCCTGCCCGGTGTTGAGCATAAAAACCGAGACGCCTTCCTGCTCGGCAAACGTGCGGCAGGCAACCTCACAGGCATCA
>JAZKEA010000724.1:0-5151 GCA_040387315.1 Armatimonadota bacterium | reverse complement strand
GTTGACGACCTTATCGGAATACTGATGCATGCCCCCGGCGCGGTTAGGCAGGAGCGCATCGACCTCATCCAGAAACACGATTGACGGCGCGGCGGCACGGGCGTCCGCAAAGAGCCGCGCGACGTTCTTCTCACTCTCCCCCACCCACATATTGTTGGTCTCAGCGGGGCTTGTGGTCAGGAAGGTACATCGGACCTGTGCGGCCAGCACCCGCGCGACAGTCGTTTTCCCCGTTCCCGGTGGGCCGTACAGCAGCAGTCCCGTAGGCGGCTCTACCCCGAGGGCACGCGCCTGCTGGGGATTTTCCAGAACCAGCTGCGTCTGACGCAGCTCACGCTTGGTCTTCGCGGGCAGGATCACATCATCCCAGGTCAGCAATGGCATCTCCTCATTGGAAACAATCGATGGCCGCGGACGCGGCTTTGGGAGTCGCAGCGCGGGTGCGGCCTCACCGGGCTGAGGGGGGAGATTGCCGCCTCGCGGGGGAACTGCCGTGCCACCTTCCAGGATTCGACGTAGGGCCGCATACTGCGCATTCTCCGGATCCATCAGAGTCGCGCGCCGGATGGCATCCCGCGCGGCATTTGTCTCACCGAGATGGCGAAGGGCACGGGCGCGTCGGAACTGGATGTCCGCATAATTCGGGGCTAAATCCGCCGCGAGATCGAAGTTCGCGAGGGCTTTCCGCATCTCAGTACGGTACTCCTCGATCCAACCGGTCTGCCGGAGAACACGCGATGTCGCGACCGATGCCAGCCCGAGCAGGGCGAGAAGCACATCGGTTCCCGGGGGAGTCTTCTCCTCATCCAGAGCCATCGCATACGGCATACTCGCCTCGCCCCGGCGCAGGTGGAGCAGCCCTCGTGTGTAGTGCAGTTCGGCCTCGGGACTCAGGCCACGGGATGTTTTCGTCGAATTATTGGGATTACTCTGAGGATTGTTCATAAAGCGGTTGTTCTACCGATGCTATTTTACCCTGATACCCCTGTCTCCATCCCACCTACCGGATTTCTGGCACGGAAACCGCATTGTGAAGGAAATAGCCTGCCGAATCGCTGTACAAAAGCGGTGCGTTAGGCGATACTGGTAGCAGGCAGCGGGTTCCTGCGGCTATAGGGGTGCTTCCTTCTCTCTTTTTCCAGAAAACTAGCGTCCCTGCTTTCCGCAGGAGCCCATTGACCTTTATCAGAGTCACAGAGATCATGGACCGTATCAACAACAGCATCTACCTGCGCCGTCGCGGTAAGATCGTTCTGCCAACGGCTTCAGGAAACGAACTCCTCCCTGAAAACTATGTTGCCACGGCAGCCAAAAACCTGGAGACCCTGGGAGCGGGTTTTTCCACGGATCTGATCGCTGCCTGCCGCACCCTCACCCTGGACCAGCTGACGCTGCTTTACCAGGAGCTGACCGCCGATCTGAAAAAGACCAGGGGCGCCCATAAATCATTCAAGCCGATGTACCCGAACTTCCCCCGGCAGGTCATGGATATGAGCCAGGTACGGCTCTACTTCAATGCTCTCGTTCATTACTGGTCCGGCGGGAAGCTGTTCCCCGCCACCGAAGTCAAAGAGCGGCTGCCGCTGCTGGATATGGTGGAACTGACCCGGATCGACCTGGGCAGCCAGCGGGAGTTCGAGGCGCTGTTCGCGCAGATTGCCGCATCGAATACGTCGCTGTCGGAGCAGGATAAAGAAGACCTGCAATGGTTTGTCGAAACCTATAGCGACACGATTCGCAGCCTGATGCCGGAAGCCATTCCGCAGAAGGAGAATCTGGCGTTTGTCGCCAGCCTGCTGATGCGGCATACCATGGATACTGCAGCCGTTCTTCAGCCGTTCTTCAAAACCGCTACCGATATTTTGCGGCTTGCGCTCGCACTATCCGGCGGCGACGTGTCGCTCGCCGACAGCACAAAATTCCGGACGTTTTCCCGCAAAGAGCGCCGCCTGCTCCTCAGCCTTTTGGAACGTCTGCCGGGTGTCACCGAAGATATGCTTCGCTGGAAGGGACGCTGGATACGGCTCGGCGAAAAGCTGCATCCCGGCGAGTTTGCGTCTCGGTATCCGAACGCTGCCTCCGCGTTCCAGGTGCTGCGCGACAATCTTCCATTCGCCACGTTCAACAGCGGCGTGGAAGAGGCGCTGGCAAAAAAGAACGTCGGTTCAAGCGTCGCAAAACTCTCCCTGCGTCCGGGAGACTTCGCCCGTCGCCTGGATCATCTGCTCCGAATCAGCAAGTCTGATCAGGACGATGTTGTTACCGCCTTTGCCGCAGTGGCATCGCGGGTTTCCACGCCGTTTCTGCTGCAGGTCATGAATCATTTCGAAGTCCGCAACGACCGGTCCGGTCTTCGTGTCTTCTTTCCGAAGGGAAACCTGGCAAAGGCACAGGGTATTCTTAACACTCTTCCCGACCTGCCAGAAGCGGTCTGCGAGCGTGTCTCCCTGGTCTGCCGAGAGGCGCTTGAGGCACGATTTCGCGCCCTGTCCCCGCTCGGAAGGGTTTATATCGATGAAAACCTGCGTGATTATCCGGTGCCTTTCGCGATGCGTTCCGCCTCGAAAACTCTACGCTCTCTTGTGCGCGGCAGCAGACTCCCGCTGCCACTCGGGTGCAGCGTTCTGCGCTTTTTTGTCTGGTGGAAGAACGGGGCGGACACGACGGATATCGATCTGTCGGCAGCGATGTTCAGCGCGGAGTTCAGATATATCGATGTGCTCTCTTATTACAACCTCAAAGGGTTCGGCGGGGTCCACAGCGGTGACATTGTCGATGCCCCAAACGGCGCGAGCGAATTTATTGATGTGACACTGGAAAAGCTGCGTACCGCGGGCGTTCGCTATGTCGCGATGACCCTGAATAGCTACTCCCGACAGCCGTTCGTACAACTGCCGGAGTGTTTCGCGGGCTGGATGGCACGCCAGGAACCAGACTCAGGCGAGATATATGAGCCGAAAACGGTGCAGGATCGGGTGGACCTCACCGCCGATACCCGTATCGCGCTGCCGCTTGTGATCGATGTTGTGGCGGAAAAGGTCATCTGGTGTGATATGGCGCTGCGAAATCATCCGCGCTGGCAAAACAATGTCCACGGTAACCTGAGTGGAGTTCAGCTGACCCTGCAGTCACTGGTCGATCTGAAAAGGGCAAGCCTGTATGATCTGTTCGCGCTGCATACCGCGGCACGGGGTGAACAAGTGAGTGCGCCCGAAGAGGCGGACACCCTGTTCTCGGTCGAAGCCGGAACGCCGTATCGACAGGAAGAGATTGCCTCGCAGTACCTCGTTTAGCAGGGTGTGAGGTGTCGCGATACTATGCATACCATGACCGCAGTAACCCCGGACACGTCAAATTCCGATAAATTGAACAAAAAGCGCTACTATATCACCACGCCGATCTACTATGTAAACGGCGCTCCCCATGTCGGGACCGCGACGACGACGGTGCTGGCGGATGCCACGATGCGCTATCAGCGTCTGCGTGGAAACCGTCCCTATTTTCTGACAGGCACGGATGAAAACGCCCGCAAGGTGACCGATGCCGCGGACGAGGCGGGCAAGCCGACGCAGACGTTTGTGGACGAAGTCTCGCAGCGCTTTGTTGAAACCTGGAAGCTGCTGAACTGTGACTACGATGTATTTTTCCGCACCACCGAAGAGCGCCATAAACGGGTCGTCCAGGAAGTTTTCACCCGTCTTAAAGCGTCCGGTGATGTCTACCCCGGTATCTACGAGGGCTGGTATTCGGTGGCGGATGAGACCTTTTTCCGCGACACCGATGTCGACGAGGCGACACAGACCGCGCGGGAAACCGGTGCCAAAGTCGAGCGCGTGCGCGAGGAAACGTACTTCTTCCGCCTGTCCGCGTATGGTGACCGACTGAAGGAGCATATCCTTGCTAACCCCGATTTTCTGATTCCGGAGACGCGGCGCAACGAAGTTCTTGCCTTTATTGAGAACCTGCGGGATATCAACATCACGCAGAATCGTTCCGGCTGGGGCATCGAGGTTCCCGGTGAGCCGGGCAAGATCATCTATGTCTGGTTCGATGCCCTGATCAACTACCTGGCGGAGTCCGGATGGCCGGAAAATCCGAACTGGGACACGCTCTGGCCCGCGGATGTTCACTTTATGGGCAAGGAGATTTACACGCGTTTCCATGCCACGCTCTGGCCCGCGATGCTGATGGCGCTCAATCTCCCACTGCCCCGGCATGTGGTGGGGCACGGCTGGTGGCTTGTCCGGGACCCGAAAACGGAGTCCCTGGTGAAAGGCTCCAAGTCCGGCGTCCCGCTTCCCCTTCCCCAGCAGATGACCGCGCTTCTGGAGGAGCGGTCGGGCGCCCCGGAGGCGATCTGCGTCGATGCCCTGCGCTACTATCTGTGTCGGGATATCCAGCTGCAGAGCGATGCGGAATTCAGTGTGGATATGCTGATTACGCGTTATAACTCCGACCTTGCCAATGACCTCGGCAACGTTCTGAACCGGCAGCTCCGCGCCAAATACTTTGACGGCACCATCCCGCAGCCGAGCGAGCATGATGCAGACTTGATGGCGGCGGCGCGCGATGCGGTTGCCGGTTATGAGGCGGGGCTGGCACGTTTTGACTGGGGAGCGGCGCTTCAGTCCGTCTGGTCGTTTGTGGGAGCCCTCAACAAATATATCGATACAAAAGCGCCCTGGACCCTTGCGAAAAATGGGGACACTCAGGGAGTAGCCACCGTCGTCTACCAGGCGCTGGAGGGCGCACGGCTTGCCGCCGTGCTGATCTCGCCCGTGCTGCCGTCCGCGGCGGCAGCGATGGGACAGCAGCTTGGCATCGCCACTCTTGCGGCGGAAGGAACCTGGGAGGAAGCGACCCGCTGGGGAGGTCTCGTTCCCGGTACGCCGATCGGAGAAGCGACTCCGCTGTTCCCCCGCATTGATACAAAGAAACCGTCGGCAGCCAGCACCAACCCGACGCCGTCATCGAAGAAAAACAGTAAGAACATGTCTACATCAGAACAAGAGCCGACCTTCGCCCCTATCGGGGAGCCCGGCAAAACCACGACCCCATCCGACTCAGCACCCGCACCTGCCACACCGCCCGCCCCGACAACCCCTGCCGGAGATACGGTCACCATCGATGATTTTGCGAAGATTCAGCTCC
>JAZKEA010000723.1:21594-23070 GCA_040387315.1 Armatimonadota bacterium | reverse complement strand
TCATTAAATTGCAGTGCTGTACAGTGCCGTGAGGAAAATAGATTAAAATATAGTTACTTCACGACCTCATCTCAGAGTTACCTCGGAGTTTCCTCAGACTTTCCCTGGAGTTGGTTTATATACTGTCTTCATAAGACAAGAGGCCGTAAACTCATAAGGCTTAAGATCTGTTTAGAACCACAGGCAACGACGCCACGACTTCGCGTTACCCCACAATGTCATCGATTGGTTGATCAAACCGTCCGACCCGCAAGGAATAGAGACCATGAACGCACCGTCCGTCCGAAATATAGCGAATAACTCCACTGTAACTTCTGTAGCCTCATTCACCTCAGTTACCGCAACGAGCCGATGCCGTTCTGCTATTACAAAACGCTTTGGTTTCACGCTGATTGAACTGCTCGTCGTAATCGCGATAATAGCGATTCTCGCCTCTATCCTTTTTCCCGTCTTCGCCCAGGCACGAGAGAAAGCGCGGCAAGCAAGCTGTGCAAGCAATCTCAAACAGATTGGTGTCGGTGCGCTGATGTATTCCCAGGATTATGACGAGCTGGTCATGCCGCAAAGTACTTCCACGGCTCTGCCAGGGGGATTTTCCCTCCAAACGTATTGGAACGCCTCCTACAATACGCAGACCACGGAGGCAGATCCAACGCAGGGGCTGATCTACCCCTATATGAAGAGCGTAGCCGTTCGGGAGTGCTTGACCGCGGCACCCATCGAAGTGGGCGTGACCAATGCCTATAAAAGCACTACCTACGGATATAACAGCGCGATTAGCGCGGCAAGCGTTGGCCTACCGGTGAGTGAGTTTACAAATCCCTCTAGCACGATCCTGATGGCGGATAATGCCTTCCCCACGGCAACGGGACTTCAACGACTCAGTACGGTGAGTCCACCCTATAGCTGGACTCCTTCAACGGGCGTTTATCAACCAGCTTTGCGTAATAGCGGCGCAGCGCACGCCCGGCACAACGGCATGTGCGAAGTGTTGTGGGCGGACGGTCATGTCAAGGCGATGCCTGTTTTTCTGTCACCAACGAGTACCCAGGTTGCCCCTTACGATAATGCCAATCAGAAAGCGAACAATGTTGGGTTCCTGACTCCGGGTCCTTTGACGGGAAACCCGGCGACCGACGACGCTTACTTTGTTTACAGGCAGTAGTCCCATCAGTAGTCCCATCAGTAGTCCCATCAGTAGTCCCATCAGTAGTCCCATCAATAGTCCCATCAATAGTCTCGACAATAATCCCTTTGCTCAGTCGTTATGAAATACACTGCTTATTCGGATGTCTTAAGGGCTTGCCCCTTTGATACGGAAAAACTCCATGCACCCTAGAATTTTCAGAATCACAAAGCCCATTCATCAGGCTAGTATTGGTATTGCAGCGGTTCTCTTCGCCGGAGCCAGTAATGCTTCGGCCCAGGTGCAGACTCCCGCACAATCTCCCGCAACAGTGAATGTGAGGCAGCCCG
>JAZKEA010000723.1:14750-21584 GCA_040387315.1 Armatimonadota bacterium | reverse complement strand
GTCTTCAGTAACACGCTACCTACTCCTGCCGACACGCAAATGCATCACTCGCTTGGCGTTGCCTCTGAGAAGGCACGGACACTGAGCGTCACCCTGACATCCACTCGGTTTGACTCCGGTAAAAAAGAGTGGCAGACCCCGGAGACAACGCACGTCACTTTCGATGCGACCGCACACAGCGCCCGCATTGATTATGACAGAGTGGGTGAGGCACCGGCTGGCATGGCTCTCTGGCCGACATTTATTCTGTTCAATGGTAAGGAGACCGTCCAGTATAATCCTACCGTCAACAAGTACAGACGGGCCAAGGGAGGACTCAAAGCGGATTTGGACCAGATGCTGGGAACTGAGTCGGCCGTCTTACTGATTCGCGGTTATGTAAATAGGGAAGCCAAACAGGGCAGCGATGCCACGATTGACAGGCGCAAGATGATAACCAAAGAGTTCGACACTGGCGCTCCTCTGGGCTTTCCCGATAAGCATCCGAGCTACCTACTACGCTACTATATCGATGCGGAAACCAATCTCCTGCGGCGGCGAACGGAACTCGTCTGGCGAGATAATGCTTGGCAGGAGATTGTTCATCTCGACTTCACGAAGTGGGTGCTGAACGCTCCGGTGAAGCCATCGCTCTTTGCCTGGAAGCCGCCCAAAGGGGCAACCATGTTCGTTCCTCCTGTGACCGAGCAGCCGAAGTTGCTGGCCGACGGTACGATAGCCCCGGATTTCACCTGCATTGGCTCCGATGGCAAGCCGATGAAGCTGTCGGACCTGAGAGGTAAAACGGTAATCCTGGATTTTTGGGCGACATGGTGCGGTCCTTGCCAGGCATCCATGCCTCACCTGGATCGTATTTACAAGCAGGTCAAAGACAAAGACGTGGTCGTCCTGGCTCTCTGCGTTCGCGATGACAAGGCGCCCTACGAGGCGTGGCGGTTGGCAAAGAAGAACACCTACAGCTTTCCAGTCGCCTTTGATCCGGCAGGCAAAACCGGCAAATCGGAACCGTACACGCTGTATAAGGTGAGCCTCATCCCGACCCAGTACGTGATTGATAAAGAAGGCAAGATCGCTGCAGGGAGCCTGGGTTATGGGGGTGAGGACGATCACCGTTTGGAGATTGCGCTGGCGAAACTAGGCGTACTCGTACCGGCAGAGGCAAAGACTGCGACCAAGTAGCGCCCCTCTTACCGGTCAACCGGAGGAACGAGGAACGACGAAAAACCATGAAGATCACCTACGACGAGAACACGGATGTTCTGCGTATTCTCATTACGGAGACGCCTATCGAAACCGTACTGCCAAACGGCGCAGACATGACGCTGGATTACGACCAGGATGGTATGCTTGTCGGCCTGGAGATGCGCCATGCAGAGAGGTACCTGCCAAACCCTGGTCAGGTAGATGTGGTCGTCCTGCCTTCAATGGCAAGTAATGGCACGTCAGCGACCTCAAGCAATCGAGCAACGACAAACGGAACCAGGAGATCAGAGGAATTGACCTCTATCGGTTCCCTCAAATGACGGCGAGGCACTTCATCTCAGAATTAGACGAAGGAAACACAGGGGCAGCTGACACGTTTTTAATTATCTGGGTTCTGACGCACGTCGAATACAAAATTAGATATGACAGGAAAATCCTGTCATACTGCCAGGATTTTCCGCTTCCAGAGTTAGATAGACGGGTACAACGAGTGCACGGGAAACCATCGCTTATGGTGACAACCCTATGGGGTTCTAGAGATGACCACCCGTATTGCAGGGGCCGGAGAAGGAAGTAGCGGTAACAGACATTACAGTGAGCACAATGCTGTCGCCACACCGTCGTTTCAACATCGTCTTTCACAGCACGAGCATGTCACTCTCATCGAGATCCACGGCGACGTGGAAGATGACGATAAGGCTGCTTTTCGAGAAGTCCTGTTCCAAACCATCCAAAACGATGCTCCGGGCAAACGGTGCGTTGGCACTAATTCTATTGACGGCACTGCAGGAGACATTGCCCTCAACTTGAGCGAGGTTGGTTTTTTATCCGAGGAGGCAGTCGCTATTTTAATTCACGCGCTCAAAGCCCAGAAGGCCCGAGGCGCGCTTCTCCGTCTTGTTCGCCCTTCTCCCTGGGTTCGTAAAAAACTCGAACGAACAGCAGTGCTTTGGACTGCCCCCTCATGTAGCACCAATGGACTCTTTGGTCTCGACTGTTTTTCTGCCCGATTCTCCCCAACTTGCCGCGAATTGCTGCGGCGTCTGATACCCGATCCGCGAGTGTAATCGCTCCTCGTTATAGTACCGCCGCCAGGTGCCGAGTCTGGTCCTCGCGTCCAGCAGCGATAACAACGCCTCCCCGTCCAGAAACTCGTCCCGCAGCCGAGAAACGAAACTCTCAGCAAATCCGTTTTGCCAGGGCTTCCCCGGCTCGATATACGCCGCATTGATGCCGTGCCGATGGCAAAGCCCTTTCAAGGCTAACGCCACAAACTCCGGACCATTGTCCATCCGCAAAGCAGAGGTTTTCCCGCGCTCTCCCAACAATCGCTCCAGCACCTGACACACCTGCTCGCTCGTGAAGGAACGGCTGACCTCCAAAGCCAGCGACTCCCTTGTGAACTCATCCGTATGTGCCAGACGATAGCCTCGCCGCCGCTTCTTCCGGGCAATCTCTTGTAGCCGCTCCACCAGATGGTCGTTGTCGTAGCGTTTAGGGCGAACACGATAGCGGGCCACTGTCCGAGAAAGACGAACCAGACGGCAGGCAGAGCGCTCTGACAAGCCCTTCTCTTTTGCATAGACAACGAACCGACGTTTCTGGGGAGCGGCTACCAATTTTTTGTGAGCGCCTCCTTGACCACGTCCAGTTCCAGAACCCGCTCAGCCAGCAACCGCTTCAGACGTGCGTTTTCTTTCTCCAGTTCCTTGAGACGCTGCACGTCTCTGGTCTGCATGCCGCCAAATTTCTTGCGCCAGGCGTAGAAGGTCGCTTCCGAGATGCCCTTCTCCTTGCACAGGTCAACGACGGGTTTCTCGCCCTTCTCGGCCTCCTGCAAAACGGCAACGATCTGCTCGTTCGTAAACTGTCCTTGCTTCATCTTGGTCCTTTCTTTCAAGGGCCAAAACCTCAGTTCCTGCTGGTGCTAATCGAAGGGGGACGCCCAGCTTCCCTTCTTTACGATAGAAGAGGAATAAAAATCAGACATAAGCCAGACATGAATCAGACACAATGGAGAGAAAAGGCGCGAAGGGTTCGTATCTCCATGCCCATCGCTGCTGCCGCTTCCTCAATTCAGCGGCTTAAGACTCCAGATTGTTTTGATCGTCTTGATTGCCTTGATTGACCTGTTGATCGCCCGGGCTGTCTTGTGTGATGCAGCGGGCGAGGAGGAGGCAGACATCGTCGTTGATCGTCCCTCCCGCAAAGGCTCTGGCCCGCTCCGCGACCGCGATCCCCGCATCGCCGAGCGAGGAGGGATGTTTCGCCACCTCTTCGCGCACCGCCGCTACCAGCCCCTCGTAGCCGAACAGTTCCATGTTCCTGCCCCTGCCCCGTCGCGCTTCGGTCAGACCATCGGTACTCATCGCCAGCACGTCCCCGTCTCGGAGCGTCGCTCGCTGCTCGCGGTATTCGGACTGAGCGTCCACGCCGAGAAGGGGGCCGCTGCACTCCAGCATCTCCAGGGCGTCGCCCGTATCCCCTCGAAGCACGAACGGCGGCTCGATGCCGCCCCAGGCGCAGCACAGATCGCCCTCGCTCGTGTTCACCAGAATGACCGACAGCGCGACGTAGGAGCCGCCCACGTGCCAGGGATCGAGTCGCTCCTTTTCGGTCAGGAACAGGTTCAGCCGCCGCAGGGCCGCCGCAGGAGACAGGGACTCCCGCAGAAAGACGCGCAGGGCGAATTTGACTTCGGCAGTGTAGGTCGATGCCTCAATCCCCTTGCCCGTGGCATCACCGACGACAAGCCCGATCTGGTTTTGATCCACCGCGAAGATGTCAAAGAAGTCACCGCCGATCAGGGCATCATCGGAGGCGGACTGGTACAGCGGCTTAACGGTGATGCCGGGAAAAACGTCGGGGGGGGGCAGCATCAGGAGCGACTGCTGCAGGGTGTCCGCGACAAGGCGATGTCGGTCATGGGCGGCGCGCAACGCCTCCTCCGACTCCTTGCGCTCGGTGAGGTCGCGCAGTATCTTGCAGTAGCCGCGCAGCCCGCCCGCCCCATCCTTCAGTGCCGTCAGAATTCCACTTGCCCAGAACCGGGAGCCGTCCTTTCGGATGTGCCACCGCTCATCGTCTGCGCGACCAGCAGTGGCCGCTTTGGCAAACTCCGCTTCATAAGCGCCGCTCTCCCGGTCCTCAGGCGTGAAGAAGACCTGGGCGTTCTCGCCGAGGATCTCGGCCTCTGCCCAGCCAAGGATGCGCTCGGCGCCTGCGTTCCAGGTTACAACGCGGTGTTCCTTGTCGGTGAAGAGGATGGCGTAATCCGTCACGGACTCTAACAGGAGGTGGAACTGCTCGGCATCACTGGCGAAGGGCGTCGAAACATCTTGTGGTTTCAGTAGGAGTTCATTTCTTGCAGGCACGCTTTGGAGCTACGGCCCGCTTGCATGCCTGCATACCCGCCTGATTGTACCGGTAAAACGTCGTTCAGTAGCGGGTGTCGTGACCGGTGCTTCAGGGGGCCGGTGCCTCAGGGGGCCGCTTTGACGCCGACTCTGTTTCAGTTCTTGCAAAAAGAAAGCAGGGAACCCGAACCCGGTGGTTGTCGGAGTCCCTGCCTGCCGCATGAAGGCATGCCTACGTAAAGCCTTTACGTAGATGAAGAGCTTATTGAGTGATTGTATCTTGCTTGCCTGCCTGGTGTCTGCCGGGTAAAGCGGTACATGGTGACAGGGAAATCCTGTCACCATGCGTATGCGCTGCCTCTGCAACCGTTCGGAAGGCGCTGGAAAAAAAGAGATGCAGGAAGACAGGAGACAGGAAGACAAAAGTGGAAGGGTAGCAGCGGCGACAGCGGGGTAGAAAAGAAGCAGTCAGACGAACAGGGAGTGCCGCGGGTTGGAAAGCACAGACAGGGAAGACGGGGAAGCCGTGTCTTGCCCTATTCAGGAGGTGTTGCGTCCTGCCGGAAGCCCGGAAGCGTTGCAGGCGTCTATGGAGGAACTCCGTTCCTGCGTGGAGCAGTATCGCGCTCTCTTTGCCTCCATTGATGTCGGCTTTTGCATCATCGAAATGCTCTTCGATAACCAGAACCGACCCCATGATTATCGGTTTCTGGAGGTCAACCCCGCCTTCGAGCGGCACACCGGATTGGTGAGCGCACAGGGGAAAACGGCGCGGGGGATGGTTCCGGATCTCGATGACTTCTGGTTCCAGACCTATGGAACTGTGGCAATGACCGGCGAATCGGTTCGTTTCGAGAACCATGCCCCGGCGATGGGGCGCTGGTTTGACGTGTATGCGCTTCGCGTCGGACCCGCCGAGGAGCGTCGGGTCGGCGTTCTGTTTACGGACATCACCGAGCGGAGGGAAGCGGCAGAAGCGCTCCGGGCGAAAACGGCGGAGGTAACCTCGATTCTGGAGAGCGTGACGGAAGGTTTCTTCGCGCTTGATAGCGAGTGGCGATTCATTTACGTCAACACGGAGGCGGAGCGGATTCTGTCGCGGAGGCGCGAGGAGTTGCTTGGACAGAGCCTCTGGGAGATGTTCCCCGGCACCGTTGGCTCGGAGTTCGAAGCGAGCTACCGACGCACGGTGCGGGAGCAGGTGACCGTCGCATTCGCCTCGTACTACCCGCCGTTCGACACCTGGTACGACGTGCGCTCCTACCCCGCTCTTACCGGGAAAGGTATCTCCATTTACTTCCGCAACATCAACGAGGAGCGCCGTAGGGAAGAAGAACGAGAGCGGCTTCTAGCGGATCTGCAGGAGGCAAGCGGGCGACAGAGGCGCTTCCTGCGGGAGATGCTCGCGGGCTTCACCGAGGGCAGGCTCCGGCTGTGCTTCGAGCGGGAGGATCTGCCCGCTCACTTGCCCCCGCTGTCGGAGGTAATCGCCCTGTCGGCCTCGTCGCTTCGTCTTTTCCGCAAGCAGCTGGAGGCCGTTGCCGAAGGGCTGCGCTACCCCAAAGAGCGTCTGAGTGATCTCTTAACGGCTACCCATGAGGCGGCGATGAACGCGGTGCGGCATGGCGGCGGGGGCACGGCACGGATACAGGGTGATCAGGAGACCGGCACGATTCAGGTATGGATTGAGGATCACGGGCCGGGGATTGCGGAGGAGATGATCCACCGAGCAGTCGAGCAGGGCTGGACGACCGGCGGGTTCGGCCAGGGGTTCTTCTACATGCAGTCCTGCGCCGACCGCCTCTACCTCCTCTCAGTCGCGAACCAGGGAACCACCGCCCTGCTGGAGATGGACCGCACCCCGCCCCACCCGAGCTGGCTCTCCTCTGTCTCCTCCTGAAGTAGAGACACGCGGCAGGCAGCACTCTTCAGCGCTCTTCAGCTCTCTTTTCCCGGCACACCGCAAGCAAAATCCAGATACAGTTCCACAGGGTATGGTATCTCTCAGATGGAAAAAGACGACGCATACAATCTGGCTTCCTTTATCAACGAGCGCGGCTCACGCTTCTCCGCGGGCGTGCTCTCGTTCGGTGATAGAGGGTGGGTCGTCGTAAAGGACACCGAGACCGAGCGGCCCCTGGAGCCCATTGCGGACCCCGAGGATTACCTCTATCGGGCGAGCACCGGCGCTCTCCAGATTGATGACACCTGTAGACCTGTAGGGAAATCATCTGCGAATGGAGCGAAAACGAAGAGAAATGAGCAAAGGCTTATA
>JAZKEA010000723.1:406-14650 GCA_040387315.1 Armatimonadota bacterium | reverse complement strand
GCTCATAGCTCATAGCTCATAGCTCATAGCTCATAGCTCATAGCTCATAGCTCATAGCTCATCCATTCCATTTCCACCGCGCGTATTCCCTTCACTTTGACGGGGTTATCTCGCTACGCGATTAGGCATTTCCCGGCATTGCGTCCCGGATATTCAGAGGATGATTGGTTATGAATTTATTTGCCCGGCTCGAAGACATTCGAGAAAACCATGAAGCGATTTCTAGGGAGCGGCAGGACCTGGTGGAAGAGGCGCGCCGCACAATTGAGCGCACGCGGAGATTGCGTCAGCAAGTCAAAAACGAACGAGAGCGCTGCAGAAAAATGCGGATGACGGTTGATAACAACATCAAACAGCTTGGTGGTCAGTAACTAAAAGACAAGAAGCGAGCACTCCACTTTTATGTCGGAATTACCTGAACAGGCTCCTTGAGTGCCTTCTGGGCACGAACCGTCGTTCCCTGCGGAACGTTTGGGAGTATTTCGACCTGGTCCGCGATGCCCCGGATCATCACAAGCCCAAGTCCGCCGATTCGCTCCGCATCACGTCCGGGCAGCGTATCAGGGCGCAGCGTCCCCGGCAACGATTCTTCAGTGGGAAAACCCACTCCCTGATCAATGACGGTCACACAGAACCGACTTTGGAGAAGGTCCACAGAAACATGATACGTCGCGGTCCCTGCATGCCGAACCACGTTGCTCGACAGCTCTCCCAGCATCATTTCTAAGTCGTCAGCGTCATCGGGAGTGAGTCCGATGCTTTCTACGAAGCACCGAACCGACTTCCGCAGGTGCGCAATGGGCGCAAGCGAACGGGGAAGGTCGAAACAGATACGCATCAAGATTTCTTCTGACTCTGATGGCTCTTCCTTCAGCAGTTCGGTATTCACGATGTACGGTGACTCCTTGTTCCCTCTCTTTCTAATGGTCAGATTTTGCCAGAAGGCGCGGTGGATGAAACGCTGGCAGCGATGAGTTAGTGCTCGGTCTCCTCCGGCGATGCCTCGAAGGGCTAATCGAAAGCACGGTTGATCGCAGGTCTACTTAACAAACCTACTTGGTTGGGATTCGAGCGTAAATCGTTGTACCCTTGCCCGGCGGCGATTCCACCTCAAGGCTTCCCCCCATCATCTCCGCCCGCTCCCGCATCCCTGTAAGGCCCAGCCTGCCTTGCTGCATGGCCTCGGCCGCGTCAAAGCCCGGTCCATCATCCTCCACGGTCGCGCGCACCTGACCGTCGAGGCGCTGCAGCGTCACGCTGATTCGGGTAGCACCCCCGCCGCGCGAGGTGTCGGAAATGATCACGCACCTCGCTTATTATTCGGGCTGGGGAGGTGCCTTTGGGGCTGTCGGAGCGACAAAGGAGGTTTTCACCCGGCGCGGCATAGGATCGGACCAACTGCCGTCAGCCTCCCCGACCCCCCTGCCACTGCGCGAAGCGGCGGAAGCGCAGCGCGCGGCAAGCGTGAGCGCGCAGTTTGGCCAGGTGGCCCCTGGTGTTGTGCAGTACACGACGGATTATCTGTTCCGCGATCTGTGGCTGCGTCCCGACCTCGCGCCGCGTGACAGGAGTCTTGTCACCGTTGCCGCTCTCGTCGCCTCCGGTCAGGTCCCGCAAATCACCTATCACCTGAACCGGGCGATGGACAGCGGACTCACGCAGGAGCAGGCGGGGGAAGCTCTCACGCACCTCGCCTTCTACACCGGTTGGCCGAACGTGTCCTCAGCCCTTCCGGTCGCTAAAGAAGTCTTCGAGAAGCGCCCCAAGTAACGCACAACGCACGCGAAAACGCAGAGAAATCTAAAGTGTTTAACCAATGAAAATAAATACGGTCACCGTCCGTCTCCAGAAAAGCTCTGTCGCCTTTTTAATTGTGGCAGCCCTGCTTGTCAGCAACAGCGTGGCTTCGGCGCAGGAGAAAGCGTTCATCGGAGCCCGCCCGGCTCAGGCCAGAGCTCCGCGACAAAGTGCAGCTCCGGTCCGGCAGAATGGCATGATGGTGCGTATCTCGGAGATCGAGATTCACTCCAATCATCTCGCGGAGTACAAAGCCATCTTGAAAGAAGAAGCCGAAGCGTCGGTCCGATTGGAGCCGGGCGTTATCGCCATCTTCCCGATATACCAGAGGGAGAATCCGACGCAGGTTCGGATTCTCGAAATGTATGCCAGCCGGGAAGCCTATCAGTCGCATCTCAAAACGCCGCATTTCCAGAAATACAAGACCACAACGCTTGCGATGGTCAAGTCACTGAAGTTGGTTGATATGGAAGCCCTGGACAAAGAGACGATGACTCAGATATTCCGAAAGATAAAACAGAGGTAAACGAGCTGACACGTCTGACGCGCTTTTGTTGAGATGGCTGTTTTCGCTACCAGCGGTAGTGTTTCAAACTGGCCTGGCAGCCACTGGTGCTACCCCTTCCCTAAAAGTGCGTTAGATCCCAAATAAACCGGAAAATGACATGTTGATACCTAAGAGGTACGACGGGTAAGAGATGAGCAAGCTGCCGCGCTGCACACAGCACACAGTACCGAATCCTGAACTGCTAGAAACGTCTGTCGGTTTCAGGCAGCAAGACCGTTGACTTTCCACAGACGAGCGTGATGACGATGTCGCGAATTCTCGTTGGGAAAAAGGGGTCCTAGGAGCATCGTAGTGCCTCGTCTGTAGTCTACTGTCATCTACACTCGACGCACGATAAAAAGGAAAATCATGTCAAACCAAATAGCTCTGGTCGTCGGCTCTACCGGCATCGTCGGTTCAAACCTCGCCTCGCATTTGGCCGGACAAGACGAATGGACGGTCTATGGCCTGGCGCGCAGGGCATCGGCGTCCGAAGGAATCCACCCTCTCGCTGCCGATTTGCTGCAGCCCGAGTCGCTTCAAGCGGCTCTTGGGGACGTGAAACCAACCCACGTCTTCATCACGACGTGGATGCGCCAGGCAACCGAAGCCGAAAACATCCGCGTCAACAGCGCCATGGTTCGCAACCTGCTGGGCGCACTTTCCGCTTCAGGTTCCGTCGAACACGTCGCGCTTGTGACGGGCCTCAAGCATTACCTTGGCCCCTTCGAGGCTTACGGTCAGGGCGTGCTCCCGGCGACACCTTTTCGGGAAGAGCAAGGTCGTATGGACATAGAGAACTTCTACTATGCTCAGGAAGACGAAGTTTTCGCCACTGCCGCGCGCGATGGCTTTAGCTGGAGTGTGCATCGGCCCCACACCATCATCGGCTACGCCCTTGGCAATGCGATGAACATGGGTGTCACGCTGGCGGCTTACGCCACCATTTGCCGCGAAACGGGTCGCCCCTTCGTGTTCCCCGGTTCTGCGGCGCAGTGGAACGGGGTGACCGACATGACCGATGCGCGTTTGCTCGCCCGTCATTTGCAGTGGGCTTCCACCACGCCCGCCACGCGCAACCAGGCGTTCAATGTGGTGAACGGTGATGTGTTCCGCTGGAATTGGATGTGGGAGCGTCTCGCCGGGTGGTTCGGCCTTGCGGCTGCGCCCTTTCCCGATGAAGTGACACCATTAGAACCACGACTCGCCTATGCCGGTCCCCTTTGGGTAGAAATCGCGCGCAGGCACTCGCTGGTCGAACCTGATCTCCATGTGCTTGCCTCAGCCTGGCATACCGATGCGGATTTAGGGCGCCCCATCGAGGTCTTCACCGATATGAGCAAAAGCCGTAAGCTCGGCTTCCTCGACTACCAGGCGAGTGACGAAAGCTTCTTCGAGCTATTCGCGGCTTTGCGCCAGGATCGCCTCATCCCCTAACTGAGACTTAACTGACACTTTTATAATTGTCCGGGCTCTGACGCACTTTTCGTGAAACGGCAGTTCTATACGCAGATGTCCCTTAAGGATTTTGCCGCGAGTGGGCAGGTGACAACGAAGGCCGTACGGTATGCCTCGTGCCGCGGCAGCAGCCGGGGATAAGAACCTGTTGCCGTTGTGAACGGTCGGGATTCTGGCGTGCCGTCGGTGTAGCCGTCGACATAGGCTTCGCCGCTATGCACCTCCACGATCTTCGCCGCGGAGAGCAGGCCCAGACCCGTGCCTTCGATCTGCGCATGTGAGTCCAGCCCTCCAAGCCCGGTAAAGAGCCTTGCCGCCTGCTCCCCGGTGATGCCTGCAGGCATAATGAGCGGAGTTATTCGCGAAATGTCACACCGCGACACTATCATATTAGTGTTGCAGGCGAGCAGTCCAGCAGTAACGGGGAGGCCATTTTTGGCTCCCCGTTATTGCGTTTCTAAGACTATTTGAGCGCGGTTACGAAGACGCTTATGCCTGGGAGGCGTTCCGCGCGGCGACAATGGCACAGGCGCGGCGATAGGCAGCTTCGTAGAAAGAGCCTGCCATCAGAAACGGTCCCGCCGTCATCGCTATTCCTGCGTCAGGCACTGCCTGTCGGCCAGTGCTGCGGGGGCGGTAGCGATATTTGGCGCGGTGACAAAGTAGTTCACGGGCATAGGGGCGGTTCTAACTGTTTGTTCTCTGGCAATCGGTTCTGGGACGGTTACAATCTACTTCGGTTTCTATCTAATTGAGTCAATTGCATAGGATACTTAGGTGATAAACGCTGTTCGACGCCCGCTATTTTTAAGACCTGCTCTTCAAAGTGCCCAGTCCGGCCAGTCCTGGTCACGACGCCACTGGATCGTTCTGGGATTGTTGGGGCTGCCGGCAGCGCTGCGGGAGATGACCCGCAGCTCACCGTTCTGAACAACTGCCACTTCGGCAGCGTTCTGCGTCCCCGCATACGCCTGCTCTGCCTCCTGCAGCGTTGCAAACGAGCGAACGGAATCATTGTCACGATCCTTGGAATGATTCCAGTTATACGTGAACAATAAAAACCTGACCTCACCGGCGATCAGCGCCGGTAAAGCCGATGCCGATGCAAATGCTGATGCAGATACAGTCGATTCCGCTGATTTTGTACTCATTGTATTTATCCTTAATTTTGGCGACGAGGTTGCACGGTCAATTCGTTTGCGGGTGAGACGTTTCTCGTTGCGCCTCCGCCTGACGAGCGGCGGATTCCACCAGCGCTCGCACCCACACGACGTCTTTTCGCGAAACGGTCAGTGTTGGTGTTCCGGGCGACTCGGTCAGCCAGTCGGACATAAGCCGTCGAGCAAGATGTGCATCCGTCCAGTGATCATCCCCCAGTAGCCCCTGCGGTTCGTCGGTCGTGCTGATGTCACTCCTAAAGAGATTTGAGGGCGCGGATGTTGCACTTTTGCTTTTGCTGCCAAGTAAAGGAATCGCTACCAGTAAAAGCAGTCCCATGGCGCAAAGGGCGGCGCAAACACGGGAGGACCGCTGAGGGGTCGGGCGCATATTAAGTCCTCTTTTGTCTTGAACCGGAGTAACCGTCCTCATAGGCAGCGACGACATCATTGTCAGAGCGCTTTCAAGGACTGCGAGGAAATGACGAATGACGGAAGGTGGGGAAGGCGCACGGCGAGAGAGGTGAAAATCAGTTCAGCGTTCTACCATGCTGCACTGTCAATATTTCATTTTGAAGTGAGGTGACAGCAGAAACAAAAACGGGGACAACAGCGAACGCGATTTTCAGAGGTCTCACCGCACGAGTCCATTCTACCGGCGTTGAAATGTTTCAACGCCGGGTGCCTCTTCTGGTTCTTTGCTGCTGTATGGCAATGCATTTGAATGTAATAAAAATATATCGAAAATATATACTTTGTATAGAGTGCTTGTTTTATATCGTTCTGCATGACGGTTGTCAAGGATGAATTCAATTATTAGTGATAAAATTCGACCGATTAACTCGTATTTTTAAAGAGCGGCACTATTTGTCTAACGGCGTGAGGATTGACGATTTTGAGTGAGATCGGGATTCGGGCGAGGGCTATTGCCGTTGCGCTAATTGGTGTTGTTCCCTTGTCGCTGTTTATTCAGTGGAGCGATCTGGAGATAGGCGGGACCATTGTCGCCGGACCGTTTCCGCCTATTGCCGCCTCACTTTTCTGGGCGGCATTAGCTGGCCTCAACCTTCTCTGGGCCGGACTGCAACGAAGCACAGGGTTTCTTCGTCGAAGCGAACTGCTGCTGGTACTCGCAGTCTGGTTCATCGCGAACATGGTGGCGGGACGTGGTCTGCTGCATCCCCTGCTCGCCTCGATTGTCGGTCCCGCCTACTACGCCCGTACGCCGACCATAGAGAATGCAGTAGCCAGTCATGTACCGTCCTGGCTCGGTGTTACGGATAAGAACGCGGCACAAAACTTTTATGAAGGGCACAGCGCCGCCGTGCCCTGGAGACTCTGGTGGCCGCCTCTGCTCACCTGGACGCTCTTTTTCGTTCCGTTTCTGGTCGCGAACCTGTGCCTTACCGCTCTTTTTGAGCGCGTTTGGGTCCGATACGAACGTCTCTCGTTTCCGGTCGTCGCACTGCCAATCGAGGTGATGAATTTTGGTCCTGGTCGAACCATACCCTCTGAAAAGGGAACGTCCCCGATTGCCCGCACCCCATTCCTGCTCGGTCTGGCGGCGCCGGTCGTTCTGCATAGTTTTGGGGTCGTCGGCGCCTATGTGCCCGGCGTGCCGTATTTCCCGGTCCACAACGAGGTTTCCGACTACTTTTCGAACTTTCCCTGGTCCGTCGTTCGCCCCGTTTATCTTGATTTGTATCCGACTCTCATCGGCCTGACCTACCTGGCCCCCTCTGATGTGACGCTCGGTGTCTGGCTGTTCCTGCTCGTCAACAAGGCGGAGATGCTTCTTACCGCGATAAACGGCTGGAACGATGGCGCAATCACGTACAGTACAAAGTCCGCGCCTCCCTTCGTGGAGGAGCAGTCGGCGGGAGCGTATCTCGCGCTCGGCGGAATGCTGATCTGGAATGCCCGTCAGCACCTGCGTCGGATCGGGGCCGCCCTTTGGGCAGAGAAATGTTCCGATGCCGAACATGCGGAATATGCCGAGTACGTTCCCCTTGCCTGGGGTTTTGTGCTCGGGCTTGTCGGTATGCTCGCCTGGTGCGTCATCGCCGGGTTCCCGCTCTGGTTCTCTGCGCTGTACTTCGGCTTCTATTTTATGGTCGCCCTCGTCCTCAGCCGCCTGATGGCGGAAGGGGGCATCTCGTGGATACTTGCCCCAATCCTGCCCGACAAGCTGATCCTCTCGCTTTTTGGTTCGGGCGCGGTCTCCGTGACGGTACTGACCCGTCTGGCCTTTCTGATGCAGCACCTGCGCGATACCCGTCAGATGCTCCTTCCGGCCCTCTTCGAGGCGGGGAAGATGCGCGATGTCATCGGCTTTCCGCTTCGCCGTTTCTATCTAATACTACTCGCCGCGATGGGGATCGCCCTGGTTGTCGGAGGCGCTCGGGCGCTCCCCCTCTTTTATCAGCACGGCGCCGTGTCCTTGATAACCAACAACGACGGGCTTGCGATGAGCGCCCGTGTCATTCCTCTGACAGGCATCGGGCAGGCGGCGGACCGGCTCCAGTCACCCGTCGGAATTTCGTCCGGTGGGGGGATAGCCGTCGTGATCGGTGCCGGGATAGCCTACGCCTTTTCGATCCTGCGGCTCCGCTATGCCTGGTGGCCCATCCACCCGCTCGGCTACGCGCTCACGGGCACGCTGCAGTCGGGCTATGCCAGCAAGATGGTTCTGTCGATCTTCCTGGGCTGGGGATTGAAAGCGCTGACGTTGCGCTTTGGTGGTATGGGGGGGTTCCGCTGGATGCGCTGCGCGGCCTTTGGATTGATTGTCGGAGACCTGCTGATGAGCGGAATCATCAAGCTGCTGGATGCTCTCCTTGGCCCTAGCGGCTACGCCCTCAACTGAAGGAACCCGCCTGCTGCCTACGGTTCGACCTCCAGGCGGAGCGCGTCGTACATCATTTCTTTTGAGCTTGACACCACGGAGTACGTACGTTAGAGTAAACTTGCCCGCACTGACCCGTGTCGCTCCCTTCGTACATGCCACCCAAAAAACCCCCCACGCTTCAAGATGTCGCGGCGCGGGCCGGTGTCAGTTCCGTCGCCGTTTCCGTTGTGCTGAATGGCACCCGTTCCCGAACAAAAGTCTCTGAGCAGACGCGGGTGCGTATCTTGGCAGCAGCGCAAGAGATCAACTACCATCCGAACCGGCTTGCCCGTTTTCTGCTGCGGGGAAAGACGGATATTGTCGGGGTGTACCTGGGCCATTCGCATATGGCGCCTCGGCATCCTTTTCTGGCGGAGCTTTTATCAGGACTTCAGGAACAATGTCAGGCGTCTGGCCAGAATCTACTGCTTTTGCAGCGGAGGCCAGATCAGGACCAGGACGCTTTGCTGGCACTGCTGATGGGCGGCATTATCGATGGTCTTATTCTGGTGACGCCCGCAAACGACCCACTCCTACCCAAAGTTGCCGAATCTACCCTTCCTGCGATTCTGGTCGCGGATATATCCCCGCTTCTGCCGTCTCTCCTGGTGGATGACAGCGACGGGTTTCGGCAGATACTACACCACCTTGTCCAGCGCGGGCACCGGCGCGTCATGTACCTGGGCGGCGAAAAGCTTTCCCCCAGTCATGCCCGGCGCTGGCGTGCGCTGGCGTCTGCGGCGGCAGAGGCAGATGTGACACTGCTGAGCGCCCCGCGGATCGAGGAAGCCCCGGAACTGCCCTTTCTTCAGGAACTGATCCAGACTCTGGCATTACCCCCCAACCTTCGGCCCTCCGCCCTGATCGGCTTCAATGATGCGATTGCCCATCATGTGCTGGAGGCACTGCTAACTGCGGGAATCGCGGTTCCGCAGCAGGTTTCGGTGACCGGGTTTGACGGGTACTCCCGAGCGCCGGGAGGAGCACAGCTGACTACGGTGAAAGCGGACTGGGCAGCCGTGGGACGGCTCGCCTTGCAGCGGCTTCAACAGGGGGAGGAATTTTGTCGACCCGGCGATGTAACAATGCTGCCAATACAGTTTTTCCCCGGCGACACCACATAAAGCAGCAGAGCCGGTAAAGAAAATGAGAAATTTACCGTAAATTTAATCTGTAATCTCTATCAACATGGTAGAATTTACGCAATTCGGCTAATTAAAGCCTTAATTAAATGCCGAGCGTGGTTAATCTCCACATTCCAGGAAGGGGCTGGCTCTATGTTGCTGCCAAACCATCTGCGAAGGAAGCCCGTCGGGGTAACGTCTGAGATAACCTCCGGGCGAACGTCGCCTGCAGGGTTTACAAACCGCACACGCGGACGAGCGTCGTCTGCGGCGTTCACAAACCGCGCAAGCGCGTTTACGCTGATCGAGCTTCTCGTTGTGATCGCCATTATCGCCATTCTCGCTGCCATACTTTTCCCCGTCTTCGCACAGGCACGAGAGAAGGCCCGGCAATCCGTCTGCCTGTCTAACCTGAAACAATCCGGCATCGGTCTGATGCTCTACACCCAGGACTATGACGAAATGCTGCCGCCCGGGGCTATCCTCGGTGGCCCGAACCTCCGCTGGTTCCAGTCGATTGAGCCGTACACGAAGACACCGCGTGGGGCGGGTATCAATGTCTGTCCCTCAGACCTGAGCGCGGATCGCTCCTACGGCGTCAACCGGAATATCTTTGGCGGGATCAATGTCAATGCGGCAGGAGTAATGACCTCCGGAGAAAACTCCAAGTCGCTCGCGGAACTCTCTGATGTCCCAGGGACCTTTCTAGTAGCCGACGGCTCCAAACTTCCCACCACGGTGACGAACATGGCAAATCCCGATGACTGGACAAAACTCCCTGACCAATCCGGCGTAGACTGGCAGATCTGCCCACCCACTCCTCTCAAGGAGGATGCGACAGCATATTACACTTTCAACGACAGCGGCAACAATAACGTGCGCAGGCCCATTGGACGTCATTCTGGGGGCTTGATCGTCATCTATGGCGACGGCCATGCGAAATGGAACCGAATTACCCGATTCCTCGGCATTCCTGATGCCAACAATGGCCTAAAGGGCTGGCCCTACGGCAACGCGAACAACTCCTGGGATGATAAGTAATCAGTCCACGACCGGTTAAATCTTACTCGCTCGTTTTTCTATGATTCGAAATAAAAAGACGAATAAGAGCGGAAACTCTAAATGAACACCCGAAAACGCATAGGAGTGATAGCTGTGGCCGCTCTGGCGGGCATCGTTGCGGGACCGGCGGCTGTGCGAGCGGCAGAGATTGTACAAATTGAAGCGAAACACAAAAGCCTGCTTCCCGGCGGCAAGGAGGTAGATGCGATTATCGGCGACTACCTCCTGCGTTCTGATAAGATCACGCTCGTTGTCGGAGGAACGCCCGCGTTTCGGGATGCCAATGTCAACACGCAGCAGGTACAGGGTGCGGTAATCGACCTGGTGCGGCGTGACCTGCCCGGAGGGAACAACGATCTTCTTTCCGCCTACTACCCGCACGGTCACTTTCTCGACGCACCAGGAGCGACCCGGGCCGAGATCGTGAACGCGAGCGGCGCTGCGGTCGTTCTGCGCTTTTTCCGTCCCGCGCGGAAGGGATTGGGCGGTGATCCCGTCGAGGCAGTCACGGAATACACGCTGCGGGACGGCGAGCCCTATGTGCGGATCAAAACAATGTATACGAACCCGGGAAGTGAACCCGCGCAGGCGGCGATCTACGATAAGATCCGCGCCGACACCCTGTTTCGTGTACCTCCAGCGGGCGATGCCGACCGGCTGCTGATCTACGACGAACCCTGGCACCACGCTGCGTATGGCGTTGTGCGGGCGGGTGGCGCACCACTGCAATCCTACGCAAATCCGGCCCGCGTCACCTACAACGAGAAAGGCGGAAACCGCTTGGACTTCCCCGACCTACGCAAGCCTGGTTCCGGCGATGTGCCGCTTTCCCCGTCCCTGCCGAAGCCGACGCTTATCGCACCGGGAGAGTCGATCACGGTTGAGCGGTTTCTGATTCCTGGTCGTCATTCCGCCGATGTACAAATCGTAGCGGCGCAAATTTTAGGGGATGTCTGTCGTTCCCTTGATCTGCACGTAGCGGATGCGGCAGGCAAAGCCGTGGGCGGGGCAACCGTGCGGGCTGCCGTGGACGGAAAGATCATCTCCGAGGGCTTCACCGATCCCGAGGCGCGTCTGACACTCTGTCTTCCGCCCGCGACGCCGGTGACACTGACCGTCGAACAGCGTGGTCGTGCCAAACAAACGCACGCGGTCGCCGCAAACGCGGCAACGGCGATGCTAACGGTCGGCTCGCTCGCAGCAGTGGCTTTTGACATTGGTGAGGAGAGAAAAGGAAGTCGCATCCACGGCCCCGTGAAGGTCGTGATTAACGGTGTGGACGGCACGCCCGACCCGAATTTTGGACCGGATGCCCTCGCGTTTCAGGCGGGAAATCTGTGTTTTTCGCCGAACGGACAATTCTCGGTCGCGCTTCCGCCCGGCTCTTATGAGGCGATCATAGGACGTGGGGTAGAGCTTTCGGTAGAGACGCGCCGGTTTACCGTAGAGTACGGGAAAACCACATCCATCTCCGCTGCGGTCCGCCGTGTCCTCCAAACGCCCAACTGGGTGATGGTCGATTTCCATAACCACACCACCAACTCCAACGACAGCATCGCGGACCCGATGGGCCGTGTGACCGGGATCGCCGCCAGTGGTATTGAGTTCGCTCCCGCCACCGAACACAACAGGATCACCTCCTTCGCACCGTATATTCAGCAGCTAAATCTCAGCGAGTTTATAGCGTCCGCGCCGTCGGTCGAGTTCTCGGGCCGTCCTGGTCCCGGAAACATCAATCATCAGAACGGATTTCCGCTGCGAATGACGGAGATGACCCAGGATGGCGGCGCGCCTCGCCGTGACAAAGACCCGAAGATACAGATCGGGCGGCTGTATGACTACGATGACGGCGCAGAAAAGTTCGTACAGCAAAACCATCCCGATATACCCTGGCTGTACTACGACAAAGACCGCGACAATACTCCCGATGGTGGCTTCGGGACACGGCGTTACACTCACGCAATCGAACTAAATCGGGACATCGCAAACCTGCTTCCCAGTCTCGCACCGGACAATAAAAACGAACGTCGCCCGCGTTCGTTCTACTGGCTCCAGATGCTCAACCAGGGCGACAGGATCTACGCGGTCGCCAACTCCGATGCCCATGTCACCGCGCATAACAACGGCTCGATCTTTACGTATGTTCACGTCCCCGGCAGCGATGCCCCCGCGAGGCTGGACCCGCTGATCGTCGCCCGTGAGATGAAGATGGGGCACATGGTTCTCAGCAACGGGCCGTACCTGTCTGTCCAGGTGAACGATTCCCTGCCGGGTGATACCGTGTCGGCGAAAGAAGGGTTGGTTCGTCTGCGAATCTCGGTCGAGTGTGCCCCTGCTATCGACATTGACCGGGTGCAGGTACTGATCAACGGGAAGCCGGACCGCGCTCTGAACTGGACCCGTGAAGGGGAAAGCAAAGGCTTTGAAACAGCGTCCGTGCGTCGCTTTACCTACGATGGCAGCGTCCCGCTCGCGCAGGGCGGCACCCGTCACGTCCCGCTCGCGCAGGATGCGCATTTGATCGTCGTCGTGACGGGCGCAAAGAAGGGCCTTGGTGCGCTGTTTGGTAAATCGGATATTCCACCAACCGCAATCAGCAATCCGGTCTTTGTGGACTCGGACGGAAACGGTTTTACTCCGAACAAGGACACGCTCGGCGTCCCGTTGCCTACCGGCAGCGCGGGCGGCGACGGAGAGGGTTGAAATTTCGATGACGAACTTCGGGCGGCGCATGACCTGCGCGCTGCTGTTCTCCACGCTTGCACCGGCGGTGATTGCGGTAACGGAGCAGACGACGGGCACGCTTTCGCTGAGCGAAAAGCCAACGCCAGTGAGTCAGTTCCCGTATCCGACTTGGAAAGAAGCGGAACCGAAACCCGGTCAGAAGGGGCGCGGGCCGGGCATCAATGATCAGGGGCGCGTCGAGTGTATCGCCCGCAGTGGCGACACCATTTACGTCGGCGGGGCGATGCTCCTGGTCCGTGATAAAGGTGGCGATCACCCTGTCACTTCATTAGCCGCCATCGACGCCGTAACGGGCGAGAGCAAGCCCTTCGCGCCGTGGATTGATGGACGGGTCCGAGCCCTGGCGACAGCGGATGCGGGGCGGATTCTGCTGGTCGGCGGTGACTTTACCCATGTGGGCGACAAGCCTTGCGCCCACCTTGCCGCACTGGATGCGAAAACGGGTGAACTGCTGCCGACCTGGAACGATCCCCGTATCCCCGATGGCACTGTCGCGGCCCTATTAGTGCGCGGCGATGCCGTCTACGTCGGCGGGCAGTTCACCGAAATTGCCGGACAGCCGCGGGAGAATCTTGCGCGTCTCGATCTGCGCAGCGGTTCCTGGACATTAAACGATACCTGGACACCCAGAGCCAAAGACGGTCAGCCGCGGCGTCTGGTCCTGACGCTTGCCGCCGACGCGAAGCGGGATCGCGTCCTTATTGGCGGAATCTTCTTGTCGCTCAACGATGATAAAAAAGCTGCTCGTCTTGTCGCCGTCGATGCAAAAACCGGCGCGATTGCTCAGACCTTCCCGACCATGCCGCCGTATAACGATGGTCGCCCGTTTCCGATGAGCGGGATTATCGCGATGTCCGTGGAAGGCGATACGCTATTTGCCGGAATGGGCGGACCGGGCGGAACCGCGCTCTGCTTCGATCTGGCTGCCAGGACGCGCCGCTGGTTTTATCACACCGACGGCGATGTGCAGGCCGTCGCCGCACTGGATACGTCATCGGTATGGGGCTTCCACGGCGACTTTGTTGCCCCGGAAAAAAACAGGTACACCCTTGAGAAGGGCAGCAAGATTCCCCGGCGTAAACTATTTCTACTGAATAAGGATGGGAAGCTCCAACCCTGGAACCCGGCGCTAGGCAGCGCACTTCCGAAATACTCACCGCTGGGTGTCTGGACACTGATGGCCACGCCAGACATGCTCTATGTCGGCGGTGACTTTACCCGGGTCGGCGAAGCAGAACAGCACCGCTTCGTGCGCTTTTCTCGCCTACTCAGGGCCAACTGATACTTTTATAATTACTTCGGATCTGCCGCACTTTTGATGATTGATCCGCTGACACGATTAGCATTATCTGTCGTGGTTCTATCTTGATTTGATGTTTCACGAGCGCCGACAAGACCTGGCCCAGCTACACCGACAATGATTCGCGCCGTCACCCCCGCCCGTAACCCTCAAACGCGGCTACGACG
>JAZKEA010000723.1:0-396 GCA_040387315.1 Armatimonadota bacterium | reverse complement strand
GTAGGGCGAACAACGAGTAGGGCGGACAAAAGGGATGAGCGTGGACGCTCAGCCCTTTTTTATAGCAATCACCCGCTGCCCGGATTATTATCCTTCTTTGGCTGGTTGCGCCGGTTCTGTCGCTTCGGAGAATCTGTCTCGCCTTCGTCCTCGCCTCCTTTGGGCTTTCCCTCGAAGCGCCCAACATCGAAGCGCGCCCTGTCGAATGGAACAGGAGAGACAACGCGCTTGCCTGTCGCAGTATCCGTCGGGAAGGCGGGCTGCTGACGGTCCAGCCACCCCACCAGATCGGTCCGCAGGTCCTCCGCGATGGTCCCCACTGCTCCCTTCGGAGCCTGCGCTTCCAGTAGGTTGAACGCCTCGCCAGGGTCTCCCGTCAGATCGTAAAGTTCGTAG
>JAZKEA010000722.1:2354-2579 GCA_040387315.1 Armatimonadota bacterium | reverse complement strand
GCTGCCCGAGGGCATTGTAACGCTTCAGCATCTCTCGGGTCTGCATTCCCCGCCGCACACTCAGCCCGACCACAATACTGGATAGGGCGAGAAGCCCTATCTGCCACTTACGATTCCCAAGAATATTCACACCCGGTTGATTCCCGCCTGCTCGCTCGTTTTAATCCTGCCCCCTGCTCCCTTTAGCGAGCGTCTGCGCTATGTCGATATAGCGCCGTATGAGTC
>JAZKEA010000722.1:318-2344 GCA_040387315.1 Armatimonadota bacterium | reverse complement strand
AAAATTATCCCTGCTCTATCATTCGCTGCCGGAACGCGGCTTCCGCCTGCGTGACGACAATGTGCAGCCTCTCCATTTCCTTTTCGGTAGGTTTTCGGTTGATCTCCACCTGAAGTCCGACTTCCTCACCATCTCCTCCCTTATAGGCAATGCTTTTCAGAAGACCCGGCATCTCTTTCTCTACCTGCTCCCGAATCGCGAGGCAGTAGTTCTCGAAAAACGCCCCTTCCATCTGACCGCAGCCGCATGCCCCGCCCTGCTGCAGAGCGGTGTAATGCGAGCGGGCGTAGATCGCATCCGCTTCAGTCGCGGGAAGATGTTCGAGCGCGGCTTCCAGAAGCGGTTTTGCTTCGTCATGCCGGTCCCCATGCTGCAGGAAGATTCCCAGTGCGCACTCTGATCGTCCTTGCATCACCCGGTCACCGGAGCGCACCGCAAGCGCGACGGCATCACGCAGCAGCGGTTCCGCACGCTCTCGGTCCTCCTGCTCGGAAAGCGCCAGACCATGATTACGTGTCACCTGTGAGGCAAGACTGTCGTCCGCGTTTTCTTCCGCGAGCAGACGCGCTTTCCGGTAAGAGTCGTCTGCATCAGAACCGTTTCCGGCTTCGGTCTGGGCATAGGCAAGTCCCATAAGCCCCTGAATCATGCGTTTGGCATCGCCGGTTTCTTTCAGAGCGTCGTATGACATTCGCGCCGCCAGCAAACGAACCTCATGGTTTGCATCCGCACCAGCCTCTGTTTCGTTGTTGGCGATCTGTGCGAGCAAGTTTAATCGTACAGGGCTAATGGCTCCGCACTGCTCGGTTACTAGGGCTGCGACCTCCAGCAGGACCGGCTGCCGGATCCAGTTCGGGAACCGCTCCAGCAACTCAGGCCCCTCGGTCGCCAGCTGTTCGACCGCCGACAGTGGCAGCGCAACAATGCCTTTCAACAGAGCGCCCTGCTCGTTTGTCGACTGCCTTGCCGCAGCGAGAAGTGCGAGTGCTGGGACGAAGCGTGGATGCTGACTCTGGAGGAAGATCTCCACCGCCTGTTCCTGCATCGCCTTCGCCTCTTCGTACCGCTCCATTCGCATAAGGAGCGCCGCGTACGGCTCCAAGCCAAAGGCGAAGCCGGGGTGGAACGCCCCATAGTACTCCCGTCGTCCTTCGATGCCACGTTGCAGTATAACCCTCGCCTCCTCCAGCCTGTCAGCCTCTTCGAGCGCCTGACCATAATCCGTAAGGAAGGTAAGCCAATCCTTGCGCGCCGCCCGGTCGGAGCGAGGAGGTTCATAAGCACAGGCAGCTTCGTAGGCCGAAAGCGCCGCCTGCTGCTTCCCGAGCATCCGGAGCAGTGCGGCGTAACCTGCCTGTGTTTCCGAGTAGGCCGAGCTCTTTTTGCCTATTTGCTTCTCCACCAGTTGAAGATGCTTTAGAACGGTGGCTTCCGCGTCAACCGGGTTTCCTTGCTGAAGCAGCGCGACGGTCTGTTGCATCACGGTCTCAATAGGCGGCGGAGCGGACTTTCCGAAGAATGGTATGCGTAGCATAATACTTTCCCTCTATTCGTCCCCCACGCCAAGATTCAGCGATGCCAAGACGAGCGCGATCATACCTCGTCATTCGCGGAAATCCGGCGTATTTCCTGCCCAAGGAGACGAGCGGGGCGCTCCTTTAGCGAGTACCTGCCTCGGGTCGATATAGCGCCGTATGAGTCTTAAATATCAATGTAAACCAAGCGGCGAGGGCTACTACACGCTCGACGAGGGCGTGAAGGTGCCGGTTCGTCTTTTCCTCAATGAAGCGCTCTATGCGGAGACGGAAGAGGGCCTGTATGCGCAGATCAAGGCCGCGACCGAGTTCCCCGGCGTTCTGGATGTCGTGGTGACGCCGGACGCCCATATAGGGTCGGGCGTTCCCGTAGGCTGCGTCATCGCGACGGATGGCACGCTCCTCCATTCCCCTGTCGGGTACGATATCGGCTGCGGGATCGTCTGCTTTCGCTCGGATGTGCCGTACACCAAAGGGCTGGATGAGAAGCT
>JAZKEA010000722.1:0-308 GCA_040387315.1 Armatimonadota bacterium | reverse complement strand
CATGAAGCGGATCGGTCTCGGGGTCGGACAGCGCGGGAATATCTCGGTAACCGGCAAGCAGTTTCAGAAGATTATCCGCGAGGGTGCGCTGGCTCTCGGGTACAAGAGAGGCAACTCCGAACGGGATTTTCTGCCCGTGGATGATACCTGGGACGCGCCGTTCAAGGCAGTGGATCGGGGAATCGGTCAGCTGGGCAGTCTGGGCGGCGGGAACCACTTTTGCGAACTCCAGTACGACCAGGACGGCAAGCTGTGCGTCATGGTTCACACCGGCAGCCGGGGCTTCGGCTACCAACTCGCTGCCCACT
>JAZKEA010000721.1:0-6708 GCA_040387315.1 Armatimonadota bacterium | reverse complement strand
AGATACGGCGGGGCGTAATCGGGCCGACGCTGTCCTGAAACCGGGAGTCGCTGTCACAGTCCTGCCCTTTATGATGCGGGCAGCGGCAGGTATCAAAGGTCGTGTTCTTTTTGACGTGACGAATAAGGCCGTGAAAGGCGCGGATGTTCAGGCACATCCCGATAAGGGCGGTGTTGTCGGGCACGCAAAGACCGGTGAAGACGGCACCTACACGATCGAAGGGATCTCCAGCGGACCCTACACGATCTCGGTTAATCCCGCACCGGAAGATAATCGGTGGGTAGCCATTCCTCAGGCGGGTATTGCGGTTCCCGAGGGCAAAAGCGTCGCGGCGAAAGACATCGTCCTGGTTCCCGGCATCACCCTGGATGGAACTGTCACCGATGCAGAGACCAAAGTCCCTATTGCCGGCGTGGAGCTCATTGTTCAGGGAGCCTCAGGATTCTCGGCCCATGGCACCGAGCCCTTTTCTAACCCGAAGACGGATGCAACCGGACATTTCCGCGCCGTCGTTCCGCCCGGAAAGACCCAGATTCAGATCGTGGGAATGCCGGAGGGGTATTTGAGCCTCGCCCGGAATGCCGAAATTGTCGAAGTGCAGCGAGGCACATCAGCGCCCGTTGCAGTCACTCTCACGCTGGTGAAAGGACTGACCGCGGAGGGTACGGTCGTTGGGGAAGACAATCAGCCTTTGGAGGGCGTCCGGGTACGCGTCCTGGGAACTGACGACTATGACTATGACTTCGTTCCCGATCAGCCGAAAAGTGATACCAAAGGCAAATGGCGTGTCAGCTCGCTGATGAAAAACGCAGCCGGATACCGGATCGTCGTTGATCCGGAATGGGAGGTCGTCACGCCCAAAAAGTTTCCCCTTGGGGCGGCGGACACAGCGGATACCGCCAGTACATCCCCGCTGGTGGTTGTGCTGAAAAAGCGAAAAGTGCTCACGCTCTCGGGCCGCGTCGTCTCTACAGCGGGTACGCCACTTCCAGGAGCGCAGATCGGAATCTATGCGAGAGCCGAGGACAAGGATGGCCGTTCCTCGCAGCGAAACGAGAACCGGCAGGCGAGCGCGGAGGGGACATACTCCATAACGAACATTCGGACCGACGAGATTGTGACCGTGAACGCCTACATGAACGGGTATAAGTACCACTCCGGCGGCGCCCTCACCAAAACGGAATCTGGAATCTCTGTTTCAGACATTGTAATGGTTCCACTCACAGAAAATATCACCGGTCGGGTAGTTCGTCCTGGGGGTACTGCGGGCAGATCCGTTCCAGTAGTAGGAGCCTACGTGTGGTCTCCGGATGGCGACGAGAAGGCAGTCGTCGTAACGGACAATAAAGGAAATTTCACCCTGGCGAATATTCCAGCGGGCTCCGTATCGATCATGAGCGCAGCCGGACGGTCTGTAGCCCGGATCACAGCGAGCACGGCAACGGGTTCTACGGGTTCTACGGGTTCTGTGGTTGTCGCTCTTCCGAAAGAGGCAAAAGTTGGTGGTGCTGGCAGCATTTCTCTCACCCAGGAGAAGATAAATGCGATGCGCCATGACATTTTGCAGGGTATGGCCGCCGAAATTAAAGGCAAGCCGGGATCCGACCGATCCGGGGTTGTCAGCCAGATCGCCGCCGATGATCCCACAGCGGCTCTTGCGCTTGCCAAAGCGGCTCATTCAGATGGGATCGTTCCGGATGGAGTGATCGCAAACATCATTGAAGCACGGGCAAAAGCCAACCCTGCCGCTGCCGCCGTTTGGGCAGCACCTTACATCACGGAGATGAAGTACCCTCTGGTTAGGTGCCGCGTTGAGGGGGAGCTTGCGCTGGCCCTCGCATTGACACAGCCTGCTCGGGCCGCTCAGTTTTATAAAGCCGCTATCGCCGACGGTCAGGATGGGAATGCGCTGACGATCAACCGGGCGCGCCTTGTCGCGACGGCGGCAATTCTGCGCAACGGGGAGGCTGCCATGCAGCTTGCCAAGCTAAAGGAAGCGCTTCTTTCTCCGTCTGCGAAGAATGAACGTGTCCGCTGTGCCTGGCTCGTCGCCCGTGGCGATACCGCGATGGCAGACAGCCTTGTTGCCGACCTCGCCCCCAAAGAGCGGGGAGAGTACTACGCCGAGATGGCGCGCCGCTCTCTCGAAGTCAGCCCCACGAACGCTGAACGTTATCTTTCTAAACTGTTTGCAGCACGAGCAGAGCTCAAGGGAGCAAAAGACGAAACGGATCCGAAAGCCTTCCAGAACGGCGATAGCCTGGACTGGCTTATCTCTGGCATTGCTCCAAAAGTACTCGCGGCTATCGGCCCAAGTAATCCCTGGCAGACTCTGGTTTTAGCCCGCGCGTATGCCGCTGTTCCGAATGACTACGGCAAGCAGTGGCTGGTGCTGGGTCTTGCCGCACGGGTTCAGGGCAAATCAGCGGCTCCCGCTGTGTGGCAGGAGGCCATTCAAGCCGCGGGGACGCGGGACTGGGCAAGCGGACTGAACCTGGCGTCTCTTGCCGCATTAGCCTCGACTTCCCGCACCACAGATTCTGCGATCGCAGCTGACCTCTGGCAGAAAGCAAAGACCGCAGCCGCGAGCAATAACTATCTTTCCGGAGAACCCGAGGCTTTTGCCTACCATGCCGCCCGCTTCGAACCGGGTCTGGCTCGTATGGTGATCGAGCGGTCTCTGGCACGATACTTAACCGTCAATCCAACTACGACCGCCTCGCCGTATCAGGCAACGCAAGCGCTGATTGCTCTTTCGGCCGTTGATCCGGGCGAGGCACTCAAGCGGCTCACCGAACTGAGTGTTCTTGGTAATGGTTCGACAGAGTCCTCCGCCAGCATTGCATCGCGAGGTCGTCTGGCAGTACTAAAGCTGATGGGGCTGTCGGATGCGGAGCGAGCTGCCATCTCAATGACGGACCTTATGAACGGCCTTTGGGATTAGAATGTCGGTAAAAATAGGGTTGCCAAAAATTGTTAGGAGATATCTATTCTAGATACCAAGATACTTGAGCGGGTCTAGATTATCATAGAGTGGTTCTTCCTCTTCCGCTAGAAAAAACTTCCGAATGAAACAATCAAAGAAATTTCCGGTCAAGAAGATGCCGGAGTTCAAGCCGATGACCGGCACAACTGCCTGCATCTACTGCCACAAACCACTGGGTGGCAGTGCTAGTGGTGGAATCGTAAACATCACTGCAAGGGACAATGGTCCGCGCATGGGTCAGGCGCACGCAGACTGCGTTGCGCTAGCATCCGGGTTACCTCCGATGGCGGCCGGTGCTTCTCCCGCAGGAAAGCCTCTCTGATGTCAAGCACGCATCGCCGAACCTCTCGGTATGCAGACCTACCAGATGAGGTGCGTCAGAGCCATTATTTGGCACACATTTATGGTAATTATCTGACACACATCATCTGGTAGGTCTAGCGACGGAACTATCAAACAGTGTTCTCTTACCGACTAGAGGTGAAGGCAGGATAAAACGGAACTTCTATTCCTTCTCCCCAGAGGAGGTGCAGCGTCTCGGCCATCACACGGGAGGTGTCGCGCATTGCGGGCAGTTTGTCGAGCCAGGCCATTGTCTCCACAAAAGCATCCAAATGAAGCACGAGGCGCTGTCGCTGCGAGGCCAAACCAACGGATTCATCTTTTTGTAACGCTTCACCCAGATTCCAGCTAACGGCGGAGATCATCCAGGAAGTGCATGCATAAGCCAGGAGGGTAGAGAACGTCTCATCATCGCAGGCATCGGGGCAACCCTTCATTAGTTCCTGTTGATAGGCATTTTTCATCAGCGGCGATAAATGTTTGGGGAGCCGCAGTACGCACCAGCAGGTAGGAAACGGAACATAGCAGTACGCGAAATCGAGCAGTGCGTGGCGAAAACCACAGGCTTCAAAATCGAAAAAGCGCACATATCCCTCTGCGGTTAAACGGTGGTTATCAGGGCAGGTGTCTCCAGGGGTAAAGGCAAGGAAGTTACCTGGCTCAGCCATGGCATGCCAAACACGCTCTGCCTCTGCCTCAAATCCACTGGCAATGGGAACACCGAGCGCACTGCAGTGTTCCTGGAAAGGCAGCAGGTTCTCACGGGTCCAGTTCTCGGCCTGACGATAGGGTGTCTCGTTTGCTTGCCATTCCTTTCCCATGCTTGACCAGATCGCTTCTAGTTCTGTCGCGCGTCCCACCGTCGCCGCATGCAGGCGGCCAAGAGAGGCGCAGTATTGAAGAAGCCCCTCTTCCAGGCGCTGCCGATCTGTACCCTGCAAAACATCAGCAAGCGAGTTTCCATTCCCCAAATCTTCCACCACGACGATACCAATGTCTGCGTCGCCGCCGAAGCATCGAGGGCCAAGGGATGGCATAGCGTCAAAACCCTGGAGAAATTGTGCCCCCGCCCACTCGCTGTACAAGCCGCCCCACGGCTTCTGCGCCTCTTCCGGGTTATAACTGCCATCACGCCCAACGCCATAGCGCTTGATAATGACGCTGCGGGGTATGTTCCTATCCAAGGAAGCTTTTGAAGCGTGAGACACAACCGGGCAGCGAAGCACGCGGGGATAACCAAAATCCCGGAGAACCTCTGCCTTTCCCAGTTGGACCGCACCGCCGAGCGTTTGGGTCATCGCCTTTTCCGCCGCGGAGACGATCTTTTGCAACGACATGTCGCGCTGGCTGTTCATTTATCCGTTGCGATTCATCATTGGTTTTTTGAAGCTCCAGAGAAGATCGTTTGGCTTATAGCCCTCGGCGCGATACAGAGCATGAGCGTAGAAGTTGTTAATGTTGCAGCGTAGATCACTGCCGCGCGCTCCCATCTCCTGCACCTGCGCCAGCGTCTCACGAAGCAAAATGCGTCCTAGACCTCTGCCGCGATACGGCTCGTTGGTGCCCAGCCAGAACAGGTGGGCATGGGAATTTGCTGACCCGCAGACGTATTTCTCCCCAAAGTGCCACATGGATTCCGCCGCGCGATCTTCGCCGAAGAGGATATGGTAGCCGCCTTCTGTCTCGTCCCGTTGTCCGATGCGGGTTACCCAATCAAACCGTAGTTCTGCTCCTGGTGGCAGCGGTAAGCGCAGTAGGGGTGCCTGATCTAGCGGACGGTACATTGCAAGAGCGGGCGAGCCCAGTGACTCGAACCCCTCCTGCACAAGTACGCGACCTACCCAGGGCCAGGCGTTCGAGAGGCCGCTTGCCCCGCAGTTGTGAAAGAGCGGTCCATAGCCGGAGAGTGCCTGAAGGTCTGGACAGTGCCGCGCCCGTGCCGAATCCACGGCAGCCTTTACAAGGGCACGCAAAGCATCAGCGTCTTGCGGTGCTGAGAAGAGAAACCGGATAATTCCCGTACCCGCCTTGAGGCTTCTGTAGCGGGCGTTGTCTTCCAAAAAAGAGGCGTGGAGGAAGGCCACGGGTTGTCCTGCTCGCTCGGCGACCAGAGGTAGGTCGGCAGCACGATCCCAAAATTCATCTTCCTGGTAACGTGTTGTGGTTAGCTCCTGAGCAAACTGCTCAACACGTACCATAAGCTGATGGGGCATAAGGAGTGTCAAGTCCTTGTAGAGTGCATGAAGGGGTTCTATGTCCGTCAAGCGAAGGGAGCGTATCTGCATGGGGTCAGTATCGCGGAAGGACTACTTTCTGTTAAACGTCCCACTGAACGGCGAACCGGTCATTCTGTTCCTCTCTTGCAAATCAATTTTCCCATAGACTTGTTTTTGTTGATTCTTGGAATCGCCGTCAGAACTTGGAAGTGCGAAATAATTTTCTACATTAACTGTCCGTGCCGGTTGCGATCAACTTGGTCAACAGGTTAGGTCAGCAGCGACTCCATAAAAGTGTACAATGAGCGGGAAAGGGTTTTCCCTGACATGAGATTGAATGCTGGTGCATGCTGTCTGAACTGCCTGGCCTACCTAATCATCGGTGCCAGTTTGCCCGCAACTCTCAGCGGGGCCGCCACCGCCGGCCTACCCCCGTCGGTCGCTTCGCCTAAACGGCCTGACATTGTCGGAGTCGTCGCAAACGCTGATGGCAAACCGATCGCAGGCGCTACCGTGTACGTCTCAACCGCCGCGGTGCGTAAAGGAACCAGCCCGTTCTGTCCCTCCTGCTATCCCGACTGTGGCAAGCGCGCCCAGAGTGACGCGAAAGGGATGTTCCGCATAGCGTCTCTAGATCCGGCACTGACCTATCGCCTGCTGGTGGTTCGTGATGGCTATGTCCCCACCTTCGTTACCATAGACCCGCTCAAGGGAACTGCTCGGCCCGCCCTCATCTCCCGTCCTGCTCGGGCTGGTGCCGTGACGAAGCAGCACTTTATCCTTGGGAAGATTCGGGACCCGTTTGGTCAGCCGGTAGCGGGCGCTGTCGTGGAGATTGAAGGGGAGAGCCGCGGCGGTTCACATAGCTTAGGTTCGATCAATGGTGTCGATCCCATGAGTGTCAGCGGCGATGACGGGTTCTTTCGCTCCTACGTTGCCCGGCCCGGAAGCCGCTACCTGATCAAGGTGACGGCACGCGGTCTTGCCCCGCAGAAGATACTAGCAGCTCCGCCTGGCGTCGCCTCAAACATCACGCTTCACAACGGCGCTGCGCTCCGAGGTGTCCTCTTGGATGCCGGCGGCAAACCTCTGCCCGGTGTTGTCATACATTTGAATCAGAAGAATCGTGATATGGAGTCCTTCTTGGGACCACAAACGATTGGA
>JAZKEA010000720.1:0-2298 GCA_040387315.1 Armatimonadota bacterium | reverse complement strand
AGAGGCGAAGTCGGAGAATAGTCTAGCAAAGTTTCCCTTCTTACTTCGTGAATTCCTTCCAATGCCGACGTATCAAAAGCAGCGGGAGGATGACTCATTGTTAATCCCGCTCTGCCCACGAATCGACGTTGTCAGCAACATGCAGACGTAGCGGCCGCCTACAAGGGCCACCCCGGTATCACCGGCGGCGGGTATAGCGTTCGGGTCGACGGTCAGCAAAACGCCGTCAATTGATACAACAGCTAGAGCCGCTCGGTACTTACAGCCACTGTCACACAGCTCGCCGCGCCAAATCAGAGATGAAAAAAGAACGCGGCATCGATGCCGCGTTCTTTTACCGTGCAAAACGATGTGCGAGATTATAACATCCCGTTCCCGTTTCGTGAAGACTTATTTTCGGAAACGATCAGACCGTGCAGGCGATCTGATTGGTTGCGACGGGGAACGACTTCCCGCGGTCACCCATGGTTTTATCGTAGGTCAGCGTTGTGCCGGGGGGATACAGCATGACCTGCGCGCAGCCCAGGTACCGCTCATCGATTAGCTGTACTGCCGCCTCCGCATCCGCCTGGGTGTCGTACCAGCCGCCCCAGCGTTCGCCGCCATACACATAGATCAACCGCCAGCGTTCACCTGTTTCTAATTGCATCATACTAATAGCATATCGCATGTATGCACCGATAATTCCGCAGACTGCCTTCAATCCGGCTGTATTTGGGCAGAACGAGAGGAATGGCTTCCCTACAACAAAAATAACGCGGCAAATTGGGAAAAAGAAGGCAGAAGATTTTTTGTCGCGGTTTGGAAAGGGAATCCTTATGGTCCGTTTCGACGCTTTTCGAAAGGCGCGTACTCCCGTCTTCGCGTTTCTCGCGGTTGTGCTGTCAGGCTGCGGTGCAATCAACAGCGCGATAAACGCACGAATCCAGCCTGCCGTCAATCCCTTCGGGCTGGACTTTCAGACCGTCGATGTCGCGGTGGGCGGCGCAGGGTCGGGTTTGTCCGGGAGTGGGGAACGCGCTGTCGCCTTTGCGGACCAGTCCGTTTCGGAGGCCGGTCGTCTCCGGTTTGTCCGCTTCAGTCAGGGGCTGCGGAGCACCATCATGGTCACCGCGCCGCAGGGCGCACCGCTTCCCGCGCAGTTCTCGGTTTCGAGCATGACCCTGACGGTCACCTTCCGCGATGACGCCCCGCGCAGCGTTTCCGCCGACCGCACCCGCACCGGCCCGATCACGTTTGTCCGTGTCGGCGAGACCAATGAGTATCAGACCACGGACAGCCTCGACTTCTCCGACCTGGAGATCCGCAGTAACTTCGGCACGTTCCGGGACATCTACACGATGTCACCGTCGCCGAATGACTCCCGCATCACGATATCTCTCCAGAGCGACGGCAGCCCGCTCCCGGCGGGCTCCACGCTTCGTTTTACCCTCGTGGGCAGCGTCGCGCGTTTCGGCGTGTAGTGCGTCTGGCCTTTCAACAATCACATCAACGTCACGCTGCTTGGCCCGATTTTGGGTCTGATGTAACACCTTTCGAAGCGGTGACTCTTGCCGCATAGTGACTGACGCCCATCCGTGCCCGTCCTGCTCCCTGTGGACGGAGAATGATTTTGCTACGAACCGTTACGACCGCAGACGAATTAAGGGAAATTGACAGTTCACCGTGGGCGGTGCTTCTTCTGACCGCTGATTGGTCCAAGTACGCCGCCTACGCCCGTAAAGTCATCACCAGAGTCAGCAGCACGTTTCCGGTATCGCATCCGGAAATTGATGTTCGATTCTTTGTTATGGAAGAGGGGGAACCGTTTGCAGATGTGTGGATTGACCGCTTTGAAATCCCCTACCTCAGGCCCTTGACCGCTGATCCACACACCGTACTGGGTAATGGCAGCGTCCTGCTCTTGCGAAACGGAAAAGTTGCCTGGTTTTACCCTCATCTCATGGGACAGGCGGGGCAGACTCTACCACCGAATCTTATCGTGGGTTTTCGGGAGGCACTGGATGTTGCCGGGGGCAAATTGATCGAAGAGAAGATACTGTACCTCGCCCGAGGCATCCAGGAAAACGCTCCGGCGGATAGGGATTCCCCGAATCAGTAGCTCTGCTGCATGGGATGGTCGTGCGGGGTTTCGAAGGCGTGCACGAACTGTAGGAAGGGCACGATGCCAACCACGATAACCACGGCGGTACACGCATAGGCGGCTATTTTGTGGCGCGTGGCGCGATCGTGGTCCCGCAGACACAGCCAGATAGCGGTTCCCAGGGCGGCGAGATAGACACCTACCAGCGCGAAAAG
>JAZKEA010000719.1:0-4201 GCA_040387315.1 Armatimonadota bacterium | reverse complement strand
TGTCGCTGGTGTCTTAGAAGTCAGCCCCAAAGTGCTACAATATTGTCATGTCACTGCCAGCGCCCGCCTGTCTCTACCTTGCCACGTCCCTGGATAATACGCCCGCGACACTCGCTGCCCTGCTCTCCCATCTGCCTGCAGGGGATATTGCCTGGGAGACACGCCCCGATCCGGACCGATTCAGCCTGCGGGAGATTGTCGCCCACCTCGCCGACTGGGAAGCGGTCTGGAGAGAGCGCTTTGAGCGAATTCTGAACGAAGAAAAACCGCTGCTGCTGCGCCCCGACATCAGCCAGCGTTCAGAGGAAAAGGGGTACGCGGACGCCGACCCGCAGGAGTGTCTAACCCGTTTCGCCGAGGGCCGATCCACCCTCACTGCCTGGCTGCGAGCCCTGCCCCCGGATGCCTGGGGACGCCTCGCCACTCTGGACCGCATGGGAGAAATGCCGCTGGAAGCACTGGCGTCGCTTGCCCTGGGCCATGACTCGTATCACTTACGGCAGGTCACGGAGTGGCGCGCGGCAGACCAGTAACGCAGAAGCCCTGGCATGAATGCCCGGTCTGTACGGCCTTCTCATTCATGCAAGCAGGAATAGGCCAGGCACCCCTCCGGGGCGCAAATGCTAAATGCCATCGATATCAAAATGGGCAAGTTTAACTGACCCACCTTGGTACCAAACTCTTTTGGACCGGAGGTCCAACTGGCGCTTGCGCCGGCCAGACCGGGCATTCACGCCCGGGACATCGGCTCAAACCAAACGCCTGGACTTCTAAAGCGAAATCGTGGTGCTGTTTGGCGCTTTCCGGAACGCTTCGCTCCGCACCGTTTTCCGCAGTCCCGCTAGATCAGTACAACGCGGCGTTGCGGACGCGATACCGAGCAGCGACGTGGTTTTCTGGCTCAGGTCGAAGATGGCGACCCACTGCCGGGACGCGATACCGCCCGTGTTGAAGACGACGAAGCACTTGTTACCGGCGACACCGGCGAACTGAAGCTGCCGACTGGGTAGGCCCGACATCTGCATACAGCCCGCGTTCCAACTCTTTCCGGGGTTTGCCATGTCGATGATGGACGTTTTCGTCGGTTTGCCGTCGCCGTTTCCCATCGACGCGACCTTTTCGCGGAAGCGGGCACGGACTGCGGGCGGCAGATGCTCGACTGCTTTAATCACCCGGACATCGGAGGCATCGACGGTCTGCATTAGTGCTTTGACGGGGAAGGCACTCTCCTTTGACACGATCGGGGCCGCCGCAGTTACGTCAGGGGAAGCGGGCACGAGAAGTAGCGACGATACAACGGCGATAAAGCCTGCTTTGAGCGAAACATCATATCTATTGGTACTCATGCCTCTTTTGATACCTCAGTTAGTGCTGACCTTCATTACTTCCCACGCGCATTCGGTTGCGCCGCGCCCCCGCACGATGCTACAATCTCGGCGTTATGTCGTCACCTACACCTACCGTTTCGTCTCCGGAAATTGATGCCCAGGCCGCGCGTCTCGCGCGTGGGGCGCAGCTTATTGTGCCCGAAGAGGGGCTGAAAGCCAAGCTCGCCAAGTCCGCGAAAACCGGCAAGCCGCTGGTCGTCAAGCTGGGTCTGGACCCGACCGCCCCGGATATTCACCTGGGGTTTGCCGTCGTCCTGCGGAAGCTGCGCCAGTTTCAGGACCTGGGACACACGGTCGTGCTGATTATCGGCGACTACACGGCCCTTATCGGCGACCCTTCCGGACGTTCGGCCACACGTCCCATGCTCAGCAAGGAAGAGATCGCGCAGAATGCCTCGACCTATATTGACCAACTCGCGCAGATTCTCGACAAAGAGAAGACGGTGGTCCGGTTCAATGGGGAGTGGCTGGGCAAGCTCGATTTTGCTGAAGTGGTACGGCTGACCTCCAATATGACGGTCGCCCAGGTGCTGACACGCGAGGACTTCGCAAAGCGGTTTGAGGCCCACCAGCCCATCAGCCTCCATGAGCTGCTGTACCCCCTCGCCCAGGCCTACGACAGCGTCGCCATCGAATCCGATATCGAAATGGGCGGCCTTGATCAGACCTTCAATATTCTGGCGGGGCGCGACCTGCAGGGGGTCATGGGACAGGACCAGCAGATCGGCTTCTTTATGCCCCTTCTGGTGGGTCTGGATGGCCAGAAGAAGATGAGCAAGTCGCTCGGGAACTACATCGGGATTACCGAGCCGCCCACGGAGATGTACGGCAAGGTGATGAGCCTGCCCGATACGCCGATGCGGGACTGGTTCATCCTGTGCACCGATGTGCCCGAGGCGGAGATTGAGCAGCTTATCAGCGAAGCCGAGAGCGGAAAGACGAACCCAAAGCTGGTCAAGCAGCGGCTTGCACGGGAAATTATCGGCATTTACCACGGCGCGGACGCCGCCACTGCCGCGGAAGAGGCCTTCAACCGTGTTTTCTCGCAGCATCAGGTGCCGGACGAGATGCCGGATGTCACCGTTCCTGCGGATCAGACAGAGGCCGGGACCATCGGCATCGTCGCTCTGGTGCGCCTGGCCGGATTCGCCGCCACAAATAGCGAGGCACGGCGACTGGTGGAACAGGGCGGCGTCTCCATTGACGGTGAGAAGATCACCGACGGAGCGGGGCGCGTCCCCGTAACCAATGGCGCGGTTCTGAAAGTCGGTAAACGCAACTTCGCCCGTGTGAAGGCGTAACGCCGCCCATGCCGCGCCGCTGTCTCCTCATCCCGGTCCTTCTGCTTGTCACCGCCGCGACCGCCGCGCTTTCGGCGAATGCCGTTAAGCCGCCGCTCCGGCAGTTTAAGGGTGTGCCTGTCAAGGAGAACGAGGAAGACATTCGGATGTGGGGCGAGGGAGACAGCTTCGAGGACATCTTCGAGAGTGTCACCGTGCGCGGATCGTCGGCACTGCCCGCCCGCGAAGGCAGCTACTACGATGCCTCCCGCGCACACGATTACAGCCTGCAGTCCGCATGGATTGAGGGCAAAAACGGTAGTGGTATCGGGGAGTACCTGGAGTACACCCTGCGGGTCACGCCCGGACAGCACCCCTCCGATGCTGCAATCACGGGGCTGATCGTCTTCAACGGATACCGAAAATCTCCGGAGATCTGGCGCAAGAACAACCGGATACGTCGCCTGAGAGTATCGGTCAGCGGCAGGCCCTACGGCGTGGTCACGCTCGCGGACTCCTACGCCTACCAGCGAGTCAAGCTGAGCGACATTAAGCTGCCGCCCCATTCCAAAACCCTGACCCTGCGCTTTACGATTGAGTCCATCTACCCCGGAACCACCTATTCGGACACCGCGCTCACGGAACTGGAGTTTGTCGGCACGGGTATCTACTAAATCTATGAAAACTATCTCCTCGCCTATTGACTCATCCTGGGAAGTGGCTCAGCGCCTCGCCCCAAACCGCGATATGTTCCTCCTTTCCGGCGGCGAAAAAGGCTGGATGCCCGCGACGGTTCCCGGCTATATACATCAGGATCTGGTGCGGGCGGGGGCAATCGGCGAGCCATACTACAGGATGCAGGAGATCGGATCACGCTGGGTCGATGAGGCCGATTGGACCTACCGCACGACCTTTACCGTCGATGCCGAGCAGTTCGCCTCGCGCGGCGAGCATGGACGGCACTTTCTGCGCTTCGAGTGCCTGGACACGATTGCGAGCGTCTATCTCAACGACACGCTGATCGCCTCCGTAGAAAATGCTTTTGTCCCGCATCGCTTCGATGTCACGGACACGCTGCGCGAGGGCGAAAACACGCTTCGCGTGGAGTTCGATTCAGCTCTGCGGGTCGGACAGGAGCGAGCAGAAGCGTATCTGGGCGATGGAACGAGCCCGCGGGGGAGCCAGAGCTACTTCAACTTTGGGCCGCGTGCCTTTGTCCGCAAGCCACAGTATATGTTCGGCTGGGACTGGGGACCGGAGCTGATCTCGTGCGGTATTGCAGGACCCGTCGATCTTATCACGGTTCCGGTCGCCGAAATCACCGATGTCCGTGTGGATTATACCTTCACCGACCCGATCACCGTGGATATGCGGGTCTTTGTGACGGTGGCGAAGTACGCGCCGACACCGGTGGCTTTAAGCTCTGCGCTCTACGCGCCCGGCGATAACACGCCGTCCGCGATGATCCCTGATGCCCTCGGCAGTCACACGGTCGAGCTTCGGACGTACGGTCAGAAAGTCGCGCTCTGGAAT
>JAZKEA010000718.1:1133-1776 GCA_040387315.1 Armatimonadota bacterium | reverse complement strand
ATGCATTCGGATAGGATGCTTTCATGACATATCAGATCGTCTATTACTCCGAAGCAGCGACTCCGATGCAGACCGACGATCTGGAGGAACTCCTCGACCATGCCAGACGCAGCAACGCTGCCAATTGCGTTACTGGTGCACTCGTGTATGCGGACGGAATATTTCTGCAGGTCCTCGAAGGTGACAACGCTCGAGTACAGGAGCTGATGGCCAAAATACAGCGCGACGTGCGCCATGGAGGTGTCCTCATCCTGAGGGAGGGCGAAGTTCCGGAGGCAATCTTTGGCAGCTGGAAGATGGCATTCGTCAGCGCGACGCCGCAACAGGTTGCCAAGTGGGCAGGCCTCCGCGTAGCGAACGGCACGTTTGAAAGTTCGAGGGATGAAGCTGAAGAGCAGCATCGGACTGCGCAATTCGCGCAGGACATCCTTGCCTTGCTGGTGACTGACGGTACGGCTGAAGGGAAGCCAGATTGAAAGGTTGACATGCGGCTTTTTCGGCGCGCGTGTGGGCCAAGCTCGGCTGCTGCAATACATCCCGAACCCGTTAGACGTCGCACATTGACTTCTTTTGGTGCATAGCGAATGCATTGGAGTAACCCTTCGAGAGGGGGAGTGCCATGAAAGACCTCGCCTCACCACAG
>JAZKEA010000718.1:0-1123 GCA_040387315.1 Armatimonadota bacterium | reverse complement strand
CTTCAGAAGGGGATCGGCGCGTGCTCGATGCCGTGCTCAGCAGCACTCCAGACTTCGTATACGTTTTCAGCCTCGATCACCGTGTGCTGTATGCAAACGATGCCCTCATTGCCATGTGGGGCTGCGGCCGTGAAGGCGCGATAGGGAAGACGTTCCTGGAGATCGGGTATGAACCGTGGCATGCCGACATGCACAACAGGGAGATCGACCAGGTCACGAGAACGCGGTTGCCGATTCGTGGTGAGGTGCCATTCAACGGCACCAACGGGAGGCGGCAGTATGACTACATCTTCGTTCCGATCATCGGGCCCGATGGCGCGGTCGAAGCAGTGGCCGGGACGACGCGCGATGTCACCGAAAGAAAGGAAACGGAGAGACAGTTGCGCGTGCGGCAGGACCAGCTGGATTTCGCCCTCGCGGCCGCGGATCTCGGTCAGTGGTCTCTGAACCTCGCCGATCGCACGACGAAACGCACGCTCCGCCACGACCAGATATTTGGCTACGACTCGCTCGTACCGGCTTGGACGTTCCAGAAGTTTCTCGAACATGTCCTCCCGGCGGATCGCGCGGCCGTAGAAGACGACTTTCAGAGAGCGGTGGACACCGGCTCGGCCTGGTTCGCCGAATGCCGTATCCGCCGTGTCGACGGTGCGGTTCGGCACATCTGGATGAAAGGCCTCGTGCGAACGGACGCTGCCGGATACGCCGATGAAATGCTAGGCATCGTCGGGGACATCACCGAGCGCCGTCAGGCCGAGGACCGGCAGGCACTCGAGCTTCGGATGTCCGAAGCTTTGCGGCCGCTCGACGATCCACTTGCAGTCCAAGCCGTCGCCAGCAAACTTCTGGGTGAGTATCTTGCAGCCGCAAGGGTCGTCTATTTCGAGATTCGAGGCAACGAATACATCGTCGAACAGGACTACACGGCCGGGGTTCAATCGTTAGCCGGGCGTTATCCCGTCGCCGCTTTCGGCCAATCGCTACTCACGGCTCTGTTAGACGGCCGAACCGTGGTCGAAGCGGATGCCACCACGGAGCCTGGTCGCCCGCCTGAAGAACAGGCGGGCTTCGCGGCCATCCAAGTCCGAGGCCACGTGGACGTGCCCCTCGTCAAAAGCGGGCG
>JAZKEA010000717.1:0-3169 GCA_040387315.1 Armatimonadota bacterium | reverse complement strand
TCTTCGACGGCGGCGCTTTCGACCGCCTCTATGACCGGCATGTCCCGCGCGTCTTTAACTTTCTACGCCGTCTCACCGGTAGTGCGGCCGAAGCGGAAGATCTGACGCAGGACACGTTCCTCGCAGCCTACCAGGCGCTCGGCGGCTGGCGTAGCGAGGGCGCTTTCTCAACCTGGCTCTGTGGCATCGCCTACCGGAGATATATCGCCCAGCGTCGGCATACACCGGTCACACACTCTTTAAACGGGGATCGTATTCCGTCTTCGACAGCGGCAGCCGAAGACCCATTCCTCTACTGTGCCGGTCAGGAAGCCGAAGTGGCTCTCGATACAGCGATTGCCGCTCTTCCGGACGCTGCTCGCGATGCCTATCTGCTGATACGTGTCGAGGGGATGAGTTACGCAGAAACCGCTACGCTGCTCGGCATTCCCCTCGGTACCGTACAGTCCCGGCTGTGGAGGGCGACGCAGCTGCTTCGAGCTGCAATGTCTCCCTTCCTGAACGAGACTTTACCCCAGGACGCTCCGACCTACGCCACGCTACCTTCCCCTGAATCCTCCCCGAAAGGAGTAAGTCATGCAGACCAGACACTGTGAGGAGCACTGTGACGAGATGCAAGAGTGCCTCTGCCATAGGACGAACAACCAAAGCGGACTGGGTGCGCCACTATTGCTGCACCTCTTGCGCTGCGCCGATTGCCGGGCTTTCCGGCGTGACCTCGCTCGCCTCAACAATTTGTCGCAGTCCTTGCCCATCGCCACACCGCCCGCCACGCTACGAAGCCGCACTCTTCAAAGCCTGCCAGAGCATGCTCCACGTCAAATGCCAGGTCACGCAATGGAAAAGAAGAGAACCCTGCTTCGACGAACCTTTGCTGGCGCGATAGCCGCGGTTGTGGTCGCATTTCTTCTCGTGGGACCGCGCTACCTGTCCCGCTTTGCCGTCTCGGATGTACGGGCTGCAGTTCAGAGAGCAAAGACCTGGCACTTTGTCGGATGGCGGATTCAGGACGGACGGAAGGTACGCTGGGAGGTATGGGGGCGCCGCTCCCCCTTTTTCTATCGCGAGCAGATCGGGCAAGAAATTCTTATCGACGACGGGAAGCAGCGGATGCGCCTTTTTCCTGCCGGCGGAACGGCAAATCGTCCTCGGCCGGTCGTATTGAAAATGCCCTCTCAAACCCTGATGGAAACCGGTAGATCGCTGGCAAATCAATCCAGGGCATTTCTGGTCGGTATTGGGGGTGGCGACGCTTGGGGAAGTTTCCCGTCTAACCCCTTTAACCCGTACAAGGAGCAAAGCGACGGTACAATCCTGCTGAACGCACCGGGGACCATCTTTGGCAACATCCGGGAATCGGCGCGCATGACGGTGGAAATCGCGAGTCGTCGAGATCCTCCAGACACGCTAAAAAACGGGTCCCTACTCCATGGCGGAACCAGGCCGGGATCCCGTCGATAAGACCTGGACACAGGCACTGCTGAACGCCGACTACAATCAGGCGCTGCCTACTGCTCTGACGACACTTCCCACAACCGCGACGGCAACCGTAATCGATCTTGAGGAGAAGCCGGGTATCGCGGCAGCCGCGTCCGCTGGGTCCGCTGGAACAGCAAGTGACAGGGGCCTGACCTTCTCAGGGAACGCCATTGAAATGGATTCAGACGGGACAGTACACCTGCGCTTTCGCGGATGGCTGGGCCGAGAACCGGAGAACTACTCACTGACGGGCATCTCGCTTGGGATCACGCCGGAAGGCAGCCCCTATCCCGGTGATCGTTATGCCCAGGATGAGAGGGGACGCCTGTTCCTTTCCGTGGACAGGCCCCTGGGAATGAGCGGGCATAGCGACTGGTACTTTGTTCCTCTCAAGCCGCTTAAGGTCGGGGAACCACTGCCAGAGACGCTTTCCCTCTGGGTGACTGCTAGGGCCGAAAGCCTCGAGTATATTCCAGAACTTCGGAGCAACCGGGGTGTGGATGTCGTCGCCGCAAAACTTAATATCACTGTCCCTTTGCCCCGGGTTGCGAGAGACACGACCTACGATTCGGCCCCTGCCCGCAAGGGGCTGGATTACAGGGGGCATCGCGCTTCGCTAGCCGAGGAAGCGGCGGCGGCGCGAGCTTCCTACTACTTTGCGGGGGGGCTGCACTCGATCAACCCGCAAGATCCGCGGCGTATTGCCTCTACTTCGGAAGGAGCCCTTGCACTGCTGGATCAGGCGGTTCGCTGGTATGAAGCTGCCGCTGTCGAAGCGGAGAAGGACCGACCGGATGGGCTCCGCTGGGCAAGGAGCTGGCGGCAAAACGCACAAAACGCAAAACGACGTCGCGACCAACTCTAAGGCAACGTGTGTGCGGTTGTCACCGGTGCGAATGCGGTGTACGTCGGTTGCTGGTCTGGAGCGCATTATCAGCGACGTTCCCAAAGGTTGCTCCTTGCTGGTGTCCGCCTCGGCAGCCGTCATCGACACATCAATGGGTGATTGCATTGCGGATCTTTTTTCCTGACGTTTAGTTGCGGATTCGTTTGAATGGAACGTCTTTTCCTTAAAAATCAAACCAGGTGAAATTTCTAAGGAAAATAACTCGTGCGGTGCGACCAAAACACAGGAATTGAAACACTCAAAAGGCGAAGGAGCTTGAAAAGCAACCCGATGCCGTTTATACCTGACCTATGGTACACGCACCGCGCCCGCGCCGGAGACAGGAAATCGTTCGACGCCTTATTTCGCCGCCATTCGCTCCGTGTGTATAACCTGCTCCGCCGCTTGGGAGCCGCCCCCGACGAGGCTGAGGACCTGTCCCAGGAAACCTTTGTTACGGCGTTCGGCTCTTTAGCCTCGTGGCGTGAATCGGGCGCATTCGCCACGTGGCTTTGCGGCATCGCCGTCAACAAATACCGTGCCGGCCGTCGCGCTTCAGGTCGCCCCGATTTCGCCGATGATGAAAACGCATATGAGAATGCGCCCGCCCCGCCAGGTGATGATCCGCTCGCGCATTTGACCCGTGAAGAAACGGGTCGACAGTTGCAAGCAGCTATCGCCGCACTCCCCGATGGTTGCCGCGAGGCGTTCGTGCTCGTTTACACGGAAGAGTTCGCCTACCGGGACGCGGCACGGCTACTCGATATACCCACCGGCACCCTACAGTCCCGTTTGAACAGAGCG
>JAZKEA010000716.1:14852-18499 GCA_040387315.1 Armatimonadota bacterium | reverse complement strand
GGCGTTCCTGTTACGATATTGGTCACCACCGAAGGTGATGATTTAGCACTGCGTATCGGCGATACAGGCGAGACTGTCTGCCGCAGGCGAACAGTCACGATACCGAGCGCCGCTGCGCCGACAGCACACCAGGCCACCAACACGCCGGCATCCGCGAGGCGAGACCGGGGTGCAGGGGATCTTTCGATGGTCCCCGAAACCAGCGAAGGCAACAACTCATTCTCTATAGTCGATTTTGCAGACGCGGGAATGAATGCCCCCTTCGCGGCGTCCTGTAACGAAAGCTTTGTGGTTCGATCTTCTGAAGAGATCTTTGCTTTCACATCCACATCAGAAAAAGACGATTCCACGGCTGATCGCAGTGCTATAGCCATCGCCCCTGCGGTGGCATACCGCTCCTCCGGCTGTTTGGCAAGCGCGTGATCGATGACTTTCTGAGCAGGGGCGGCATCGTCGGGAAGCGGCTCCGGCTTGTCGTACGCCGCCTTGTACAGTACGGCTGCCACATTGGACGCGCCAAACGGTGAATTGCCGGTCAGCATCTCGTACAAAAGGGCGCCAAGGGACCAGATGTCGGATGCCGGGGAAGCGTGTTCTCCTCGCCCCTGTTCCGGGGACATGTAGGCGGGAGAGCCGATCAGTGTTCCCGCGTGGGTCACCGTCGCGTCCTCGCCTCGACGCGCGATGCCAAAATCCAGCATCTTGACCCGACCATCCGGCAGAAGCAGTACGTTCGAGGGCTTGATATCCCGGTGAACGATCCCTTCGGCATGGGTGCAGTCCAGAGCGCCGGCTATCTGCTCGACAATAGATGTCGCCTCGCCGAGGGCAATCGGTCCGCCCTGGTCGATTCGCTCCCGAAGCGTCACCCCGCTGAGCAGTTCCATAACGAGAAAGTGTTTACCATCTTCCTCGCCCACGTCAAATACGGAAACGATATTCGGGTGGGACAGTCGTGCGACCGCTCGCGCTTCGCGCTCAAACCGGTCAATCTGGCGCTGCCGCTGTTCCAAGGAGAGAAGGGGGTCAAACGACAGCACCTTGAGCGCAACAGGGCGTTCCATACGAGTATCCATAGCCTCGTAGACGGTGGCAGATGCTCCGCGACCGATAACCCCTAGAAGAGCGAACCGACCCAATCGCTCACGCTCACCGCTGCCCTGTTCGGGCAAACTTGTCGTAGATCCGCTCATTTCTTCCTTACTTTACGTATAGTGTACGATTAAGTTGCGGATTTACGTGACGAAATTCGGTTTATTTGGGCGAATACCAGTAATTTATAACGAACGGGTGTTAAGGAGTTAGATTCAGCGTCCCGGTTACCATAATATTGTTGCCGAACAAACGCGAGGCGGCGGCGAAAGCTTGCTCCGGTGTGACCGGCGTCCTGCTGTGCAGCATTAGCTGCATTTCCAGAGGGTTCTGCCATCCCACGGTTTGCGTGTACCGGACACCCTCCAGCAGGCGGGCTCCCTGCCGTTGATACCAGGCGATACGTCGCTGTGCGAGTCGCAGAGCATCGGACGAGGTTTGAGCGACCGCTTCGGGTATTTCTACCTCGAACAACACGATTTCGGTATTCTTGTGGCTGAGAAGTTCATCAATAACCTGATGGTAGATGATCGCCCCGATACCCTGACCACGAAGGTCCTCCCGCGTGGCGATGTATATCAAATAGGCAATTCCCGCGTCTCGATGCACTTCGCAACAGGCAAATCCGATAACCTCGCCCGCCGGGTCACCGACTGCCGCGTAGAGAAGCCGCTCCGGTTGGGCGGATGGGGAAGGGAACGAGAGCTCATTCAGCAGATGAACCCACCAGGACAGTCGCATCTGCTCGTTCACCGGAAAACTCGTCTGGTACAGATCGAGAACGTCTGGCAAAGTGGGGTCCTGCCAATGGGTTATGGAATGAAGTCGGACCGTCATTAACTTGCCAGGTGCAGCCAGTCATGCAAAAGAAAATAAAGCCTTCCGATAAGCAGCGACAGGCGAGCCATAATCGTTGACCCGAAGATAGCTCCAAAGGCAAACATTAAGAGGTAGCGGCCAAGTTTGGATGTCCCTGCCACTGCCTTATTCTTCTGTTCGTACGAGAAGAAGAAGTAGCTCATCACAGACACCACGATGATAAGGCCGATCAAGTTATTCAGCGGCGCGGAGAAGGGTGTCATCCAGTACGCGCCGGGAGCGCTTACCTCGGGCGGATTGATCAGAGGTGCATTTACTGCGGACCGGATGAGCGGGAACTGGACGGCGGCATAGCGCTGAAATGCCTGCCCAGCGGTCAGCCCGAAGAAGAACCCGAAGATGAGACGGCTCATCCAGGCGTTTCGGCGGGAGTAAACGGTGTAGAAGAGCAGACCGGCGGGAATCGCCGCCGCCCACCACCAATGCCCCTCGGCCACCATCGGGTCCCACCAGCGCGGCTTTAGAACATCGGTCCACGTGATGACAAGTCCGTATCCGACACCCAGACCGATAAATAGATGCTCGAAGAAGCGAAATACTTTGTTTTCGCGGTACAGGATAGAGTACAGACCCAGCGTACAAATCGCGCCGATCCATGTCGCAATGACGCCGATGTTGTCCGGTCGGAAAAGGTTTTGCATCTGGTTACCGTGCCTCCCGGCCTGCCGCCGCTGCCTGCTGGCGGCGCAGTGCGAACATGCTGACATTGCTGATAACGATCAAAAGGACGATAAGGAAGTGCGCGAAGGACAGGGAAGCTGATGCACGAGAACCGAATCCCGGCTGCTTGCTGAATCCGGCTTTCATGATCAGCGCTTCATACTCACCCGCGCCCGTAAGACCGTTCAGAAGGCCGGAAATCTGCCCCGATTTCAGAAAGGGAAATGCCTCCGGAGCCATAACGGCGGTACATCCGTAGGTGATCGGTATTCGGCTCTTGCCGGTCGCTGCGAAGTAGCCAAGCCAGTACTCGATAGACGACACGGAGGCGATCTCAATCACCATCGCGACGTCACCTACAGATCGGATTCCCTGCATGACCGGTATCTGAGCGATCGGTGTTCCCTTGATGTCTTTACCAATCGTTCCCGGTATGTCTCGGGACAGTGATTTCAGGTTTGGACCGGCATCACCCGCTTTGAATCCCCAATTAACGTAATCTCGCCCGTACTCGTAGCCGTATTCCGGGGCCAGCCGTTCCGCCAGGGACTGCGCAAGGTCCCGTCCCTGCGGATCGCTGAAGGAGAAGAGAGCTATCTTCATCTTGCGCGCCATCAGATGGCGCATGACGGCTTCGGATTGGGTCAGGTTCTCGGTTGCCGTGGAAGCGGAGAAGGAAAAGCTGAAGATCACCAGCTTTTTCTGCTCGACGGGATCGCTCGCCATACGCTCTACTGCCTTGAAAAAGCTCTGCGACTGGGGAAGCACCACGGCTTTGCCTGCCGGAATTGTAAAGATCAACGGGATGGAGACGACCAGCGCCAGAAACAGATACAGCAGACGGTTATCAATCGACTGCAGGCGGTTCAGTAGGTTCATAAGGGTCTCAGACTTCCTTATCGAAGTAGGAGCCGCGCTCCAACGAAAGCCACAGGCGAATTGCAGTGGAGAGAAGACCGACTCCGAGCCCCAGTTCGACCGCCTCCACGTCGCCCTCAAAAAGGCGTGCCGCCGCC
>JAZKEA010000716.1:12941-14842 GCA_040387315.1 Armatimonadota bacterium | reverse complement strand
AGAGCCGGGGAACTGACGCGCGTCAGAATCCAGTCACGGATCACCTCCAGCCGAAACGACGAGGCGAACCCCTCGGTCGGCAGCCATGCGGTGATCGCCTGCCCCAGAGGAACCTGTCCCATGATGATGAGAAAGGCTGACGCCAGCAGAAGGGTAGCTTCGACCGAACGGATCCGAAAAGCGCGGTAGGAAGCGGACACAATATAGAACGAGATGATAGAAAACATCGCGGCCTGCAGGTTCTTCAAGCCACCGTTAAATAAAAGGCTGTAGACTCCGGCATTGTAGGAGTTGGGTCTATACTCCTTCAAAAAGCCGAAGATCGCGATGCTGAACAGCGCGGCAAGCAGGGTCAGGGAAAATCCCCAACCGGTACGCTGGCGAACGATAGACCGGGTATGCACGGTAAGCAGCGAGAAGATACCGACACCCCCTGCAAAGGACAGAAGTACCTGATTTATCTGTGAGACCGTGGTTACGTAAGGTGTCAGGAAGTTTTGCCCCTCCGTTGCTCCTTCCGTACCGACCGGAAGGAAAAATTCCAGCACGTAATACAGACCGGCCAGAAATGTGATGGCGGCAATGAGCGGTTTGCGGAATTTGACGGGAACCAGAGTCAGAGCAAAGAATAGAATCCCGGAGACAATAAGGGCTCCCGCGATATAGCCGATCAACGCGGGGCCGTGCTTGGGGGTAAACATGACGGACTAACTGCCTCCCTTTGTGGCAGCGGCGGTGTGCAGCCACTGACTAACAGGGACTGCTTTGTCCGCGAACAGGTTTTCCATGAGCGGTACCCCAAAACTGGTAAGCAGAGCGCCCAGGATAATCAGAGCGAGAACGAGTCCCTTCACGATATCCTGACCGACTATTGCGCCGAGAAGGGTCGGCTGGCGGGTCAGGTAAGCAGTCGCGGCGTAAAACTCGTCGCCTATGATTACGTAGTCGCAGGCCGCGATGAAAAAGGGAATCTGTGTGGTCGATGGTGACCCCGCTACCTGAATGGCCCCAACGCGGTTGCCGTTCTCGGCGATGATCAGGGACTCCGCGTAAAAGTAGCCGAACAGAAAGATCGAGGCGACCTTTTCCCGGTTAATAATCCCTGCGACACCAGCGGCATAGGCGAACTGCTGATCCGCGAGGAACCGGACATCGTCATCGTGGAACGCTTCCGGACGGCCTCCCCGAGTATAGGCGTCGCGAATTGATTCCTCGGCGATCGGGACCAGGGACGCATCACGCATCGGTACGAGCAATCGGCTTCCAAAGCGGGCGGAGGTTTCCGCGATAAAAGAGACGATAGCAAGCGCCTGCAGGGTAATGATTCCGGTCTGCGCGTCCAGGCCACCCAGACCGATAGAGGCTAGGATAGGTCTGCCCATTTCCGTCGCCCGCCCCACAGCCTCATCGATCGCGGTGAGGCCGGGAATGCGCCGAATATAAAACTTGCGCCCGCGCTGTGCCAGAACCACCATCAAAATAATGATTGCCGAGGCTACCAGCAGAAAAACGCGCGCCGCAGGCGTTGCATGGTCCATAATTTATACTTCGCTTACGAGTCCTTCGATTACGTGTGCGTCCGGGACTTCTGATCGATACGCTCAATCAGCTGGTCGATAATGCCCGGTTCCTGGAGCAGACGGGAGACGTTTTCAAGGCGTTCGATGCCGAGCAGTGGGGCCAGCATCGGCCCTAAAACGACAATACTCTGGGATGCTGTGAAGGCGAGAGGACGGTGCATCTCCAGCCCAAAGATAACCGGGGTTTGAAGGCCGCGTTTTGTAACGGCGCCCGCAAAATCCTCCAGCAGTTTCTCACGGTCAGCTTCCGGCAGTGGGGTGTCCCAGTTCATTGGGAGCCATCCGGGGACACGCGGGCTTCCTGACGACATCGGCGAACCA
>JAZKEA010000716.1:12159-12931 GCA_040387315.1 Armatimonadota bacterium | reverse complement strand
GTCCGCAAACGACAGGCACAGGCCACGGAAGGTGTCCAGCCGCGAAGGATGCAGAAGCGGGGAGAGAAAGACCCCGTCATCTCCATAGCGGGCGCGTTTTACGTCGGGCCACGCAAGGTACAGGCGCGAAAGGAAGCAGTTCGAATAGGCACCGCGATCTGTCAGGCGATAGGAGATGGGGAACAGATATTCCGCCATGGCGGAAGTGAGTGCGCCTAGCGGCAGCAGGAGCGTCAGGGGGTGGGGGAACAGATTCAGCCAGAAAAACAGGCCGATTCCGTAGGCAAGGGCAACAAGGGGTAATAAGCGCGGGTTTTGCCGGAGGCGATGTATTCGCCAGCTTATCAACGTATTTTCCGTGGTGGCGTTTACACCGACACTTTCGGGCGTGGAACGCCCGCCCCCCGACAAAGCGTCGGCGGTATCTGGGGTGTTAGGGACGGTCGTTAGTCCGTTGGGTGAAGCGTGCAAGTAGTAAACTGGTCTATCGTTTTCGTCGCGCTATTTCTCGGAAGCAATGCGAATGAAAAGGCTCAGGAATACGCGAATTTTAGCCTAACACCGGGCTTCCGTCAAGGTGCGGCACCTCGAATCGAGGGATCTTCTTTAGCAGGCGTTGTTCCTGCGGAGATAGAGGCAACGGAATGACTCTGGGCACCCCCTGGCAACTTGTCGCTGAAAAGAGGTATTACAATGCATCCGATATCCATCGATTCCCCTTTACGGCCTGCTGATACGGCTGTTACAGTCCGTCCGTTCGCGGCTCATGACT
>JAZKEA010000716.1:7775-12149 GCA_040387315.1 Armatimonadota bacterium | reverse complement strand
AAGTGCCAGCATGCCCGTTTTATCGCGGAGATCGTTTCGTCAACGGGGCAGCCATCGGTCGTCGGCTATGCGTATTATGATCAGATGGTCGATATGTATCATCCCCGCAAATTTCACGTGAGCGTGAGCGTGCTTCCGGAGCACCAGGGCACAGGAATAGGGGCACGCCTCTACGACAAGGTTGTCAGCGCACTGGATCCTTATGATCCCATTCTGCTGCGAACAATGACTCGCGAGGACAAAACTCGGACGGTGGAATTTCTCGCCCGACGGAATTTCGTCGAGGAGATGCGCGACTGGGAGTCTCGTCTCGACATGACGGCGTTTGATCCGGAGGGTTTTGCCGGGGCCGAAGCGACACTCGCATCTCAGGGAATCACCATCCGAACCCTTGCCGAACTTAAGACGCTGTACCCGGATTGGGCACAAAAACTATTTGACCTGGACTGGACCGTCGTTCTGGATATGCCGGCTCCGGATACACTGACGAAGCCGACATTTGAACACTGGGAGAAGAACTCTCTGCAGAGTCCCAACTTCTTACCGGAAGCCTGGTTCGTTGCCCTTGACGGTGACACATTTGTCGGCGAATCTGCCCTGTGGAAGGAAGGCGGCAGCACAGACCTGAATGTCGGCGCGACCGGGGTTCGGCGGGAGTATCGCCGACGGGGAGTTGCAACCGCTTTGAAGGTTCGGGCGTGTACTTTCGCGAAGAACTACGGCTGTGCCCAGATTCGAACGTGGAACGCGCAGACAAATCGCGCGATGCTCTCTATCAACGAGGCTCTTGGATTTGTCAAACAACCAGCCTGGATCGCGTATGCGAAGACGCTTAAGACGGAAAATTGATTGGCTCTGGAAAATCTGGAACTACCGCCTGCTGCAGAAGGATAAAACGTCATGGGTTTGCGGATTCGACCATTCAGCCACAGTGATGAAGCGGACTATGCCACCGTCGTATCTATACGGAACGAAATCACCCCCGAACACCCTGTCACCGTCGAGGAACTGAGGGATGCGGAAAAACGGCGTGATCCCAAATGTCTGCGGAATCGGTGGATCGCAGAATTCGAGGGCACGAAGAAGGCTGTCGGTTTCGCCTACTATGGGCAGTCCTCCTGGGCGTATGATCCGCGGCGATTTAATATCGGTGTCTCGGTTCGGCAGGACGATCAGGGCAGTGGTTACGGCAGGGCACTTTATGACACCGTGATGAGCGACCTTACTCTCCTGGAACCCATGGCTCTCCATGTAAGCGTCCGCGAAGACTGGAATAGGGGCAGACGCTTCGCAGAAGACCGTGGTTTCGTCGAGGAGATGCGCGAGTGGGAGTCGTGTCTGGAGGTGGCTGCTTTCGATAGTTGCGCGTGGGAGGAAGCACGGGCGAGGCCCGATAAAGAGGGCATCGATATACGGTCCTTTGCCGATCTGACCAGCGACCCGGACCGAGACCGAAAGTTTTACGAACTGATGTCGCAAACCTTTTTGGATGTCCCCTCTACGGTTCCGCTGACGCCGCCACCGTTTGCGCGCTTCCAGGAGCAGGTTCTGGAGAGCCCGAACTTCTTGCCCGATGGCGTGATGATTGCTATTGATCGCGCGTCGGGGCGCTTTGTCGGGTCGAGCGAGGTATCAAAGCGGCAAAGTGACCGCGAGCTTGAGACCGGTCTGACCGGAGTGCTTCGTGATTTCCGAGGGCGAGGGATTGCTCTGGCACTAAAGCTTAAAATCATTGATTTCGCGTCCTCTATCGGCACCACGGTTATTCGTACGGAGAACGCGACGACAAATCATGCGATGCTCTCCATCAACGAGCGGCTTGGCTTTGTCAGGCAGCCTGCATGGATTATGCTGGTAAAACAATTCGCGGAAAGCGAAAGGGTCTAATTGTGACGCTTCCCATCGTGCCGCTGAGTGGAACGCCCCATCAACAGGGTTTAGAACATGGCCGGGTCCTGAAAGACCGGGTGCGGTTCAATGTCGCGCTGTACTTTGAGCGATTTGAGCGGGAGGTTGGGCTGCGGCGGGCGGAAGTCCTTCGAATTGCGGATCAGTATGGGGCAGCCATCTCACGGCAAAATCCGTCGTACTATGCCGGGATGCAGGGGGTCGCCGAGGGAAGTGGCGTTGACTTTGGCGATATCGTTGCTCTGAATGTCCGTTACGAGATCCTGTATTACCAGTTTGGAAAAAATGCCATTGTCGCAGCCGCAACGAAATCTGAAGGAGTCGCGGATGGCTGCACCGCTTTCGCCGTACGCCCTGAAGCGACTGCCTCCGGACATCTCCTCATAGGGCAGAACTGGGACTGGATTCCGGAAGTTCAGGGGGCAGTTCTTCAAACGACCGATCAGGATGGCTTCCAGACTCTCGCCTATACCGAATCCGGTATTGTCGGCGCGAAGATAGGGCTGAACTCGGAAGGGTTAGGTCTCTGCATCAATGGAATGACTACGGTCGATGATGATTGGTCACGCCTTGCTAAGCCGTTTCATGTTCGCTGCTGGGAGATACTTCGCTGTCGAACGCTGGATGATGCCCGAATGGTTATCTCAGGCGAGACCCGCTCCTGCTCGACAAATTTTCTGCTGGCGCAGATTCCTGACAAGGTTGTTGATGTGGAAGCAGCCCCGGACAAAATCAATCTCCTAGGCTGTGATAGGGCGGGCTGCCTGACGCATGCCAATCATTTTGCCGATCCCGATGCCCTTGGCATCAAGGAAGCGCCGAATGACCGCCGTATCTTCTCGCAGCGTCGTTCGCAGCGCCTCTCGGAACTTCTTCACGACCGGCTGCCACTGACAATCGACACGATTCAGGAAGCGCTCCGCGACCGACAGGATGATCCCTTCGGTATCTGCCGCCACCGCAACCCCGCAGAGCCACCGGAGATGCACTACACGACCGTGACCGCCGTTGTCATGGATCTCACTGCCCGAACCCTGCATCTGACCGACGGCGCCCCAGACACTTCCCCGTTTCAAACAGTGTCTCTCGACTGACGGAAGAAATTCGCAAAAAACCCATTGCATCAAACGCAAAACAGGGCTATCATTTCTTTACCGAACGTTCGGTCATCATAGATTGATGGCTTTTGGAAGTGATGAAGGCAGTCGAGGAAGACGTGAAAGCCACTCTGCGTGAAATAGCCCGGCAGGCACAGGTACATCAAAGCACGGCCTCCCATGTGCTGAATGGTACCGGCGGAAGCACGCGTGTTTCGGAAGAAACGCGTCAGCGGGTGGCGGACGTCGCGCAGAAGCTAGGCTACCGCGCCAATCGCGCCGCGCAGCAGCTTCGTACGCGCCGCAGCCAGGTCATCGGGCTTCTGGTCGGCGAACTCGAAAACCCGTTTTTTGCCCATCTTGTATCCCTCTGCAATACCGAACTGGAACGAGCGGGATATGAAAGCGTACTCGCGATGCGTCGCCACGGCGAAGTAAGCGACTTTCACCTATTCCAGACCCTCCTTTCCCGCCAGGTGGACGGTCTCCTCGTCTGGAGTGAGTCCATCACCGAGATACGGGACTGGCTGCAGAAGTCGTCCAAGGTCCCAGATGTGGTGATCCTCGGCTATAAGATCGATGGCTGTGACAGTGTGGAAGCGGGCCTTGATGTGGGGGTTGAAGAGGCGCTGAAACATCTGATCGATCAGGGCTTTCGGAAAATCGGCTATCTGGTACCGGAGTCCTTCGTGCAGAGTTTTGGCGATCCGCGGGGAAACGAGTATCGCAGAACAGTTGCGGACGCGGGTCTGGAACCCTGCATTTATGCCTATCCGGGAGCCGCCCATACTCCAAAAGCTGCCCGCTGTCTTGCAGAACAGATCGCTTGCGAGCGACCGGAAGATCGGCCTGATGCGCTTTTTTGCTTTAACGATATGACCGCTATAGGCGCGATGATGGGCCTTCGACGTAAGGGTCTGAGGGTCCCCCAGGATATCGCCCTCGTGGGCTGTGACGGTCTCGGTATAGCGGAACAGATGGATGTGCCTATTACCAGCATCGCGTATCCCCTGGAGAAGATGTGTCAGGACGCGGTTTCGATGCTGCTGGAGCGGATCAATTCGCTTCGGGATGATTCCGGCGATAAGCCGGAAATTCCGGCGCGACATCATGTATTTCCCACAGCGCTCCGGGTTCGCGAATCGAGCCGCCGCTATGCGTCGCCCATTGACTGGAAAGAATAGCAGATAATCCCCGCAATGTCCCAGTCGTTAAAAATTGAAGGAGTACGTAATGAAGCCACTCTCGAAGACTGCTAATGGTACGGGAAAGCGCACGTTCGCACGGAGCAGAACCTCCGCTTTCACCTTGATCGAACTGCTCGTGGTGATAGCGATAATAGCGATCCTCGCCGCAATCCTTTTTCCTG
>JAZKEA010000716.1:4527-7765 GCA_040387315.1 Armatimonadota bacterium | reverse complement strand
TATGCAAGTATCCGATGTCTTTCCTGGAGGAACTAAATGTATTTAATGACCTGTCAGCCTTCGAACAAGAGTCGCAGAGCCTTTACCTTGATCGAGCTCCTCGTGGTTATAGCGATTATCGCCATACTGGCCGCCATCCTTTTCCCCGTTTTCGCCCAGGCGCGCGAAAAGGCACGGCAGATCGCGTGCCTGTCAAACACCAAGCAGATGGCGCAGGCGGTGGCAATGTTCGCGCAGGACCACGATGAATTTCTGCCTAAGGCGTCGTTTAACGATGTTATCGACGGTCCGACAGGAATGACATCAAATACTGGCTGGGACGGGGCGATTTACCCATACCTCAAGAACGTGGCCGTCTTCGGCTGTGCTTCAGACACTGTCGGCAGGACATACACGGGCACCTCCAATACTACCCCTCCGACGGGAAGAAATCCGCTAACGGGCCTGGTTGTGCCAACATCCTACCGTTTCAATTCCAGTAATCAGCTCGGGGCGTTCAACCCGACGAATTTGAGTATGCTGGATCGACCCGCCGACGCTATCCTGATCACAGAAAGCACACCGGGTGTTGCGGTAAGTAATCCGAACGGCGATAACTACAATCAGCTTTCTACCTGGGAAGGTGATAACCGTGGATTTGTTTGCAATGCCCCCGGTAACGTGTTCACCAACAATGCTGCCTTTGATCGTCACAGTCCTGTTCCCGGCAGAAACAGCAACACATGGACGAAAACAACCCCGGAGAATTTGCCGGGCAGTAACCAGGGTATCTCTAATTATGTTTTTGCGGATGGACATGCCAAAGCAATGGCCTGGGGAGCAACCTGGCAGCGCCTTGGGCCCGATGTGCAAACTCAGGACGGCTCCAAGATGGTGACCCCTACCATGTGGCGGCAGCTTTTTTCGGGATCGGCAGGCGCTGCTTTTTACGCAGACCGCTGCGGTTACAGAGCGCCTTAAGCCAATCCCAGAGAGCCACGGTTGAAAATCACAGCCGTGGCTCATGTTCGCACGACCTCGTTAAATATAACCGTTTGTAGATAGTATTCAGATGCGCGAATCCAGTCGAAGTTTGCGTCTCCGAAGCTCCGATTTTTAGTAAGGAATAAGTAAATGAAACCACCCGTAAATCGTGTTGACGGCAAGGGCCGCGCCGCCTTCACCTTGATCGAACTGCTTGTCGTTATAGCGATAATAGCAATTTTAGCAGCCATCCTCTTTCCCGTTTTTGCAAAGGCGCGAGAAAAAGCGCGTCAAACTTCGTGCTTATCCAATACCAAACAGATGGCAAATGCGGTTGCCATGTTTGCACAGGATCATGATGAAGCCTTACCCAAAGGGTTCTATAATGACGAAGAATATTCTGGCGGTCCGAGCTGGGGGATGCCCGCGGATACCGGGTGGGATGGGGCGATCTATCCTTATATGAAGAATGTACAGATTCTTAAGTGCCCCTCGGATTCCGTCGATAGAACCTATGATCCACCGAACAATCCCGCCCATTCCCTTTATCAGAAGGGACCGATACCAACGTCCTATCGTTACAATATAAGCAACCAGGAGAATGGTATCTACAATGCACTAGCGGTTTCCAAATTGGATTCGCCGGCGCAGGCTATCCTCATCGTCGAAAGCACGCCTGGCATCAGCGATCTGAACTATAACGACGTTTCGACACTCTCGGGACCCGGTCAGCAGTCCTTTGTCTGCCATAACACGTCCGGTGGAGGTGGGATGAATAGCAACCCGGTGGCATTTGACCGTCACAGCCCGATTTCTGGCCGCAGCGCCGCCACCTGGACCAAGCCAGGCGAAAATGTCCCTGGGAGTGACGCCGGTATCAGCAACTATGTCTTTGCAGACGGTCATGCCAAAGCGATGACGTGGGGCGCGACATGGCAGCGTATTGGACCGGACAAGGCGACTCCCTTTGGTGACACCCTGACACCGACCTACTGGCGTCAGAATTTTGATGCCGCCTATACCGATCCGGGCAGCCTGTCAAAAGACCGCTGCATGATGAAACTACCGTAATGAAAAACTCAATGAATAAATGCGGAGTCGCAGCGCGACTTGTCTCTATCTCACTGGTGTCCGTAGGTCTCCTTGCTGGAATGAATCTCGGATGCGGTAAGAAGGCGGCCGAAACTCCGGCCCCCTACGCTAACAGTCGAAACCCGGCAGCCGTACCGCCTGCACCTGTTACCGCAAATCCGGCAGGGGCGCGTGGTGGGCCGCCTGAGGCAGAAGCCTATCGCCAGAAGATGGGGCCGAATGCCAAAGCGCCGGGCGCACGCTAATAGAGCAGGATCGTTCGCTGTTCGAAACACACATGACTGAATCCCGCTCAGAAAAACTACCTATGACACGGCGCCAGCTGATTTGGGCTGGCGCCGGAATTGCCGCGGGTGGTGTGATGGGCTGCGCGGGACGTCGCAGCGCGGTGCGTGAAGAGCGGGATGCGCAGGGACGTCGCGTTCTGCACTTCTGGAACGGCTTCACCGGACCGGACGGCAAGACGATGGAACGGATGGTCCAGCGTTTCCGGGACGCGAACCCCGACATCGCGGTTCGAATGCAGCTGATCCCGTGGGGGACGTACTACGATAAGCTGACGCTTGCGCTTGCCTATGGGGGAGCGCCGCATGTCTGCGTCATTCACGCGAACCGACTGCCGGAATTTACGTACTACAAGTCACTGCAGCCGCTCGGTGCGCTGTATTCCGCCACCGGGGATCGGTATGCGGAAGCCAAGTTCGCGCCGATTCCCTGGAAGGCGACATTCTGGGAGGGCAGGCAGTACGCGCTGCCGCTGGATGTGCATCCAAGCTGTCTATATTACAACAAGGCTCTCCTTCGCGCGGCAGGAGTTCCGCATCCCCCGACGAATTGGGAGGAGTTTCTGAGTGCCACGAAGGCGATCACGAAACCCGCTTCAAATGGTAAACCGGCTGAGTGGGGATTTGTCTTTACGTGGCAGCGGACGAACCTGGTGACCTTCACCGCTCAGTTCGGGGGAGCTATACTGACGCCGGACCTGAAGCATGCCGCCCTGTCCGCGCCGGAGAGCGTCGCGGCGGGAAAGGCGATGCGCAGCCTTATCTACGAACATCATGTTGCGCCTGCGCCGGAGGGCGTCGATGCCTGGCTGGCTTTCCGCCAGGGTAAGGTAGGTATGGCAATGGAGGGCATTTACATGCTTTCTTCGCTGGAAAATCAGGAGGAACTGGAGTGGGGG
>JAZKEA010000716.1:613-4517 GCA_040387315.1 Armatimonadota bacterium | reverse complement strand
CGGATCACAGCCCGGCGTTTGGGGAGGCTCTCATCTTCTCGCGCAGCCACGAGGCATTTCCGAAGAGGCGTCCGCAGACGCCTGGCGATTGATGGGTTTCCTTTCCGATAACAGCCTGGAGTGGGCTGCCGCCGGTCAGGTCCCTGCCCGAAATGATGTACGGGCCACCCCGGAGTTCGCCCGACTGGAAGCGCCCGCACAGGCCGCGCGCCAGCTTGGTTACGTCGTCTACGAGCCGCCCTCGCCCCGTGCGAACGCCCTGTTTCCTTTTGTGGACCCTGCCATCGAATCTGTCCTTCTCAACCGGGAGTCTCCTCAGGAGGCGTTCGCGGATGCTGACCGGCGTATAAATCAGGTGCTGGGGCGCCCATGACGAAACGAGACATAACCGGCTGGCTTTTCGTCCTGCCGCATCTGATACTTTTCACGGTTTTCCTGCTAGTGCCGGTCGGGTATGGGCTGTACCTGTCACTGCACCGCTGGCATGTGCTGGCAAACCTCCATCCGTTTGTGGGTCTAGCCAACTACCGTGCGGCTCTTGCCGATGATATCTTCTGGCTCGCCCTTCGGAACACGCTCCTATTCGTCGTGCTGGCGGTACCATTCGGCAATGCGGTGTCGCTCGCGCTCGCACTTGGGCTGAACGGCCTTCGCCGCGGGGCGACATTCTATAAAATCGCGCTTTATCTTCCGGTAATCATTTCCATTTCCGTCGTCGCGGTCCTCTGGCGGTGGCTTTACAACACCGAGGTCGGCCTTCTCAACCACGCGTTACGGATGTTTGTGGAGGCGATTCGGGGCATGGGCATGTCGTGGATTCCCGCGTATCAACCGATTCCGTGGCTCGCGAACCCGGCATGGGTGATGCCCTCCATCGTGCTGATGACGATCTGGTGGACGGCTGGGGCAAACATGATTCTTTATCTCGCTGGCCTTGGCAATATTCCCGATGATTATCACGAGGCAGCGCGAATCGATGGCGCGTCCGATGCTCAGCGCTTCCGCCATATCACCTGGCCTCTCCTGCGTCCGACGCTGCTTTTCTGTCTTGTGGTTTCCGTACTGGGATCGTTTCAGGTCTTTGGACAGAGTTACGTCCTGTTTGCGCCGGGTTCCGGCCCGGCCCGTTCGGGTCTTACACTGGCTCTCTACATGTACCAGCAGGGCTTCAGTCAGTACGAGATCGGGTATGGTGCGGCTATCGCGTATCTTCTCTTCCTGTTCGTCCTCGTGATGACCGCCTTTCAGTTCCGCCTCTTTAACGCAGAGCGGCAGGGGAAGGGCACGATATGAGACGTGGTCCCTATGTGCTGCGTTACGGCTTCCTGAGCGTGATGACACTGCTGTTTCTCGCCCCTCTGCTCTGGATGGTGTCAACCTCGCTGAAGTCAGCGTCGGATATCATTTCCGGGCTGGGATCACTGCGATGGCTGCCAAGCCCTGTGACTCTGGAAAACTATTCGTATATTCTAAGTCGCGTGGAGGAGTTTCCGGTCTGGCGATGGACGGCGAACAGTTTTTTCGTCTCCTTCGGGGTGACCGGGCTGGTGCTTGTCGTGGATACGCTGGCGGCCTATGGCTTCGCGCGTCTGCACTGGCGTGGACGTGACCGAGTTTTCGGCGTTCTGGTGGCGACGATGCTGGTGCCCGGTCAGGCGCTTCTGATACCGACGTATCTCATTGTGCGCTCTCTCGGCTGGTTCGACACGTATCTCGCGCTCATCGTACCGGCGGGGGCCAGTGCTTTCGGCGTGTTCCTGCTTCGGCAGTTCTTTATCGACATTCCAAAGGAGCTGGAAGAGGCCGCGGTTCTGGACGGCTGCAGCCCTCTGGGTGTCCTATGGAACGTCATTCTGCCCCTCGCCAAGCCTGCGCTGGCCGCTCTCGGCATCCTCACTTTCATGGGGGCCTGGAATGCCTTCGAAGCACCGCTTCTGTTCACCGACAGCCTGGAGATGCGGACACTGCCCATTGGCATCAGCGTACTGCAGGGCCGTTATAACACCGAGTACGGTCCTATGATGGCGGCAGCCACTCTTGCCGCATTACCCGCCGCTCTCGCCTTCCTGCTGTTTCAGCGGCAGATCATAAAAGGCATCTCGCTTACCGGAGTCGCCGGACGATAAGCAAATTATCTACAGGAAAATCAGCGTATTGAAAGTTATGTACAAGTGTTTTAACCGTGCCAGCCACGCCGCGTTTGCCGCCGTTGTTCCCATAGCGACAGTGGCGCTGCTGTCCTCTGCCTGTGCCGCGCAAAAAGCTGTGCAGGCACCTGCTAAAGAACAGGTCACGACTGCGTCCGTTGCTCTGCCGAACGGGATGTTCGCGAATCCCATTGTCCGCTCACGAGATGCGGCGGACCCCTGGCTGACCTATCGCGACGGCTACTACTATTTCACGTTCACGGTTGGGCGCAGTATCGAGATTTGGCGATCTACGACGATCACCGGGCTGGATTCAGGCAAAAAAGTCACCATCTGGCGAGCGCCCGCAAAAGGGCCGAATTCCCAGCATGTCTGGGCTCCCGAGGTACACTTCCTGAACGGTCGCTGGTATGTCTACTACACAGCAACCGATGGTCCCGATGCGAATCGGCGACAGTTTGTGCTGGAAGCGACAACATCCGATCCCCAGGGACCGTACCTTGACCGTGGGCGGCTTGTGGTCCCCGAAGAAGATGAGTACGCGATTGACGGCACCGTCTTCCAGGCGAAACGGGGCGCGCTCTATTTTCTCTGGTCCGGTCGCGAGAAAAGCGCGCGAGGACCTCAGAATCTCTATATTGCCCCCATGATAAGCCCCTACAAGATAAGTGGACCCCGCGTCAAACTCTCAACGCCCTCCTATGCCTGGGAGAAAATCGGGTGGGGCGTGAATGAAGGCCCCGAGGTCCTTGAGCGAAACGGTAAGACCTTTATCATCTACTCCGCGAGCGGGGGAACGACTCCGGATTATTGCCTCGGAATGCTCACCAACACGGACGGCAATCTGCTCCGGGCAGAGTCGTGGACAAAGTCCCCGGTGCCGGTCTTTGCGAAATACAGCGGGCCGGATGGTGTTGTCTACACACCCGGTCATAACAGCTTCAGCAAATCGCCGGATGGTAAGGAAGACTGGATCATCTACCACGCGAAGAATAACAAGGACGGCACCTGGGGTGGGCGTACCGCCCGTGCGCAGCGCTTCACCTGGAATTCCGATGACACGCCGCATTTCGGAACCCCGATCCCTACCGGCATTCCGCTCCGACTGCCGGGAGGCGAGGCAGGTACGATGCCTCGCCCGATAACTCCCGTCCGAGAGGGTGCCCCAGTCAGGTCTTCGCGCGGTAGTGAGGGTTTACCCGCATCACGTACCAACGAATAATCTTGAACGAGCCGTCTGATTGACGGCTCAGGTTCAGAAGAAGTGGGCGCTGTATCGTCTTCCCGCCACCTGTCGTTATGCGTATCCGGGCAACAGTTCTGAACTCATTGGGCTCCTTTGGCGGGAAGGGGTCCCCTGCATTGCGGTAGATGAAAATTCCCGAATCCCGGCTTTCCCCAAGGCTAACGGATTGAACCGAAATGCGGCCGTTGAGCACCTGTGCGGCGGAAACTAGGTGGGCTTTTTCTAATTTCCTACTAGATTTCGAGGAGCCCACCTCATAATCGAAATCCCAGGCAGACGTGTACACGGACAGATCCTTACGATTCCAGGCGTCGAAAGTGCTTCGCACCACTGCTTCGATTCCCTTTTGCTCTGCCGGAGTGGCGACCCGCTGAGGAAGTGGCACTAACCGGTACTTTGTCCCTAATGGCGGGGCACCGTCAAAAATCCCACTCGGCGGCTCCACATTATACCGAAACCGATCGCTGACCATGGAACTCTCAAGGCGTTTACCAAACCCGGAAAACCCTGT
>JAZKEA010000716.1:0-603 GCA_040387315.1 Armatimonadota bacterium | reverse complement strand
CGAACGATGCGGTAGGTTTGCGGTTCCACCCAGAAATTCCATGTTTCTCCGGTTTGAGCCCAGAAGTGGCCTCTGGTATCCGGCGAATTAATCTGCCTGTGGTAGGTCAGTGTGCTTGAAAAATGAACGGTCTTTTGCCCATTGAGAATCTGAGGAGAGCTTATCCATTCTGTCTGATGGATACGCCGCCGTCCGTCTCGCGGAGAAGCGTTCGGCTTCGATGAAGAACCGAGCACGTCCTTGCTGAAGATGATGGCATTTCTGACCCGGTCCTTGAATTTTGACGCATTGTCACCGCCGAACGACGAGTATCGAGAGATGCCCCAGGGAAAATGCGAGTTCGACAGGATTCCGTCGCGGCCGCGGGAGACCTGGAAGGTTTCCGTTGCGGAACTAATGCTGCGAAGATGCTCGGAACGAACTGCCGTCAATCTTGGATTGTTCACTCGTGCCCAGTACGTAGAGGTAACCGGCTTTTCGCTGATGCCTACGCGTCCGTCCGCGTACAGGACTGGGCTGCGAAGAGCGGTTTCCCGCCAGGTAGCTGTGCGTATGCTGTCCATCGCGGTTTCGACGTGCGCAAAAGCCACTCCTTGTGGTTTT
>JAZKEA010000715.1:420-6533 GCA_040387315.1 Armatimonadota bacterium | reverse complement strand
TAACGTTTCCCTGTGCTGCATTTCGCCGCCATTTTTTCAAGGGTCGTCAAGGAAGATTGTCGCTGTCCTTCAACCTGCTTCCCAATGCACAACAACGGGCTGGTTTATTCCCGGAAAGACACATTATCGGAAATAAGCTTACTCGCTCTGTGTGCCTCATTATCAGGGTCGTCTGACTATGAAATTTGGTTGCGGAAAGGCACATTATCGCAAGCAAACCTTTGTGGCATCCTGGTATCTGTCAATCTGTCATGCTGAGAATTTTTCCAGGCAGGAAGGCAGCAAGCTCAGAGGATGTTCAACGGATGCTGGACGTCCAAGAAGGTCAATGACACTTGTGGCCCAAGTTGTCGGTGTGGTTTATGCGGTTCGTGTAGTCCGTAGTCCGTGAAGTTTGTGTTTATCGGGTAGGTCGTCCTCGCGGTGCAGTGACCCACTCCACGGTTCGCCGGGAGGGGCGGTAGCCCAGGGCTTTCGCCCGCCGCAGGATCTCCCCGCAACGCTGAGTATCCACGCGCGCTAGGCCGTACCTTGCGGCGGCGTCTAGGGCGAGCAAGGCCACCACCATATCCAGGGCAGCCTGCCACTCTTCTGGTGTTTCAGGTTCTTGCATTATCAACATCCTTAGTCAGAAAAAAGAAAACCCGCCGTTCCTCGATGAATGGCGGGTAATTAGCTACTTGAAGAATTGGCTGCCCGGATATTGGTTGCCCGGATACTTGATCTCTCATCAGGCTCTAGCAGCAGTTTGATCCCTACCTGATGTTGATAGCTTCATGTTAATGGCTCTTAAGGTCTGAGAATAGTTTAACAGTCCCCGCAGTACAGTGTTAGGCACTTCCGCTCCGGTTCCCGCTTTGATTCAGGGTCTTTCGTCCTCGAATAATGAAGTTTGTTATTTGGATTACTTGTTAGTTGCCGACAGGGGCGACTTCCGCGAATCCGCGGATTAGCTCTATCTGCTGGGACGGCTCCTGACAGGAAACATCCACCACCACGCCGTCCCAGCCTTCCGTCTGTGCAGGAACCCACTCAAAGTAGCAGCGGCGGGCAAAGACTTCCGCTGGGTCCGGCATCGGCAGGGCACCGGAGCCAACGCGCGGCAGGACGAGAGGCGATGGTGCGACCGAAAACAGTGCCGCGCGGGACTGACGGCGCACCGCCGCCCGCGCCTCTTCGCCCGGGCCGAACTGGTCTCGGGGAAGCGCGCCAGGAGCATCCCAGCTCTGGTACCACGCCCGTGTGCTCCGGTTTGCGGCAAACGACGGCTGCCCCAGATAAAGGGGAAGGGAAGCGTGATCCGCGCGCACCGAGTCCCACAGCGCCGTGAGACTCCGCCGATTCTGCTCCTGCCGAAAGGTATCCCACAGCGCTCCCCAAGTGGCAAGCCCAGCTGCACTTAGTGAGGCATCGCCGGAAATATCGGGAGTAAGCTCAAGCGGAAAGAACGGGAGGTTCAGCATGATGCCGGCTCCCCCACGGAATTGTTCGGGTATGTCCAGCGGGTCGACACCTTCTTTGTCCAGGAACGCCCGTCGCAGTGCCGTGGTATAGCCCATTTCTCCGCTGGCAAGGGTGGGGTTCTGGTAGGGGGGCTTAACACTGTATCCCGGCGGCGTGGCGGCCCGGATCAGCAGGCCCGACAGGCCGGGAATTCTCGCAATAGAGGCGACCGCTTGCCGCACCGTCGTCTCCTCCGGTTTTCTCCACCCACCGTACCAAAGACGCTCCCAGCGGTCGTTGGCGCTCGGGGAAGGACTCTCCCGCTCCAGGCGGGCCACGAACTCGGCAGCAGTCTCGCCAAGCAGGTTTCGCTCCACCTCAGAATCACTGGTATGCCCAGGAACTCCTTTCACCGACGCTTGCCAGAATGGAAAGGGCTGGAGCAGCGACAGGGACGCCCCGACGGGAATGTTTGCCGCTTTACCGGCTCGAACAGCGGCCGCTACAAACGCCAGTGTTTCTGCCAGTGTTTCTGCCAGTGCCTCTTTATCGGTCCCACTATTACCGATCCCATTGTTACCGATTCCACTGTTACCACCGGTTTGTCCCTTGGTGGGAATGTTGGGCACCTTGGGAATATTAGGAATCTGCAGCCATACCTCGGTGAAGCCGCGCGACCGAGCAGCACGCACAATCTGTACGGCGGTCTCTGGCGAGGAGCCTGCACTGATCAGGAGCACTCGCCGCTTGAAGTACGTCGGCAGCACGATGGGGGGACGTTTCCCCGCAGGAGTTACAGGGCGGGCAGTTCGGGAAGGTAACGGCTCTGCCTCCGTGGCCTCGGCGGGAATGAGGCTTCGCAAACTTCCCCTCAAGTTCCCTTCCTGAATCGCAAGCGCGAAGGAGTCATAGGGGGGACCGTCGGTCACCGCTCCGATGCCGGGTAACACCAGCGTTAAGCGCTCCGTAGCCTCTATTCTCACCCGGTCCGTTCGCATTGGCTCCCCGTCGCTTGCGTACCCCGCTGCCTCGCGACTCACCCGGTCCTGCACCCCCTTTGGCAGGTCTGCAACATCCGCCAGGAAGCCGTTGCGGGAGTTTTCAATCTTGGCGCTGAGGTCCGAGCTAACGGCATAGGGGTCATCCCCGGCAAAGCCGATGAAGCGGAGCGGATTTAGCGCCGACGCTGTTTTCAAGGCGTTATCCAGAAGCGCCCGGCGTTCGCGCGCCGCTTGCTCCGCCCATTCCGTGATCCGGGCGTGCCGCGTCCCGATCCCTTGGACATCCTCCGTCAGCAGAAAGACCGCTTGCTGGCCCCGACTATCAATACGCCGGAAGGTCCCGCCGACACCCCAGCAGAGCGCCTGGAGGACGTCCGAGGCACGCGCCGTTTGGCCCGGCACAGCGCGGACGTAAACGGGCAACGAACGGAGGCGCCGATCTGCCCGCAGGTCCAGCCGCGTTGCCGCGCGGAGCCGATCTATAAGGCTGCCCAGCGTCTCGTCTGTGGCACCGCCAGAGTCTGACGAAGCCGCCAGGGGAATTCCGGCGGCGAGAGCGGGCGTGTCGAACGACAGCTGTCCCGGCTTCATGGCATTGGCAACCGTCGGCACCAGAAGAGCGCCATAAGCGGCGATGCGGGTATCCTCCTGCGGAGCCTTGGGCGGTTTGCCAGAAGGCTCCAGCCGCCAGAACTCATCGCCGAAGCGCGGCGATGGCGCGGACATGCTGGTGGTAAATCGCCCGCGGTTCACGGCACTTTCGTACCAGAAGAACAGGCGACGATTGAAGCGCAATCGGGCATCCCCGCGGTTCCCGCTCTTTGGCTCTCCAACCGGCTCGTAAATCGCCTGACTAGGTTTTTCGGGATGGGGTACAGTCTTCATCCGCTGAACCGAAAGGTTCCCTGGGATGAGCGCGTCCAGAAGTGGCTTTTGCTCCTCGCGCAGATCCGCAAAGCCGATGCCGTTTTCGCTGCCCAGCTTTTGCCACTGGTCTTCGGTGAGCATTGCGAGCAGCAGGCTCAGAGACTGGGAGGGACTCAGCCCTTTCAGGAGGCTTGGCTTTGGCGGCTGTCCAATGAGTGTGGTTATCTGGCGCGGCGCCAGGATTGTAACGGACCCAAGGCGAATCAGACGGGCATCAAAGGCGTTGGCTAGACCCCGAAGAGATGGCGCCGTATTCCAGTCGCCGGGTAGCCTCTGCCGAGTGCTGGGGGCGACGACCAGCAGAGGCCCGCTCTTTTCGGCATCGTACGACACACGGGACAAAGCCTCCCGCAAAGGGGGAAGTGTTTGTGCAGAGGACGGCTGTATCTGGGGCGTCTGGGCTGGTAACCGCGCCGCGACCGGACGCAGGTGGACAATCGTCACCATAGTAACCACAAGAGCCATAAGGGAAGTGGTAGTCGTAGCTTTGGTAGCTAAGGTAGCTGTGTTGGAAGCGAGCACGCGACGGGGTAGGGTACCGGGGAATGGCATAGGATTAAGGATTAGGATGCGGTACTTTCTTGAGCAGCGACGGTTATGTGGGGACGTTCGTCAGGGCCAGCGTGCTTTCCTGCTCTCCTTTTGTCTCGTAGCTCGCGGCAACTGCCGCATAGCAGCATCTCATAGCAGCAGCACCTCATAGCAGCAACACCTCGCCGACGTCAAGGTGTTCCGCGTCGAGGGATCTGGTGAAGCCAGTGAAGACAGCTCTGATAACTATGACAGCCCACCACTACAGCAACGTCATCGATGCTTATGTCGTCGGGCGAACCGGGGTGGGGGAACTTGCTGGTGTATCGACGCAGCTGGTCGAGACCTGATACCTAGGGGGTTCAAAAACAAAAAAGCGACGCTGCCAGTTGAAGCAGTGTCGCCGTGATCAGTCTTGTTGTTCGTCCCACCTAGTGGTCTTTCCAACTCGACTATGAATACAGTATATCATCAAAACAACGCCGATTGTCACAGCCACAGCAGGAGAGGAGAGGGAATCCAAAGAAGAAATAATTTCCGAATATGCCATTATAGAGGTGTAATTAAGGGAAAGCTCTATTCCCATAATCACGATTGAGATGATGGACGTCTCTTTATTGTGTCGGATCATAATGTCATGATTCACTGTCTCAAGTATCTCGTTGATAGAATGTCAAGACATTCCCTCCCTGAGACTCCAGAAATGATGTACCCATTACGGATGCACGCAATGATCACCATCTCCTCTGTTGCGCCCAATGAACTGCCACTGGTCGAAGGGCTGTACCGTGACTGCGGCTATCGCAGCGGGGTGTCGGAAGCTGACGTAACTCTCGCCGCATGGGAAAAGGTTTGTTGTCGATTGAACGAGATCCCAACACCGGTGCGGTAGTTCAGGCGACCGCCCGAGCGACCTTTGTCAATGAATGGGCTACGAATAAGGTGCCACAAGCACGCATCGACACGTTCGCCCTCAAGGGTGAGGAGTGGAAGTTCCGCCGGACCCTGAGTGTGGGGCCTGAGAAATAGACCACCCGGTCCGGGTTCTGAGGTTCTGAAAGACGTCTGAAACGGTATCTTAGGCGACGCCTTCCGAGACACCGCACCTGGAGACCGCAGGAATCACGGGGTGTAAGAGATAATCTGCTCGTATGCTATCGCGGCGGACAGAGGGAGAATCACAAACAGATGAGGCAGCGCAGCCCTGACTTCTGGGCAAAAGTGCGAACCGTCAACTGGATACTCGGTGGTGTCGGTCTGGCGTCGACCTTAGTCTATTTCCTGATAGACGCGTCCAACAAGATGCCGGTACGGATATCCTATTCCCGTTCCACGCGCGCCGTGATGCCTATTCCTCCAGGGCTTAGCCGCTGGAACAACAGTGCGCGGGACCAGGGCCCCGGGGTACACCCGCCCGTGAACTATCCGGGACGCCGAGTGAACTACCTCGCGTTTACGGGCGACAACCGAACTCTGATCGGGAGCGGCTCGAGTATAAACGTCGGGGTAAGCCAGACAGAACTGCACGCCTGGGATGTGGTCAGCGGACGGAAGTTATGGACGAAAGCCACGCCGGGCTTGGTCGAGGACTACTCGACTCGTTCCACCCTGATGCCGGACAAATCCACGGTAGCAACGGTGAACCTTATTCGGTTCTATTTGGGAGGCAGACCGGGTGGACCGCCTGGCCGCATGAATCACTCCCTCCTCATGCTCGAATTTCTGGATGCCCGGACGGGACGGGTTTTGGAAACGCGAAAACTGCCGTGGGAGGAGTTCCCGCAGAGCCCCCTCGACATCGATGATACTCCCGTCAGCATCGACGCCGCCCCGGACGGACGGTCGTTGGCCATCGCCTCCCCCGGCCGGATCGTCGTCTGCGAGGGCCGGAAAGGAGCCTGGCAATCGTGCACGCTCCTCCGACCTGCCGACCGGGACCGGCTGCCGATCTCGCGGGCGCAGTTCACCGCGGATGGCAAGCACCTCGTGATGCTGTCAACCGGGTACGACGGTGAAAATAGGCGTCTGCCGTGCGTGGATGTCTGGGATGCTAAAACGGGCGTGCGGGTCCGTTCCCTGGGCGATCCCTTCACCGTGAAACGGGGCAGGCTGTGGCTGCCTTACGATTCGGTGATGGCCGATCTTTCTCCGGACCGTCGCCGCGTGGTCACCTTCTCCCCAAAGACGCACCGGTTCGTGCTCTGGGACATC
>JAZKEA010000715.1:0-410 GCA_040387315.1 Armatimonadota bacterium | reverse complement strand
CACCGGCGAGCCGTCGGTACCGGGCGTCACGTCGCGGGAGTCGCCGCCGGTCGGGGATCGCCCAATCGCGGTGTCCACGAATTTGAAGTTCGTCGCGGGCCGTGCGGATACCGTTGCAGTCCAAATATGGCAAACAGGCGTGGGGATGACACCGCCCAACTCCATTATTTATTGGAATACGGCTGACAACCGGTTTGAGATGCCCGCGTCTGCAGAGGATTGGGGACCCGCGCACATCACTGCCCTCTCGCCGGATGGTCGTCTCGCCGCTACCCCCGACAAGTGGCACGGGAAGCAGATCGCCCTGCTGCGGGACGCCCGCACCGGCGTCCCGATCCGGACATTGGACGTTGAAGCAGGCTTACGGCCGTTTGGCGATTCCCGTCAGGGGAAGGAGACTGGCGGATGAG
>JAZKEA010000714.1:17833-19645 GCA_040387315.1 Armatimonadota bacterium | reverse complement strand
GGTGTAAACCAGGTCCAGCCCTTCGGGATTGTTACACCAGAAATGCTGATAGTCGAAGATAAGCGGGACCCCAGTTCGATCATGAATATCGAGAACATCAGCAGCGCTGTACCGGATGTCATCGTTTTCCAGGACCAGGCGACGCTTCACCGGTTCCGGTAGTTTATCGTAGGTTTGAACCCAGCGGTCACACCCCGATGTATGATCCCCGTAGGTTCCGCCGACGTGGATAACCAGCACAGCTTCGGGTCCGAGTTCCATCGCATCCAGTATCTGCGCCCCCGCCAGGAGATCGCTGACGCTTTTCTCGATCAGCTTTGGGTCCGGACTGTTCAGGACAATGAACTGGGACGGATGCATCGAGAGGCGAAGTCGCGCCTCCTTCGCTGCCAGACCAAGCGCTCGGAGTTCGTCCGCCGCTTCGGTGATCTGCCCATGGAATTGCGGCATGTCCGGGTGCGTCACATACGGTGCGATATCACTGGACATCCGGTACATCGAGATTCCGGCTTTGGACAGGTAAGCGAATATGTCCTGCAGGTAGCCAATCGAAACGCGAAGATGCGGTTCGTTCTGCCAGCGGCGCGTGTCGTTAGACTTGAGTCCCTCCTGCCCCAGCACCTTGGCAGCAAAGCCAAATCGCATGGGGGGTGTCGGAAGCTCATCAGTGGAGAGGGGAGCAGCCAGGGAATCAGGTCGATTTTCAGTAGTAGTCATAGTCGTTAAAGGTGTCTCTCTGTCTCCGCTTTGTACCCACGACCGCCTGCCGCTTATCCCTGAAGAATAAGCGCTTCCACGGCAGGAAATGCCTGCCGGATTTCCTGAGCGAGTCGGCGCAGTCCCCACTGCTCAATTCGTTCGTGTCCCGCGGCGAAGACCGAAAGGTCGCTGCGCCCGGCGGCGCTCCGCGCGTTCTCCCGCATCTGTCCGGTGAGATAGGCAGTCGCCCCCTTCTCGGCGGCGAGCGCCACCAGGGACGGGTTCAGTGCATTCATCACGGCAACGACACGTACCGGGGCGTCGTCCGTCAGCACGATGGCGTTCTCTAATCCGCCAAATTCAACCGTGATCTGTTCCCGGAGGTTCCCAACGGGTACCGGAGCCGCGAGGGTGCCGATCATGCCGATAGGTACAATGGTTTCGGGACGGTCCGGACGGAAAACCGGCTGAATCTCCCCAAGGCCGAGAGCCGACGCGAGCGCGGGGTTGAACCCCGTCGTTAGATGGGCGTCGAATCCCGTATGGGAGGCGAGCACGGGCACACCGGGAAGCGCGGACTCCGGAAAATGGAACGGGCGGTGCAGAAAAAGAGCGTCGCACTTCGCCGCTTCCGCCTCCATTGACGGCACGTACTCCAGCGCGAGTCCAACTCGTGTAATCTCAGGATTCCGCTCGCCGGACCTCCAGAGCAGATTGAGATCGCCCTCACGCGGATCCGGAAGGGCAAGTCGCGCCTCCAGAAAGGCGGTCAATTCAAAAAGCGTCGCCATAGTGCCTTTGTGTACCCGAAATCGGAAACCTCCTATCCGCTTTAACCGTATTATCGATACGATACAATACGACCGTTAAGCAGGCGAGGAAATTCGTGTCTACAGCATCCCCATCTCCGGCCACCGTGCCGAACCCGTTATTCAACCGGCTGATTTTTCTCTTTTCCCTGCTCGGTCTCATTGTAGCCGGGCTGCTCTGGTACTGGCACGCCAACCCCATTGATGCGCACCACCTGCCTGCGGTGGCTCTGGGCAGGTAGCCATGAGCGGCCGTCAATCGTCGATCGCGTTCGCAAGGAAACGCCCCGCTCACTCCCCTCAC
>JAZKEA010000714.1:11430-17823 GCA_040387315.1 Armatimonadota bacterium | reverse complement strand
CGTTGCCCAGAGCAAATACTCTTCCTTTCCTGTGGGCTCGAACTACCCTGTCGCCATGTACGGTGTGTTCGGCTATCTCGCGATCGCCGCACTGGCATTCCTGCGAACGCTGCCAAACCCGCCGCGCCAGGATCACCGGCTGCTGGGACTGATTGTCTTAGCAGCGACGGTCGGAACGGTGGCCGCACTCCAGCTGACCTACGTCGAAATGTTCGTGATACACGCATGGTGTAAATGGTGCGTCGCCTCGCAGATACTTATCCTGACCATTGCGGTCATCTCCAGCGTGGAATGGCGGCGGCAGAAAAACGCATCCTCCCTCTCCTCCACAGAAACGGCATCTTTTTAATCGAATGAAAATGACGAGCGAAACCAGGCTCCTCCTTGCAATGGCTGTCTTTGTGCTGCTGGGTGGCGGCGCCCTGTTCTTCCTGAACAAAAAGAGCGAAGAGGCAGCACCGCCGCCCGCCACTATCGCGCCTCCGACATTGACAAAAGCCTCTTTTGATACGCTGGTGACGACCGCCCAGCACGTCAAAGGCGATCCCAAAGCGCCGGTGACCATTGTCGAATTCGCGGACTTTCAGTGCCCGTCGTGCCGCCGCGCCTTCGAGAGTATCGTTCACGATCTGGGCACCAAGGTTCCGGTACGCTTTGTCTTTCGACATTTTCCGCTGACCAATATTCATGAACAAGCGATGCCTGCCGCGCTCGCTGCGGAAGCCGCGGGTAAACAGGGCAAGTTCTGGGAGATGTACGAGAAACTGTTCACCGGAGAGAAGACGGAGCTAAGCACCGCTTTCTTCGATGCGCAGGCAAAGGCCATCGGTCTTGACATGGACCGATTCCACAAAGACCAGAATGACCCCGCGGTAAAGGCGCTGATCAGCGCCGATCAGAAGGCTGCTCAGGACAACAATATTCAGGAGACCCCGACCTTCCTGATAAGCGACAGCCGAAAAACCGACGGGAGTATTCAGAGTGTAGTGGGTGGCACACAGCTTCAGGCCGCGCTGGCGGCGATACTTCCGGACCAGGTGAAGGTACCATCGCCGAGTCCTGCCGCGAATCCCGCTCCTTAAGCGTGCGACTGCTGCCGTTTCGCGTATGCCCGGACCGGGAAAACCGATAGCGGAGGAAACGCAGATGGAAGCAGATAAAATCCATCCCAAAGATGGGACGGCAGTCGAGGAGAAAAAGGTCGCGCCTGCGGACGACGATATACGTCGCCTGGGGTATGACGCCAAGCATCATAAAGACGGTTCAGCCCTCAACGCGGACCGTGACACGATGTATGACGACCTGACCGGGGTCGGCGAATCGGGGTCACAGGGCGATACGCACGGAAGAGAAGATCAGAATAATATTGGCCCAAACGGACAACCCTGACGCGGCGGAAAATACGGCTGCCTCATCGCCAAGTGCTGACGCTGACGACGAACTGACAGTTCTTCTGGTACGGCATGGTGAGACGACCTCAAACGCAGAGGGACGGATACAGGGGCATCTCGATGTTCCTCTCTCGGACAGGGGACGATTGCAGGCACAGTCCCTCGTATCAAGGCTGTCCCATGTCTGGAGCGGGAACGGGGATGGCGCCTTTCCGGTCTCGCTCCCCTGTGCGATCTTCAGTTCCGACCTGTCTCGGGCCGCTGAAACCGCGCGGATCCTGCACACGGGGGTGCCCGCACTGGCATCTCTGCCTTTCGCCGAGACGGCCCTTCTGCGGGAACGAGGTTTCGGTGAATGGGAGGGCCTGACTTCAGTCGAGATCCGTTCACGCTACAGCAACGGTGCCCCACTCTGGACAGCACCTCTCAATCCGCCCGGCAGTGAGACCTGGGCGGCGGTCGGTCAGCGTATGGAAAAAGCACTCCACCACGTCCGGGAACATCTCCCACCAGTCGCCCCTGACGCGCAAATGCCGCTTACCCGATCCGTCGTTCTTGTCGGGCATGGTGGATCTCTCCGAATGCTTTTGGCCTTCGCGCTCGGACTTGGTCCGGAGGCAGCTTATGCGTTCCGCCTGAACAATACCAGCCTGTCTGCGGCGACCTTCCTCGGATTGGGGTCATCAAAAAGCAAAGGCCGCATCATCCTGGTGAATGATACGGCCCATCTGGAAACCGACATTGCAGTCTAATCTTCCATCAGGAGCACACGGTCTATCCCGGTGATCCGGAGAACCCGGCGGGGGCTGCCCGTCACAAGGACGCGCAGAGACTTGTTCTGCTCCCGAGCGATCCGGGACAGGGCTAACAGCGTTGCCAGACCGGCTGAGTCCAGAAAAGGTACCTGCGTCAGGTCAAGGCGTGGACTGGCATGTGAATCAATATGCATCTCCGCCACTCTTCGGAATTCGGGAGCCTGGTGAAGATCCAGGTCGCCGGAAACGACCAGGGTCCCATTTGTCTCTGTGATCTGAAGTAGTCCCTCGTCATCCAGCAGACTATCCAGGTCCGAATTATTCTCTCCTGATGTCGAATTTTCATCCATTCTGACATTACCCAAACGCCAATCCATGCGCCGCGCGACGGATTCCGCCGCTGAAGCCCCCTCGTTTTTTCTATCTTCCACAGTCGCACCGCTTGCCACGACACGCTGCTCGAACTGCTTTGTATCCATAGTAAGCCAACATTTTCTATTCTTGTTAACTGCTTTTTCTATACTAACCAGGTTTTATGTGGAGTGTCCCCTAAAAACTGCTGATTCATTTCAGCATTACCCAATATGCTCCCGATATAATCCCCAGGCAGCCAGGCGGAAACAGGCGATCAAAAGATTCGTTCCTCACCTGACGAAAATAGAACTATATTTTTTGACATACGGTCCCGTTTTACCTGCGGCGAACCGTCCCCGGCGTCACACCAAAATATTCTCTGTACTGGCGGCTGAAAAAGAACAAATCCCGGTACCCAAGGACATCCGCCACCTCGCGGACTGTCATATCCGTTTCTGATAGAAGCTGGGTTGCACGTTCTAAACGACTGCGAATGACAAATCGTGTCGGAGAGATCCCGTACAGGCGAACGAAACGGCGCGAATACTGCGAGCGGGATAAACAAGCCCGCTTCGCCTGAAGTTCGATAGGCCAGTCTGCGCCGGGATTCCCGCGTATCTCCGTCCCGATCTCCCGCAGACGCCGGTCCAGGGGATTGACTGTCGGACGCGATGCCTCTTCCCACAGGTAGAGCAGCATCTGCACTAACGCAAGAGATGCCTGACGATGGGCCAGAAGATCCCCATCCAGTGCTGCATAGGCGGCACAGCGACGCGCCTGCTCATCAAAAAACGGCCTGTCGGTTAAATCGATTCCCTGTCCGGGAAGCCGCATCTCCTGGGGGCGAATCATCTTACCCGCCGAGTCTAATGGCTCAAAATGGGCATAGAATACCACCAGCCGGTGGCGTGGGTTCTGAGTCGCCGCGGGCGTCTCGCCCGGAGACAGAATAAAGCACATTCCCGGATGCAGGGCATAGGAGCGATCCGCAAGATGGATCTCCCCCTCCCCTTCTAGGACGCACCAGAGGTCATAGTCAGGGAGGGGCGGCGGCGACCAGCGCCACCAGGGTTCGCAGTAGTGGATACTTGGGCTGTTGTTCAAACGCAGTGTAAATTCAGGTGGATACGTCAATAGTACAAACTTTCGCTATATTTATGCATTCCCCTGCAGTAGTCTATGACTTAATATACCAAACAGAATACTGATAAGAGGCAAAAACGATGACGCTTGCTGCGGATGAGACTAGGCACTCGGAGAACCTCAAACCGGCGGAACTATATCGTTATGAACGAATTGCCGCCGTGGCGACGGCACCGGAAGAGATAACCGACGAGCAAGTCAGTGATTACTGGCGTGATGGTTACATCGCGTTCGAGAACGTGCTGACTCCAGGCGAGGTTGCCGCCGCCCGTGAAGCGCTGTCCGACCTCATCCATGGTAAGGTCACCGACTACAAAGGGCTGGAACCGGAAAAAGAGCAGGCGGTGCTGTGGCCCACGCTTACCCCAGAGGAGCGGGCGGATATGGTCCGAAAGGTATTTCTCTTTTCGGAGTTCGAGCCGCGCCTGAAGTGGATAGGTACCGAGCATCCCGCGATTCAGCGCATCCTTGCACGGCTTCTGGGGGAAGCACCGCACATGATTCAGGACATGGCGCTTCTGAAGCCCCCGCATATCGGTCGAGAAAAGCCGTGGCATCAGGACATGGCCTATTTCCGCTGGGGACCGCCGGAGAAGATCATCGGCGTGTGGATCGCTCTGGACCCCGCAACCGCCGAGAACGGCTGTATGCATGTGCTGCCGGGGACACATCGGGAAGGGCCCGTCCCGCATGTTCATCTCAGGGACTGCCAAATGGCGGATGACCGGGTGGAGGTCGAGCGTGATGTCATCGTGCCGCTGGCTCCCGGCGGTGTGCTCTTCTTCTCGTCCCTGCTGCATCACGGAACGCCGCCGAATCAGAGTTCAAGCCGTCGATGGGCGCTTCAGTACCACTACCGGGCGGACAGCGCCGTCCGGGTTAATCGTAGAGAGCATGCGGAACTCTACTTTGATGGCGACCTGTATGCGGGATGCCTCGCGCCCTCCGGAACCAGGGTCGCGGACATCACCCCATAGGTTCACGCAGGCGGCGCGGGCGCACCCTTCTCCCGCGCCGCCGCGACGGCGAGCAGCGCCCATCCCGTCAGGAAGCAGACGCCCCCCAGCGGCGTTATCGCCCCCAGTTTCGTGACCGGCCCCGAAACCGAAAGACTCGTCAGGGCCATGGCATAAAGACTGCCCCCAAAAATCAAGATACCTGTGGTGAAGAGTCGTCCCACCCACGTTATCAGGGAACGAGACTTGGTGAATCGGTCTGCCGAGAGACCAACAAAAAGCAGCGCCAGGGCATGCGTCAGATGGTATTGAACCGCCGTCTCCCAGACCGCCATCCACCGCGCTTCGAGATGCAGCGTCTCACGGAGCGCGTGCGCCCCGAACGCTCCCAGAGCGACCCCGATGAATGCCGCCACTGCCCCTGTCAGCACGAACCCTCTTGCCGTATCGTTCATAAAGTCAGTATATCGCCGTGCCGAGAGCGAAAAAGCCGTTGTCGGCAGGAACTGCCGTCCTGCCTAGCGAAACGCTACAGATACCATGGCTGATGTAACTACCGTTCCCTCCGAAACGTCACCATCCGCAAAATCCTTGCCGGATTGGCTTCCCTATGTGGCTCCGATGTTCTTGTTCCTTCTGCTGACCTTTGCGGAGGGGAAGGTACCCAAAGAGTGGTATATCGGGGTGTACGCCCTGAAGGCGGTTCTGGTAACCGCGGCGCTTGTTGTTTTCAGCCGGGCCTGGCGGCACGAAATCAAGCCGGAGGCACGGGTTCTGCCGCTGGCATTCCTGGTGGGAATCGCCGTTTGTGCCGAGTGGGTGCTGCTGGATAAGCTGATCCCCTACCCGCATCTGGGCGAGCGAACCGCCCTTAATCCCTTTACCGCAATCGACAACCCCGTTCTTCGATACGGTTTTTTCGCACTGCGGTTTTACGGACTTGTCCTGATGGTTCCCCTGATGGAGGAAGTTTTCTGGCGCTCCTTCCTGCTGCGCTTTGCGACGGATTTGGATGACTTCAAACGAATCCCCATCGGTGGTTACAGCGTCGCGGCATTCTGTATCGTTGCGGGAATGTTTGCGGCCTCGCACTCAGAGTGGCTGGTCGCATTTGTGTGCGCCGCCGCCTATGCGTATCTACTTCGTGTCACCCGCAGCATTTTCGCCTGTATCGTCGCCCATGCGGTGACGAACCTTGCGCTGGGAATCTATATCCTGACCACAGGTGACTGGAAATACTGGTGACCAGGTTGCCGCTCCAGGATTTCAGAGAAGCAATTAATGAAGATTGGCGCGACGTTGAGACATCGGCCTTTTTCGATTCAAAACGGTGACGCCATCCGCAACAGCAAGGGTTAACTCGAGGTTGCGCATAGTGCGGTTTATTCTGCATCTCGAAGCGGGCGTGAATCCGTTGGGAGTTGTCTGAGCGTTATTTGCCAGATTGGATTACGGAGGCTACTTCGAATGAGGTTAGGTTTTCGGAACTCTGATTCCCGCAACCTATAAGACTTATACAGCCGAAGACGGGCAAAAGATACTGAGGTCGCGGATGTCACAAATGTCGCAGACGAACCAGTACAAGGGCGAGTTCCCTCCTGAATGGGAGACCCTGGCTGCCATTGAATCCCTGACCGCTCTCCTCTCCCTGCGGACGGATTACGGCCAGGATTGGTGCATCGAGCTGTCTGATCCTGCACGCGTGGACGAGTTCTGTGACGTGTATGAATCTGCCGCACTCGATTTTGAGCAGCGCTTCGCTCTGATGGCGCTGATTATAGCCTCCTACGATGA
>JAZKEA010000714.1:8461-11420 GCA_040387315.1 Armatimonadota bacterium | reverse complement strand
ACGATGATTATCTAGGGATGACGCCTGTTCCTGAGCGTGCGGAGGGGATGGAGGCTCGCCTGGAGCGACTGCTGACACGAGACTTCGCTCTGCACCAGAGGAGAATAGAATATTGGTGCTTACTGGACGTAGAGGAGGAAGAGGAAGATCCTGATGATCCCCAATGGGTTTTCGTTGTGACCGCACTTATGCGGCGCGTTTGGAACGCCTGTGGGGGCAAGGCTTCCGGTTAAGCGCCAGACTTTCCCGGCGAAATCGTCCTCGTTTGACCCGACCATTACTCGTGATAAACGCTGTTATCACGAAGAGAAATACCGGTCTACAAGGCTATGCTTATTGACTACACGCAGTGCGGGGTAGCTTTAGAACGACGACATGACCCTAACTTGCAATCTACAAATCCTGCTGCTACTGGATTGATGGAAAATCATTGGTAAGGGTTTTGGTCAGGTTACGTACGGTATCCGAACAAATGAAAGCAACACTCGCTAAATAATCTTGCTCAGCAGCGGATAACCCCTGCGCTTCTTTTGCCTGGGAGAACTTGTTCTCCATTCCCCGCATTGCCTTCAGCGCACGAGCCACACGCGGCACGTCATTTTCCTTCACCGCGGCTTTAACCCACCGTTCGACACTACCGACGATGGATGCCTCCAGTTGTGGGAAAGTGCTTGCTTCCGGGGGAAAAGCCCAGGCGAAGAGCGAGGGAACGGCATAGCGATACCGAGGGGGAACCAGGGAGGCTCCAGTATTGCCGTTCTCGATCCCTTCAATTACGTGAATATCGCCCTCGGTTCCCGCATGGGCCGCGGCCAGAGCGTAGGCATAGAGCGCGTTGGAGGGTTCCGCTTTTGCAGCGCTCTGGAGAGCCTCAACACTCTCCGAAGACCGCGGCCCCGCTAGTGCGGAATAAAAGTCCGTCCGGCTCTCCAGACTGCTCACTCGGAACCAGAGCGCTCCCTGATGCGGGCGACGCTTGGCAAGCTGGCGCAGCAGATCCTTACCCCTGCTGTGTAAGCCGGCATCAAAGCGAGCCGGACGTATTATAGGCCAGCGCCTGGGATCGGTCGCTGCCAGAACGCAGCCGTCCGACAGAGACTGCGAATACACGTCGCTGCCGGGCGCAAACGTCACGGCAGACTCAAAAGCCGCGATCACTCGTTCTGGTCCCTCGAACTTCCCGTCCTTCTGTGGCCAGGATTCTGGGACGACCCGTCGCGGATCGCGCCAGAGCAGAAGCAGAGCCCACCCCGTCAGATTCGCCAGTTCCGCGCGGATTGCCGGTTCGTTCTTCTCGGCGAGCTGTGTGGCCGTGTCCAGGAGGTCGATCGCGCCGAGCGAGAGTCCCTTGATACGCGCCTGAGCGTCTGCGGGTGTCATGGCGAAGCGTTTTCCGTCATCCTCCGTCTTTGGAGGATCACCCACCACCGGGGCCGACTTCCCATGGAGCGGGCTGGTCTGGTCTTTCTGCGCTTCCTGCCAGGCGCGGAAGGACGCCAAGCGTCTTTCGTACATGGGTGCTTCCGCTAGTGCGAGGCTCAGGGTGTAGGCACGCTGTGCCTGGGCACAGGCAAGCAACACCTTCAGGCGAGCATTCTGCGGTTCGCGCTTTGCGGCTTCGCCAAAGTAGGTAATGGCAGTCTCTAGGCGTTTCCCGTACCGAAGAGAGTACGTACCCTGCTGAATTAGCTTATCCGTTGACAGCTTGGGGACGTCGGTCGCAATGGTGCTCTGGCTCCCGGCTGGAGCCGATGCCGGAAAAACGAAAAGGATTCCAGTGATAGCGAGAGTCAGCCCAAAACGTTCAAATTGGAAGCGCATAAATCCCCTAGTTCCCCGTTTCACGTCTGACGATACCCTCCGACATAACCGGAACGCCGGAACAGTTGTCATTTCGCTCGCTTAACCCTGGACTCCTTTAACCCCTGTTCCCGTTCCACGACAGTCGGCGCAAGAACAGGTTTTCCAGACCGTTCACAGGCTGCAAACAGTTTATGATAATAGCTCCTCTCGATATCCATGCTCGACCAACAAAGCCTCTAGCAAACCAAGAATGCTTTGGGAAAGACAGGAAAGAATACTCAACTGCATTAGCGGACGAGGCTTCCCTGGTTGAAACGTTCGGATGCCGTTGTCCTTATCCCTTGACAGCCCCTGACGTTAGGCCTGCCACGAACTCCTTCTGGAGCAGGAAGAACAGCGCGATTACCGGAAGCACCGCGACAAGCGTTCCCGCCATCAGCATCCCGTACTGCTGCGTGTAGATACCGACCATCTGGCTGAGCGCAATTGGGAGGGTGTAGCGCTCTTTGGAGTGCAGGAGCACCTGCGGCCAGAGAAAGCTATTCCACAGTCCCATGAAGCTGAGAAGGCAGAATGCGCCAACCATCGGTCGAACCATTGGCATAACGATGTTCCAGTAGATACGGAACTCCGAGCAGCCGTCGATGCGTGCGGCGTGGATAAGCTCATCGGGCACCTGCTGCAGGGCGCGCTCAAACAGGAATATCCCGAAGACACTGACCGCACCGGGAATCAACAGACCCGTGAACGTATCCACCAGTCCCATCTTGTACAAAAGCTCGTAGGAAGGCGCGAGCGTGACCTGACCGGGGATCATCAGGGTCCCCAGCATCAGCAGATAGAAGGCTTTCTTGCCGGGGAAGCTGTACTTTGCCAGCGCATACCCCGCAAGCGAGGAGAGAAAAAGCTGGATGGTCACCCCGGCGCAGGCGACAAAGACGCTGTTCAAGATGTACCGGAAAAACGGCTCCTGCGTGAACAGGTCCCGGTAGTTACTCAGGGTCAGCCCTTTGAACAGCGGCGGAAAGAACGTGTAGGTAAAAATGTCCCCGCTGGACTTCAGCGTCGCGGCGATCAGCCAGACGAACGGCGTCAGCGCCATAACGGCAAACAGCAGCAGGAGCGCATACACCAGGCCGCGGGTGATGGTCATGGA
>JAZKEA010000714.1:3188-8451 GCA_040387315.1 Armatimonadota bacterium | reverse complement strand
CGGCCAGATCACGATATGGAGGATTGCTGCCAAAACTGGCGCGAGGCCGAGGGATTATTTGAGGTCATCGGTCTTGTGGTCATGGTGTTACGCAGCGCTCCCTTTGGCGGCACCCGTCAGTCGTACCTGAATGAGGCTGATCACCAGCATGCCCAGCGCAAGTGTCCACCCGATTGCGGAGGCATAGCCAAGGTCGCCGCTCTGGAAGCCGTTGTTGAACAGGTACATCACAATGGTCAGGCCCGCATTGTTCGGTCCGGCGCTATTTCCCAAAAGCAGGTACGGCAGCTCGAAAAGCTGGAGCGCGCCGAGTGTCGAGGTAACGAGAACAAAGGTCGCCACGGGCCGAATTCCGGGCAGCGTAACGGCAAAGAACTGCTGAACACTATTCGCACCGTCCACCTGGGCGGCCTCATAGAGGTCCTGATCGACGGCCTGAAGTGCGGCCAGGAAATAGATCATGTTGAAGCCCGCGTACATCCACAGGCTCGTCAACACCAGGGCGGGCATCACCAGATTCGGATCATTGAGCCATTTGGTGTCGATCGGGATTCCGCCGTTCGTGATTCCGGACAGGAACTTATTGAACAGACCGTACTGAGGCTGGTACAGAACACTAAACAGTACGCCCACAAAGACCTGGCCCAGCAGGTTGGACGAAAAGAAGGCAAGGCGGAAGAACTCACGGGCGCGGACCCATTTCTGGTTGAGAAGCAGAGCAAGACCGAGCGATGCGGGAAGCTGAAGCACAACCGACCAGAAGGTATAAACAAGCGTGTTCCAGACGGCGGTGCGGAAGTCAGCGTCCCCCATCAGGAACCGATAGTTACCGAACCCGATAAAAACGGCGTCCTTTGGCCCATTGGTGGCGTACAGCGAAAGGCTGACACTCTTGATGATGGGGTACGCGCCGAAGATAAGGAACAAAATAAGATAAGGCGACAGAAAGACGTAAGGAGCCCAGTTCTGTGGACGATTAAAGAAACCGGGCCGCGATCTCGGAGGGGCCGCTTTTGCCACAGGAGCCACCGAAACAGCGGCCTTAGATAAAGGTGTGGTACTCAATAAGGGTTCCTCGCGATCTGACGACGCACCTCGTTGGCGCGGTCCTTTAGTGTTTTTCGAACGAATGCGTCGAAGCCGTTTTCACCGTTCCGCTCGTAGTACTGGACACTCGCGATCAGCGCTTCGCCGAGCTTTGACTTGGCCTGGCTGATAAACGGCGAGGAGTACTGGGCCGGAACATCCGGGGCCAGCGCGGCATACTTTTCCCCAAGCGCCTGACCGCTCCAGTAGGGCCGCCGCTCCTTGAACGGCGCTTCCTGCCAGGCGGAGCGCACCGGCGGGAGAATGTTTGTTCCCTCGAAGCGTGCTGCCAGATCTTTATCATTCAGATAGAGGTGCTTGGCGAATTCCCAGGCAAGATCCTGATGCTGACCGTGCTTGGTAATCCCCAGCATCGTCCCGCCCCAGGTGCTGGTACGACGCCCGCCCGGCACGGCGGCGGGAAGCGGCATCAGAGCCATCTTCCCCCCGATCCCGGCAATATCCATCTCCATCCCCTTGGTTCGCCAGTCCGGGGCGACCAGGCAGACAAAGTAATCGTTCAGCATCCCCTGGGCAATCACCGAGCCGTAAGAGCTTGCCAGGGTATTTCCGATCCGTGTCTTGCTGTTTTTAGCCACCAGCGGAACATACCACTGCAGCGTTTTCGCGGCGACATCGTTGTCGAAGATAAGATTCCCCTGTGCATCGAAGTAGCCCCCGTCGCGCTGGAAAAGGAACGCTTCGAGCTGGTCCGTGCCTGTGCTGGACATCTCTAGCATGTAACGCTTCTGCGGGATCGTCAGCTTCTGACCGACCCGAATAAAGTCATCCCAGGTCTTGATGGAGTTGACATCGATTCCGGCCTTCTCCATAATGTCCCGGCGATAGGCGAACATGACCGGATGCACATCGTGCGGCAGACCGAATATCCGTCCCCGGCTGGTGTAGGGTGAGAAGCGGCTCTCGACCATTCGATCAAGCAGGCCCTCGCTTTTCAAGCGATCGGTCAGGTCCACAAAACCGATATTCTTTACCGGACCGCGAAAAAAAGAGCCAGCGCTGCTGATCTCTATCTCACAGATATCGGGAACATCCAGGTCCGCCTGGAACGCCGCCTGGAGACGCTGGGCGAGTCCGTTGTTTGCCACCAGCTGCAGATCAACGGTAACGCCGGGATGCGCCTTCTCAAAGGCGGGAACCGCCTTCAAATACGACTCATAGTGCGGCTTCGCGAACGTCCAGAACGTCAGGGTTGCGTTCTTCTTGGGCGGCGGTGTCAGAGCAATGGCTATGCCGCTAATTATCGCCAGCACCATTAGTACCAGTGCGGCTGGCCCAAAGGGGTAAGAGGGTCGTGCTTTCATTACGAGGAAGCTGCCTTTGCTTCGGAGTGAGGTAAGTCCTAGGGAACACTTACCGTCCGGCCTATTATACGGCGATACTGGGCGCTTCGCAGAAAGGCGCAGGCAGGGACTTCCGCATCATTTAGCGAACCTCCGAGCATGGGAAATACGGCCTTTACATTCACAGCCCCCACCCGCATTGTCGTCGAGTGGGGCGCGGCAAACAACGGTCGCCTCGCGGCTGAGGCGGCGCGACTGGGAAAACGTCCGCTGGTTGTCGCCGGAAAGTCACTTCAGGCTGGCGGGACGCTCGACACGATTATAGAAACGCTTCGCGCGGTCGGACTTACCCCCGCGATTCACATTGGTGTGCCGCCGGAACCGGACCTCAGTGCTCTGCAGGCGTGCATGGATGCCGTGACCGACGCTGATGCGGACTCCGTTATCGCTATCGGTGGCGGAAGCGTTCTGGATGTCGCCAAAGGCGCGGCGGCTCTGGCAGGGACAGGGCACACGGCCCAGGAGTTCTTTGACGGTAAGCAGTTGGTTCCGGAGAACGTCTCGCGTCCCATTCTTGTCGCCCCGACGACCTCGGGCACGGGCAGCGAGGTGACCTGGGTCGGCGTCTACACGGACAAAATCTCCGGCAAGAAGGCGAGCATCCGAGGCAGCGCCATGATGCCCGCGATTGCCCTTCTTGATGCCGAGCTGACGGTTTCCTGCCCTGCCTCTGTGACCATCCATTCCGGCATGGACGCGTTTGTGCAGGCGGTCGAAGCCTATACGTCCCTGGGTGCGAATCCCCTGACCGATGCCCTTGCCCTGGAGGCGGCGCGTCTCGCGAGTTACGAGATCGTGGCCGCAGTGGCGGCGACCCCCGATGACCGCGCGGGGCGCGAGTCCCTGGCGCTGGGCAGTCTGATGGCGGGAATGGCTCTCAATACGGCACGCCTCGGCCTCGTACACGGTCTTGCCCACCCTATCGGCGCGGCTACCGGGGCGGCGCACGGCCTCATCTGCGCGGCGCTGATGCTGCCCGTGATGCGTTTCAACCGCGACGCGGCAAGCGCAAAGTACGACCGCCTCGCCGTTCACCTGCTCGGCGCGGGCGCCACCGGAGATACGCTCTACCAGTCGCTGGAAAAGACGCTGCGGGAGACGTTATCAGTCCCACTCCAGCTGCGCGATATCGGGGTAAAGCCGGGTGACCTGCAGCGTATTGCCGAGGAATCCATGGTGTCGGGAAGCACAAAGGCGAACCCTCGCCCCGTGACGATTACCGATGCCCTGGAGGTTCTCGACGGCTGCCGTTAAGCAGATAACCGGTTTCAAGGAGGAAACAAAACATGAGCAATACGTTAGCCACACCGTCCGTGTCAGACCTGGAGGTGTTCGCGGAGCATCTTGACGTCTCGCGTGCGGCGCAGATCTATAAAACCCACGGCTGCCTCGTTGTTCGCGGCCTGATGAAGCCATACCTCAAACAGATTCAGGCAGACATCAAAATTGCTGTCGAGCAGGGAATCGCCCTGCTGCCACAGGCGAAGGAAGTTCCGGGAATCGGCTGGAACACGCCGGACGGAGCGCTCTGGCTGCCGGCCCCGGCGAACTTCACCCGCGACAAGCAGATGATGATCCCCGCCCTGCGCTACAACACCAGCGCCGCCTTCTTCACCTCCGCCTTCGATAAAAATCTGCTGGATATCGCAGAGAAGATCATCGGCCCAAACATCGAGCTTTTCATGGACGGCCAGTGTCTTTATAAAGAGCCGGTTGGCGGGCATCCCAAGAACCTGCATCAAGATTCCGCGTACTTCGAGCATAAGTTCGACGGTCCGGTCGGCGTTTTGAACTACGCGGTGAATACGAACCTGCTCAATGGCGCTCTGCATGTCGTCCCTGGTTCCCACCGGATAGGACAGCTGGATCATATCGACACGTTCAGCCATCTGGGCCTTGACCCCGATGAGTGGCCCTGGGAGCGTGCTCTGCCCATTGAAGGTCAGGCGGGCGACAGTATCTTCTTCCATTATCGCTGTATCCACGGCTCAAAGGAAAACCACTCTTCGGCTCCCCGTCCCGTTTTCATCCACCGTTACCGCGCCCCCGGAGACTTCGTGACTATTGGTGCCGCGACCGCGGAAAAACGAGCCGAGGCGGAAAAGAAAGCGGAAGCCGCGCGAAAGCAGAATCAGATGGGCATGATGGTACGCGGCTTCCGACGATATGAGCCGGAAACCTGAAAAACACCCGTTCTGGCGGTAAACTAAAGGCTATGACTGCAGGGCAGAAGTACGACGTGCTCGTCATTGGCGGGGGTATCAACGGACTGGGAATCGCAGCGGATGCGGCTCAGCGGGGACTTTCGGTTCTCATCGTGGAGAAGACGGACTGGGGCAGCGGCACGAGCAGCGCATCGTCGCGTCTGATCCACGGTGGGCTTCGATATCTCCAGTACGGGGAGATCGATCTGGTTCGGGAGAGCCTGCGGGAGCGCGGGATATTGACCCGGCAGCGCCCCCATCTGGTCCACCCGATTCAGCTGCTGATCCCGACTGTCGCCGGGATGCCGACGCCGAAGTGGATGGTGGGCGCGGGGCTCATCATGTACGATATCCTGGCCCGCGATCCGATGTTCCCCCGCCCCTCGATGATCGTTGTTCTAGGCGGGCCAGCCGCTGTCGCACGTCGACTGCAGGCCGAACTGGATGAGTTGAGCGTTCCTGTGTGGGCGCAGGTGATCTCCTGGCGCCCCGGGGAGAGCCATCTTGAGCTTCAAGCAACTATTGACGCTGTGCTGGCCCAACGCGCGCCAGATCTAAACCGTGAGCACGGTAGGTAGGTCGACCCCTAGCCCATTCCGCCGCGTTTGG
>JAZKEA010000714.1:0-3178 GCA_040387315.1 Armatimonadota bacterium | reverse complement strand
CATCATGTACGATATTCTGGCCCGCGATCCGATGTTCCCCCACCCCTCGATTCTTTCTCTGGCAAAGACACGCCAGCGCGAACCCGGCCTGAACACACAGGGCTTGTCCGGAGGCTATATCTATCCTGATGCCCAGATTGAGTTCCCGGAGCGTATCTGCGTCGAACTGATGCAGGAGGCTCGAAAGGCGGGAGCGGATGTTCGCAACCACACCGCAGTTACCTCGCTGACACAGCAGGGGAAACGGGTCACCGGAGCTACAGTCCGTAACGAGCTTACGGGGCAGGAGGAGACGGTATCCGCCACGCTGACGATCAATGCCGCGGGTCCCTGGCTGGATGTCGTCAACCGATCCCTTCCGGAAGCGCCGCCACGAATGATCGGCGGAACCTGGGGTACGCACTTGATTCTGCCGATGCGTCCCCTGGGGCCGCAGGGACCGATCTATGCGACGGCTAAAAAAGACGGGCGACCGTTCTTCCTGCTGCCCTGGGACGGCAGACTGCTCGTGGGCACAACGGATGTCAAGTTTACCGGCGATAATCCCGACAAGCTGGAGATGGAAGCCTGGGAGGTGGACTACCTCATCGCGGAGACGAACAACCTGTTCCCCGAAGCCAACTATAAGGAATCGGACGTTCAGGAAATCACGGTTGGTATCCGGCCCCTGCCCGCCAGCGACAAAAAGGCGGGAGCGGTGACGCGCCGCCACTATCTGGTAGACCACCGTGAAAAGCACGGTATCGAGGGGCTTGCAAGCATCGTCGGTGGGAAACTTACAACCTATCGCAGCCTGGCAGAGGAGGCAGTCAACTGGACACTGAAGGCGCTCGGCAAGGCGCCCGTCGAATGTGTCACAGGGCGTCTGCCGCAGTCCCCGCTTTCGGTTCCCGCTCTGGAGCATGATGCGCGGGCGCGGCTGACAAAGCTGAGCCTGTCCCCGGAGATGGCGCCGCGTCTGATCGCGCTGTACGGTCCCGCGTTTCCCGCGGTTCTTGACCGGATTGCAGCCGATCCGACACTCGGACGGTCACTTGGCCCTGCCACGCCGATACTGGAGGCGCAGATCGTTCATGCGGCGGAGTCCGAGGGAGCCCAGACGGTCGATGACATCGTGCATCGCCGCCTGATGCTCTTTCCGCCAACTGCGGAAGCGGTCGCGGGTGCGGAGCGCGTTTGCCGGGAGCGGAACCTGCTGAGAGAAGGCATCCCGGCGCGGGTATAAGCCGGGTATGAATCGACGTAATTTCGTACGCAGCAGCGCCCTGGCACTCGGCACGGCGCTGGCTGTACCTCTTGCCGCTCAGCCCGGCCCGTCCGCGCAAGCCGCCCCGGAGTACGACAAACCGCTCGGCATAGCGCTGGACGAATGGCCCTACCCGTACCCGGTCCGCTTCCTGACGCTGACCCTGGACGGCAAGTCCCAGCGCATGGCCTATATGGATGTCGCCCCCATCAGTCGGTCGGTGGGCCAGACGGTTGTCCTGCTGCACGGGAAGAACTTCTCCGGCGAGTACTGGCACGAGACAATCTCGCTGCTCTCGCACAATGGCTATCGGGTGATCGTGCCGGACCAGATCGGGTTCGGAAAGTCGTCGAAGCCGGATGACCTTGCCTATTCGTTCGATCTTCTGGCGGCGAATACGGTGGCCCTTCTGGATGAGCTGAAGGTGGACCGGGCGGCAATCGTAGGACATTCGATGGGCGGCATGCTCGCGGTCCGCTTCGTGCGAAACTATCCCGAGCGTTCGACACGTCTGGTGCTCGAAAACCCGATTGGCCTGGAAGATTACCGGCTGGCGGGCGTCCCGCCGCGAACCACAGCCCAGCTTACCGAGGACGAGCTAAAGCAGACGGTGGAGGGCATCCGCGCCTATCGCAAGGCGTATTTTGTGCGATGGGTCCCCGCCTACGAACGGTTTGTCGAGGTTCCCGCACGGATGCGCTTGTCCGGTGAGTATCCGCGCGCGGCGCGGTCGGCGGCGCTGACGGGCCAGATGATCTATCAGCAGCCGGTACGCCATGATTTCCCCAAAATAACCGTGCCGACGACGCTGATTATCGGGCAGAATGACCGGACAGCTATCGGGCGAGACCGCGTGACCGACCCGAAGGCGAAAGCGGCGCTGGGAAACTATCCGGAGCTGGGACGCGCCGCCGCCCGGGATATCCCCGGCGCGAAGCTGGTGGAAATCCCGGACTGCGGACACATTCCACATGTGGAGGCTCCCGCGACGTTTCACGCGGCCTTGCTGGCTGCGCTCAGGGCCTGAAGCCAGTTGGTGGCGACCGCGATATCCTGCTCGGTCAGTTCGTGCCCGGCGGGATATCGCTCCTCCTGAACGTCGGCACCGCTCTGGCGAAGGTACGGCACGACCGGTTCGGCGTACGGCAGATAGGGATCGCGCGCTCCGTTTGTCACCAGCACGGGCAGGTTTTTCAGATCGACCTTTGGGGCATCGTCGAAGGGCATGACCGGGCGAAGCAACACGGCCCCTGCATAGGTGCCGGGGTTCCGCGCAAGGCTGGCAAGGGCGATGTTCGCGCCGTTCGAGTAGCCAACCGCAACGATCTTGTGCGGATCGAGACCATAAGCGTCGGCAGCGTTTTGAACAAACGCGGCAAGCGCGTCCGCCTCCTGAGCGAGGTGCGGCTGGTCGTAGGAGGTCATGCTGAAGCGGCGGAAGAAGCGCGGACTGCCCTCATCGAGGGACCGGCCCCGGACGCTGAGAAGCGCGGCATCGGGGGCAAGTTTCTTCCCCAGAGCAAGCAGCGATCTCTCGTCGCCCCCGGTCCCATGGAGCAGAAGCACTGGCGGCTTGGCATGCGGTTTGTGCGCAAGCTCGGCAACGCCGGTCAGCATGCCGGAGAACCCGACCACCGCGGCAACCGGCCCTGGCCGACGCAGCGCGACATGAAGAGCCATCATCGTGCCCTGGCTGAAGCCCACCATGACAAGATCCGCTTCTGTCAGCCCGTATTGATCCAGCTTTCGGTCCATGAACGCATCGATCGCAGGCGCGGCCAAGGCGGCCCCGGCGGAGAGGGCCCGCGGAGAAAAGCCTGAGAGCCCCCACCATTGGTAACCCGCGCCCATGATGCAGCGTTGCGGGGCGTGGGGTGCAAGGAACAACGCCTCCGGCAGAGCTTCCTGCCAGTGTGGCGCCAGCGAGATCAT
>JAZKEA010000713.1:11721-18109 GCA_040387315.1 Armatimonadota bacterium | reverse complement strand
CAGCGGCATCGCCTGTGGCCCAGGTCGGAAAAGGACCGCCCACCGAACTCACGGTTTTCTGGGCCCGGAAGCTCTGACCCAGAGTGTCGCCGGGCGCGAGCTGTGCAGGTTCGCGCCGCGTTTTGCCGATAGCCTCCGGGGTGATCAGCGCCGGGTCCGCCATTATCAGTGGCTTGCCTTCCCAGCGAAACCAGAGATCCGCGTACTTGCCGGGCTTGTAGAAGTCCGTGTACAGCGTTTGCGCAACGCGGGCGGGGTCCCAGAACGGGGCGAGAAACGCGATCTGCGGGGTCTTTCCCCCTTCCGCCCGTATCTTGGACCAGACCCTGCACAGGGTGCCGTAGGAGCGAGGGTAGGTGTGCTGGTTGGTAACATCAAAGATAACCACATCCACACCCGCATCGGAAAGCATCTGGGCGTGCTTGCGGTATACCCAGGCATCTCGGGAAAGGTAGTAGCCGAACAGGGGCTCGCCCCAGTGGTGCGATGCGTAGACCGGTCCCCACAAAGGGCTGTCCGGCTTCTCCATCGCATCCGGGTCTTTGGCTAATATCTTTGTGATATCGAACGGTCCCTGCCGCCCGTGCTCCCCGTGTGTCAGAAAATAGAACATTCCGACAAAGCGGTTCGCACGGGGAGCGGGCACCTCACCGCCAATGGGCAGACGCCGACCCAGGGCATCTATTGCTGTCCAGGTATCGCTGTAAGTGTCGCGCGGTACCTGGGCATGGGCGGGCAGAACGAAAGACGCAGCAATGGCAAGAATCACGGTCGCAGCCAAACCTGGTTTTACGGACGTCATTGCGTTCTTTCTTCGCGGGACGTTACCGGGGACGGACCGCTTCGACCAGGGGAGCGGTCCCATACCGAATCACGTCCGTGACCGGCAGCCCTGTCTCGGCACGAGTCTGCTCGACGGCTGCCAGCGCATCCGCGTCATTCAGGTTTGCGGTGTTCAGCGCGATTGCAGCCACTTTCGCGGTGGGAAGGGCGCCCGCCGCGGAGGCGACCATCTCGTATAAACGGATCACCTCTGTTAGCGGGGGGAAATGCACCCAGGGGAAGCTGGAGATGCCTTCCTGACCCGCCTCATGCACCAGTATCAGGTGCGTGGGCATCGCGCCGCGAAGCAGCGAAATGGTTGCGCTGGACGCCGGGTGAAGCAGAGAACCCTGCCCCTCGATCAGCAGAATATCGTTGTCACTGCCGTGCCGAACCACCATCTGCTCGATAGCGCCTGCGGCGTAGTCTACCCGGACCGCATCCAGAGGAACACCCTCACCCGCAATCGCGATACCTATCTGGCCTGTCGCCAGGAACTTCGCCCGCAACCCCGCTTCTCTCAGCGACTTTGTCAGCTCAAGGGATGCGGTCATCTTGCCGTTGCCCATATCGGTGCCGACAAAGAGGACGCGCCGTGCCGCGGTCTCCCGCGCCAGACCGGAGGCAGTGTGCAGGCCCGCGGGTTCCTGGCGTATGTCCCAGATAAACTGCCCAGGTCGCGTCACCAGAGGGGAAAACTCCGGATCCGCGCTCATCGCCGTGTGCAGACCGTTGGCAATAGAAATTCCGGCCTTCAGGCTGTCTTTTATCTCCTGTATCCACTCCGGGGGCAGTTTGCCGCCCGCCGGGGCGATAGCGGGTACCAGTACATCCGGCCCGAACGCAAGCGCCTCGGCGACCGAGCCCACAATAGGAACATCGCTCGGGATACCGGTAAGCTCTTGCAGGCTTTTGCCTGCCGCTGCCCGGTCGATAACCACCACGACCGGGGCCTCGCTGTAGCGCAGCAGGCCGTAGCCCATCTTTCCGTTGCCCCTGCCGACGGCTCCGTGCATCAGGAGGGCGATCTTGTTATCCGATGTCAGACGATACATCAGGCTTCTCCGCTCTGGCGCGTAACGCCGAGGCCGTTCCCGTCGCCGGGGAGTACGCGTCCCTCCCGCCACTTCAGGCCGGCAAAGGGGGGATTCAAAAGGTTCAGGTGGCTGTCCAGGTCAAGATGGTCCGCGAACGACGAGATAGCGACGCTGCCCGCGATGGCAAGCTCCGATTCGCTCATGCAGCCCATCATTACGCCGAGCGAGTGAGCGCGAGCGGTGTGGATGACACGCAGGCCCTCGCGGATGCCGCCCGCCTTCATCAGCTTGAGGTTGACACCATCCACTCTGTCCGCAAGGCGAATCACATCGGCGGCGACACGGCAGCTTTCGTCGGCGTAGATCGGCAGACGGCGGTGCTTATACAGCGGCAGAAGATCCTCCTCCTGGCCCTTTGCCAGCGGCTGCTCGTTATACTCCACGCCGCGTTCGGCGAGCCACCGCATCATCTGGGAAGCGGTCTCGACGGTTTTCCATCCGCCGTTCGCATCCACGCGAAGCACAACTGACCGGGGAGCCGTCTCACGCACGGCGGAAAAGATGGCCTGGTCATAGTCCGTGCCGTCCGGGCTGCCCAGCTTGATCTTCAGAGACCTGGGAGCCAGACGGGAAACAATTTCGGTAACCCGCTCGCGCACGACATCCGGTGGATTGATACCAATGGTCAGACTCGACGGGACTATCCTGGTGATGTCCGCGCCGACCAGCTGATGCACGGGCATTCCGAGCTTCTTGCCCAGCCAGTCGTGAAGCGCAAGCTCCAGTCCGCAAAACGTCGCCTCGCCGATCTCGTGTTCGGAGATAAGACGTTCGACTTTCTGAAACTCCCAAGGGGCGATATTGACGAGGAGGGGCGCGATCTGCAGCAGCTGCTTTTCAGCGGACGCGGCGTTCTCTGGAGCCCGGCCCTGAGAGACCGGGGAGAATTCACCAGAGCCGACTATTCCGTTATCTTCGACCGTGATTAAAAGGTTGTTGGAAGCGGCGGCGGTGCCGCGGCTGATGGTAAGCGCATGTCGTTTGACAAGAGGAAGAGGTTCAATACGGATTTGCATTAAACTGTAATTCACATATGGAAAGGCAAAACTCCTTCCTGAAAGCTCTGAGGTCCGATTTACTGCTGTAATCAAATAGTATAAGTCAATAAACTTTATTTATAGATATTTAAACTTTCCGATTAAATGGCTATATACTGGGAGCATGCCAGCCAGGAATACCGAGAAAACTCCTCGTGTCGTAAGTAAGGTCTTCGGACTTTGGAAGGCACGTGAGCTCACCGAGGGGCGTAAGATCACTCTGGAAGCATTGACAGAGGAGATCGGCCTGGCTAAGATGACGGTTCGCCGATTTGCAGAGCCAAACGGCGACGTATCAGGTTCCCCACTTTCCTCTGTAGCCGTTTTCGCCGCCTATTTTGCGGTTCCCATTAGCGAGGTTGTCGCTCTGGGGGAATCCGAATGGCAGGCGGAGAAAAGTGGAACCGCAATTGTTTAGACTAACACGAACCACAGCCAGAGCCTGCCACTGCCAGGGGCACTGTGATTCCCGGGAAGAAAGAAATTTAGATGAGTAACGACCTGCGTATAACGAAGATGATCATTGATACTCTTCCTTCCAACATCGCCGCGGCTTTTGAGATGACCCCCGGCACGCTGCGGTGGACCATGAAGAAGCCCCGCCTCGCCGCGGCCCGCAGCGAGATCGAAAAGGCCTTCAGCGAGAACAAGCTGGTGGCCGATTACCGGCTGGAGGAGGGAAATATCTCCTCGGGCGAGGGTTTTATCCAGGTTGTGTTTGTCGGTCAGGCAGCGTAACCGCGTAATCCGGCAGACGTCTCACCGTCACCAACAACGCGAGGCCCGTCCCTGAGGACGGGCCTCGCTTTTTGTTTGAGCTATCCTCTGCGGAGAGCCGCAGGACATCCGCGAATGATTCCCTGCTTCCCGGCAACTCTAGCGGGACGTCCGCGAGCCTCAGCGGGACGTCCGTCAGGAGCTGCGGGACGGCACTCCAAGGCAGCGGGACGGCACACAGAAGCTCCGGGGAGGCGACTCAGGGCGTCGGGAGTCCGCTGCCGCTTCCCTTTAGCGGCACGCTGGTCGGCGAATCCAGTACCTGCAGCAGGCTGCGCTCTATCGTCTGGCAGATCGCCTCAAGCGGCAGATCGTTGTCGTCTACTCCAAAAGGGTCCTCTATCTCCACCCCGATCTCTTCGACGCCGAAGAATATATAGGTGACCAAAAGGGTATCCAGCACCGTGTACCAGCCGAAGGGGTCCAAAAGTGCGAAGGGCAGCGTTAAGCAGTAGATAAGCAGCGCGCGCCGCAGATGCACGACATACGCAAAGGGCAGCGGAGTTTTGTGGATGCGCTCGCAGACCCCCAGAAAATCGATGAGCTGCTGAACATTGTTATCGATGGTGGCGGCGAGGTAGTCTGAGAGGTGACCGTCGCGCCTGGCCTCAGCGATGGCTTCACTGATCTGGACCGCGGCGGCAAGGGGTGTGTGAGTCGCATTCTCAACACGGGAAACCTCGTCCGGGGGAAGCAGGAGCGCCTGCGGTCCCAGTCCGGAGGTCCCCCTCAGCGAGTGCATGGCGGCATAGCTGAAGCAGCTTGTCCAGCGCAGGGCACGCTCGCGAAGATCGGGTCTTTCCGGCAAGAAGACATGCAGGGCGCGTGCCAGGTTGCGTGACTCGTTGACGATTCCACCCCACGCTTTGCGCCCCTCCCAGAACCTGTCGTAGGAGGCATTGGTGCGGAAAACCAGGAGCAGACCCAGCGCCACCCCGACGAGGGAGTGCAGAGTCGACGGCACCGCGATGGGGAAAACGTGTTTATGGACAGCTACCACCGCCGCTGACCACCCCACCACAGTCATAACGCGCCCGATGATTTCGCGCGCCATCGAGCCTTTGATATCGAAGAGGTGGTCTATCCACTTATGGGCGTCGTAATCGATCATACGCGCCTACTATTGGTCTCTGTGTCCTGGCTCTCCTCCTTGAATCTGTTTGACACCAGGGGAACGGCCTCGTTATACTCGGGATATACTTCTCAGCCCCTGCAAAGGCCCTTTTTATGCATCCCGCCGCCATCCGCACCACGATTCTCACCACAACCCTTGGATTTCTTGTGCTCGCCAATACCGCCCCCGTTCGGGCGGACCTGTCTCCGGAACAGCTGAGCTGTGAATACAAGACCGACCCGCTTGCGGTCGATTCCGTGCATCCTCGCCTTTTCTGGAAGGTCACCAGCCGCGACCGCGGAGAGGTACAGACGGCCTATCAGATCATTGCCGCCAGTTCGCCGGAGCGGCTTGCGGGCGGCGCCCCGGACCTCTGGGACACCGGCAAAGTCGCTTCGGGCGAAACGATCCAGCTTCCTTACGGCGGAAAGCCCGTTGCCTCCGGGCAGCAGGTCTTCTGGCAGGTGCGTGTCTGGGACAAAAACGGCAAACCGTCCCGGTGGAGCAAGAGAGCGACATGGACGGCGGGTCTGCTGCAGACCGCCGACTGGAAGGCAAAATGGATCGGGCCCACCGTGTCCGAAACCGCCAGCCCGCTCGCCGGACTCACCGATGCAAAGTGGGTCTGGTTCGCGGGAGACGGCACAACGCCTCCCGCCGGGCTGCGCTACTTCCGAGGCACCATGAACCTCCCCGCTGACATCGGTGTCACCTCGGCAAAGCTGTATATTACCGCGGATGACCGCTACACGGTGTCCGTCAACGGCGCATCTTACAAAGGCCCGACCGGCACGGACTCGTGGCGGGGATACCAGACCTACGATGTCGCAAAAGAGCTTCGCGCCGGTCCCAACGCCTTGACCATTCAGGCTGAGAACACAGAGGCGGGTGGGGCGGGTGTGATCGCCCGTCTCCTGGTAACGACCTCCGGGGGGGACAAGATTACCCTGGTGACGGATGGCTCCTGGCAGTCGGCGTCCTCCTCCGCCGGGCCTTTTGCCCCGGTTCGCGTGATCGGGGACTACGGTGTTGGTCCCTGGAACGAGGTCACGAGCGCCGCCTCAGCGCTGATGACGCCGCCTCCCTACTTCCGCAAAACGTTCACCGCCGTCAAACCCGTCAAACGTGCGATGCTGTATGCCACCGCTCTGGGTGTCTACCATCTTTCCCTGAATGGTCGCGCCGTCGGCAATGATGTCCTGTCGCCCGGCTGGACCGAGTTCCGCAAGCGTGTCCACTACCTTGCCTATGATGTGACCCGGCAGCTGCGTCCCGGCGCGAACGCTCTGGGTGCGATCCTGGGCGATGGCTGGTATGCCAGCTACCTGGCCTACACGGGCAAGCGCCATTTCTATGGCGGCGATCCGAAACTGCGGGTGCAGATGGTCGTGGAGTATGCCGACGGGAGCCGGGAGACCGTGGGGACAGACGAGACCTGGAAGACCGCGTATGGCCCGGTGACCAGTGCGGACCTTCTGATGGGTACGGAGATAGATACGCGCAAGGACATGCCCGGATGGGACACGGCTTCTTTCTCGGAT
>JAZKEA010000713.1:6751-11707 GCA_040387315.1 Armatimonadota bacterium | reverse complement strand
AACGAGCCGATCCGACCGACCGAAAAAGTGGTGGCGCGTACGCGAACCACACCCAAACCGGGCGTCCACGTCTACGACCTGGGGCAAAACCTGGTCGGGTGGGTCCGTCTAAAGGTGACGGGAAAGCCGGGACAGACGATCACGGTGCGTCATGCCGAGCGTCTGAACCCGGACGGAACCGTCTATCTTACCAACCTCCGCGCGGCAAAGGCGACCGATACCTATGTGCTGAAAGGCGGCACGCAGACGCTGGAGCCGATGTTCACCTTCCACGGCTTTCAGTATGTGGAAGTGACCGGTGCAGACGCGCCGCCCGATCCCAAAACGGTCGAAGCGGTCGTCTTCCACTCGGACCTTGCTAAGACGCTGACCTTTGCGAGTGACAACCCGCTTCTGAACAAACTTGTCGACAACATCGACTGGGGATTCCGCGGCAATGCCCTAGATGTCCCCACGGACTGTCCACAGCGCAATGAGCGGGCGGGCTGGACCGGCGACGCCCAGGTCTTCGCCAAGACCGCGATGTTTCACCGAAACTCCGCGCCGTTTTTCACCAAGTGGCTGAAGGACGTCGAAGACGGGCAGCGGCCCGATGGGGCCTATCCGGATGTCGCCCCCAGCGTTGTCGGTGCGGGAAATGCGGCCTGGGAAGATGCGGGCGTCATCTGCACCTACCGAATGTGGGAGATGTATGGCGACACGCAGATCATAAAAGACCAGTGGCCCAGCATGACTCTGTTTATGAATCATCTGCAGAAACAGGCTCCGGATGGCATTCGCTCTGCGGGTGCCTATGGTGACTGGCTGCTGCTGGAGGGCCCGCGGCTTTCGCCCGTTCTTGGAACGGCTTACTACTTCTATTCGGCGAAACTGATGGCTCAGATGGCGGCAGCGACGGGAAAAACGGAGGACGCCGCCCAGTATCAGGCACTCGCGGAGAAGATTCGAACCGTCTTCAACAGCCGTTTTGTCACCGCCGAGGGATTGGTGCAGGATACCGGCAAGGATAGCCAGACGTTCTATGCCCTCGCTCTGGGATGGGGCCTGATCGACACGGCAAAGCGACCGCAGGCGGCGCGGCGGCTGGACACGCTGATACAGCAGCGCAGTGGTCATCTGGCGACCGGCTTCATTGGAACGCCGCTTCTGCTGCCCGCGCTTGCCAGCGCGGGCCGAACCGAGACGGCAAACTCCCTGCTTCTTAACGAGACTTTCCCGTCCTGGCTCTATCAGGTCAAGATCGGGGCGACGACCATGTGGGAGCGGTGGGATGGCTGGACGCCGGAAAAAGGGTTTCAGGACCCCGGCATGAACTCGTTCAACCACTACTGGCTTGGCTGTGTCGGCGAGTGGATGTATTCGGGCGTGGCGGGTATCGATACCGACGGTCCGGGCTGGTCGAAAATCTCCATCCGTCCCCAGATCGACGGCAGACTGCAAAAGGCGAGCGTCTCCTATGACTCCATTCGTGGTCGCGTTGAAAGCGGCTGGCAGAAGACGGCGGGTGGTGGCCTGACCCTGTCGGTGACGGTCCCGGCTAACACGACCGCGACCGTTTATGTCCCGGCGAGAGCGGGGGCTTCCCTGACAGAGAGTGGTAAACCTCTTTCCGAAGCGCAGGGTGTCACCTTTGTTCGTCAGGAGGGGAATGCTTCTGTCTTTTCCGTAGGCTCCGGTAAGTACACATTCAAGGTAAACCCGTAATGACAGAGACAATAGCCGCCCCACAGCGCACGCACCCGACAATGCGTGATGTGCCTTTTGCGCGTAAAGAGATTGTGCGCGTTGGTTTCGCCGGAACCGGCGGGCGGGCGAACGGCCTCCTGCACAACCTCCTCGGGGTCGATGGTACGCAGGTCGTTGCCGTCCAGGATCTCACCCAAGAGCGCACTGCCCGAGCCATCGAGCGTATCGAGAAAGCCGGACAGCCTGCTCCTGCGGTCTATCATGGCGAGGCGGGATTCGATCAACTTTGTGCGCACGATGATATCGACCTGCTTTACATTGCAACCCCCTGGGACCTTCACGTCCCGATGGCGGTCGCGGCGATGGAGTCCGGAAAAGCCGTCGCGGTCGAGGTTCCTGCCGCCACGACTCTGGAAGGCTGCTGGCAGCTGGTGGAGACGTCGGAGCGGACCCGCCAGCACTGCGTCCTTCTGGAAAACTGCTGTTATGGTCAGAGCGAAATGCTGGTGCTCAATCTGGTGCGGGCAGGCGTCTTCGGTGACCTGACCCATGCCGAGTGCGCCTATATCCATGACCTGCGGAGTATTCTGCTGGCGGATCATGGCGAAGGGCTCTGGCGTCGCCAGCCGCACATTGACCGCGATGGTAACCTCTACCCGACCCATGGTCTCGGCCCGGTCGCGCAATACTTAGGCATCCATAGCGGCGATCGATTCGACTATCTGGTTTCGGTCAGTTCGCGGGAGCGTGCGCTTACCGAATACCGCGACCGGACCCTCGCCTCCGACGACCCGCGCCGCGCCGAATCGTACCGCTGCGGGGACATGAACACCAGTATCATCAAAACGGTGCGGGGACGGACCATCGTTCTCCAGCATGACGTTGTCAGCCCCCGACCCTATGACCGTCTCAACTCTATTTCCGGAACTCTCGGTGCGTTTCAGGACTATCCGCCGCGCATTTATATCGACGGCAAAGGCGGTCATGACTGGCAGTCCATTGACGACTACAAAGCAGAATACGAGCATCCTCTCTGGAAACAGCTTGGCGAGATTGCGCGTGAGAAGGGGGGACACGGCGGCATGGATTTTCTGCTGAACTACCGCCTGATCCAGTGCTTCCACGAAGGTCTGCCACCGGACATCAATGTGTACGATACCGCTGCCTGGTGCGCTCCCAGCCCACTCAGCGAACTCTCCGTTGCCCGGGGCAGCGCCCCGGTTTCGTTCCCTGACTTCACACGGGGTCACTGGGAATAAAATTCAGGTATATTTGAGTTCCCGGAGAGCAAATGCAATGATGCCGCACCGAACAAAGGGGAATTTGGTTGGCACACTAGCCTTAATCACTACCATTATTGGGAGTGCGGTCACTGGCAGCGTTTTCTGGTACCAGTACCGTATTGCAGCAGAGCCCAAACCCGAGAGCCTTGTCATGCTGCAGCAAAAATACATTGCGGAGTATGCAGGGGTAAAACTGTCACCAGATTTCCATTATCGCTTTCTTGTCGCAGGTATTTCGCCGCAAGACGTTGATCATATGGAACTGCAGTTATCGATGATGGGTGCGAAGATTGAAGTTCGTGACCCCGAGCGGATAGGTGCGTTCCTACTGGGGTTGGCGTATGCCGTTGAGTTTCCTCAGCCTCCTGAAGGATTCGATGGTCAGCCTGGTATACCCCCCGACCATCTAACAATATACCTCCGCGACAACCTCGCAAAAAAGCGGATCGGGAAGACCATAGAAGTAAGCTTCTTTGGCCTATACACAGCTACGTCTTTCAGTCCTGAATTTCATGCTGCGGTAGCATACACTCAAGAACCCTGGGAAAGAGAGCAAAAACGTAAGCGATACCTCTTCTCTCTTTTTGGACTTTAATTTTCCGTTATTCAGACTAGCGCCACGGCTGTCTCTTTACCCCATCTCAGGAATTGGGATTCACAGGCTGAACGGAAATGCAGGGAAACCCATACCAAACGTAGAATAGCGGGCCGTATGTCATCGCAACAACCCTTTTCGTCTGACAAACCGGATGCCGTGTCGCTGGACCCCGAGTTTCTGGCTCTGCTCGCCTGCCCGCTGTGCGTGGAACGACCGCCGCTGCGATTCGATGCGGCTGAGCAGGTGTTCCATTGTGACCGGTGTGGGCATGTTTACCCGCTGACCGATGGCCTGCCCGACCTGCGCCCGACCGAGGCGGAGATTGCCGCGACTGCGATGCCGAAGAAAGAGAACTGACCGTTTCTATGCAGATTACCCCGACCGGAACGCTGAAGATCGCTGTGATTCACGGCCCCAACCTGAACCTACTTGGCCTGCGGGAGCCGGACTTTTACGGTACGGATACCTACGAGGACACCAATCGGAAGATTCTGGAGCATGGCAAGAAGTTAGGCATGGAGGTCCAGATCACCCAGAGCAACCATGAGGGTGCTATTATCGACGCCATTCATGAGGCGGTGAACTGGGCCGATGCGCTGGTCATCAATCCCGGCGCGTACACACACTACTCCCACGCTATAGCCGATGCGATTCGTGGCGTCCGTCTGCCGTGCGTGGAGGTTCATATCAGCAATATTCACGCGCGGGAGGAGTTCCGGCACCGCTCGGTCATCGCCCCCGCCTGCGTCGGGCAGATCGCGGGCTTCGGGACCACATCCTATCTGCTGGGACTCGATGCCGCTCGCGCCGTTGTGGTGCAGGGAAGAAACTAGCTATGTCCGCCACCGATGACTCGAAGTCGCTCGACCTGTCCGTTCTTGCTCCCATCGGCGAATTCCGGTATCCGCATCGCGTTGCCGGACTGCGCGAACAGATAGCCAAAACCGCGGAACCGGGAACCGACAAAGAGGGCAAGGAGATAGCGCCCGATCCCATCGACGCGCTGCTGGTCACCTACCTGGACAACAGCCATTACCTGACCGGTTTCACCGGCTCGAATGCCCTGCTGATCGTCAGTGCGGACCACGCGATCTTTATCACGGACGGTCGATACGGTCTTCAGTCCGCCAGCGAGGTGCCGGGGTTTGAGCGGGTCGTACTGGCTCCGGGAACGGATATGGGCGAAGCCGCCGCGGAACTCGTCAAACGGCTGGGCTTGGCCCGGATCGGGTATGAGAAGGCACATCTGACCGTTGCCGCCTTTGACGGAATGAAGAACCACTTCCCCGAGAGCGTCGCACTTGTCGGGAAGGCAAATCTTGTCGAAGTGCTGCGGCGCATCAAGGATGCGGATGAGATTGCCGCCCTGCGGAAAGCCATCGTCATCGC
>JAZKEA010000713.1:0-6741 GCA_040387315.1 Armatimonadota bacterium | reverse complement strand
CCGTCAGACTGCGAAGGTCGGGATGACCGAGCGGGAACTGGCCTGGCAGATGGAAGTCTTCATGCGCCACACGCACGGAGTGCAGAAGCTGAGCTTTGACAGCATCGTTGGGTCGGGACCTAACAGCGCCCTGATCCACGGCCGTCCGTCAGAGCGCAGACTGGGCGAGAGCGGTGGGCCGGAGTTCCTGCTGTGCGACTTCGGCGCACAGCTAAACGGCTATTGTTCGGACCTGACGCGCACTTTTGTCATCGGCGGTGAGCCGACCGACCGAATGCGAACCCTGTATGACGCCGTCCACGAATCGCTGAATCTGGCCCTCGCGGCAATCAAGCCCGGTGCCCCCGGTAAGGATATCGACACCATCGCGCGTGACTCGCTGACAAAGGCAGGTCTGGGCGAGACCTTCGCCCATGGCCTTGGTCATGGGTTGGGCCGGGTTGTGCATGATGGGGCGGGACTCTCGCAGAAATCCGATGTGGTTCTGGCTCCCGGCATGGTTGTTACCGTAGAACCGGGCGCGTATCTGGAAGGGTTCGGCGGCGTCCGCATCGAGGACGACGTCCTGATAACCGAAACCGGCTGCGAGATCCTGACCAAAAGCCCGAAAGAGCTGATCGTCATTGGCTGATGCGTCGGTGACGGTGGTTGTCTCTTATCTACCGCCGAATCTCGAAGACCAGCCGCAACTCTCCCTCATGCGCCTGAACTTCTGCATGGGTGATGAGCTTTAGCAAGTCCTTCGGGTTCAGGCGTGGCCCGGACGAACGGGCCGCGCCCGGCTCTGCCACGGTTGCACCGGCAGGTGACGAGGACATCTCGCCTTTGAGTACCTGAGCGAGCACCTCGTTCATCAGTTCCTGCTTTACAGGAACGGTGCCGCTGATCTGTAGCCCTTCCAGGTCAGCGAAGTTTGTTGCGATGAGTTTTTCAATCAGTTGTTTCATAAGTCGTTCAATTTCTATAAAACGGCGAGCCGAAAGTCGAGATAGAGTACGCCCGGTTCCGTGGTGACGCCCAGTCCCTGAATCAAGGGGACGAGATCGCCGCGCCCCGCCGACTCCAGCACCGCCTTGAGATTCACGGCGATATTCTGGCCCGGCGAAACCGTGATAGCGCCCGGCAGATTGATGGCGGTCAGCGCGATCTCGATCACGGTTCCCAGAAGACCCAGCGACTGAGCCGGTCGGATTTTCAGAAAGGGAGAGCGAGGAAAGTCGATAATCGGATCGACTGCCAGCTCTAGAGTTAGTGTTTTAGAGAACAGCCACTTCTCGACGGTCACGTTGAGCGCCAGAATGTTGTTGTCCCGTATCGTGAGCTGGTTGATCCGAAACGATTTGCTGCTTTTCTTCGCCTGCCCCTGCAGGATAACCTCGTTAAGAAGTCCCTCGCGAATCGGAATACGTCCCTTGATAAACGTTCCCCGTAAGCCTGCGTAGCCGCTTTGCCGCTGCCGCTCCAGAATTTGATTAAGTCCGCTTGCCATAATGTGCCGCAGTGGTTATACCCGTTCTGAACGGTTCTGTGCATCATGCCGCATAAAACGCGCCGCTACATGCCGTAAGAGTATCGGTACCATCCGTATCCTAGATATTTTCCGTGTCGCAATCGAGAGGAGCCTGGTTTTGGATGCCGTACCAGGTAGTGTGCATAACTCATATTGCTGTGGATATAAACGAGAATATTGTCAGCCTCATCACGACGTATCGCTAGTACACGAATCAGACCTGCCTGACGCCCAATCCGTCGCGTTTCATTACTTTGCTGTGGGAGAGGTGTCTCTGACGCAAACCTATCCAAAGCTGGTCGACTGAGCCAGAAGCCCATTTGAAACGGAAGCCCACTGGAGACGATCGACAGAAATATAAACGTCGCCGCGAGTTCTATCCCAAGCAGGGGAAGAAGATGGCGCCGAGGCGGCTTGATGAACGCCCTAAGTGTCTGCACGACCCAGGCTAAGGCTAGGCCAAGGCCGACGACCATGAACGCCAGAATTTCGAGTAGATCATCGCCCCGGTCTGTCATCCGCACCCAGAACAAATACTGCAGGAACGTTACGGTAAGCGCGAAGCGAACGGTGAAAAAATGAGTGCGCAAATTCTGGAGAACTTTATTCTTCATGGTTGCTTTCCCGCCATCAAGCGCTCGGAAATGAACTGGTCAGCAATAATGTAATGACGGCCCAAAAACAGGATCTGCGGCGGTAACGTGACTACTTTCCCGCGTGTCAGGTCGGGCTGCATCTGGTAGGTTTCGGCAAGCGACTGCGCCCGAAGCATCAGAGACAATGGCCCCTGCAGCAACATCCCGCCGTTTGTCTGCAGCAGCGTTTGGGGTGGCATCTGCGGATTTAGGTATCGCTTTAGAGAACGCCATTCTCCAAACTGAGCTTCGCTTGCCGTCCGTAGTTCGGTCAGAAAGGCCTCCGGATAAGCGGGCGGGGCTCCAAAGTAAAGAACACCCGTTGGCTCCGTGTAATCAAGCAGCAGGGGATGTTTCTCCAAAACCTCCAGTGACTCAAAGACGCCGGTCTTTGTAGCAAATTCGCGCTTTCCCTCGAAGCGGACACGATACGCTGCCTGTTCGACTGCGAACTCCACGAACGTCGTCTGGATTCGCGTTATGTGACCGGAGGCACCCTTTGACAGCAACTCCTGTATCTCCTGCAGCAGCGGGTCGGTCATTTGTTTCTTTTGCCGAGCCAATTTTCGGACGATAAATAAAATGCCGCCAGGGACAAGGACGTACATGAGGATAAATGCGGCAAATTGGGCAAACATTTCACCCGCTTTTTGCTGATCGGTCATCCTTTGCCTTTTATTTGCCGTGACTGACCCTCAGAATATGCCCGTCCTGCTTTGATATTTCCGCGACTGCCACCCCGCCGACCGAATGTTTGGGAAGCGAACCATGGACGGTCCAGATGTCTTTTGTCAGGCTTGCATGAAACGGTTTTTCCTTCTGGATTTGCTCTTCCCCGTAGATTGGAGACCAGATGGCAACTGAAATGTGTATCGCGGTTTTTGCATCCGGCACATAGCCCGCTGGCGGCACATAATTATGTTTTGGCGGCGCGGCTTGTAGCGAGGGAGTGCGTCCCACAACACAAACGGTGGTGAGACAAAGAAACGAAAGAAGTCCGATATTTGCTCTTGTCATTTAAGATTCATCCTTTGGGCCGTGCGGCGTTTCTTCGTTCTAGAAGGTCTTTCCAAGGCACTACTTCACACCTCTGCGCCCATTCTTCGTAGATTACGCTCATCTCCCGGACAATATCCGGGTTCTCCATGGCGACATCCTTCAGTTCGGTCCGGTCCGCCTCAATATCGTAAAGCTCCCAGGGATTCTGGTAACGGCAGACGAGTTTCCATTTTCCGTTGCGGACTGCCTTGTTACCCTCGTGCTCCCAGTAGAGGACCGGACGGGGATGTGGTTCATTGAGGAAGGTCGGGGTGATGCTGAATCCCTCCAGAGGCTTGATGCTCCGGCCCTCGTACTCCGATGGGTAGTCGATGCCTGCCAGGTCCAGAAACGTCGCCATGATATCGGGTAGCTGGGCAGGCTGATGACGCAGCTCTCCGCGTCCTGTAATGCCGCTCGGCCAATGGACGATAAAAGGTGTGGCGATGCCGCCCTCGTGGACCCAGTGCTTGTACAGGCGGAAAGGGGTGTTCGACACATTGGCCCAGGGAATGCCGTAGCTGCAGTACGTATCCTCGCCGCCGGGGATAATGTCGGGACTGTTCCCGAAGCGTACGTTTCGTCCATCCCGCGTCTGAACCGTTCCTACCTGCTCCCGCCCATTGGCGACCCATCTTCCGGTGTTCGGACCCAGCTCTTCCGCGCAGCCGCCGTTATCCGCGAGGAAAACGATCAGAGTGTTATCCCATTGTCCCGTCTCTTTGAGGGCCTGCAGGATGCGGCCTATTCCCTGGTCCATTCGGTCTATCTGGGCAGCGTAGACCTCCATGCGCGTGGTCTGCCACGCTTTGTGCTCCTCGTCCTCCCATAGACTCACCTGGGGATCGCGCTCGCTCAGCCGCCAGCTTTCGTCAATGATCCCCATTGTGATCATGCGCTCCATCCGCTGTTTTCGCAGTTCGTCCCATCCGGCGTCGAAACGGCCTTTATATCTTGCGACGTCCTCGGGATGCGCATGAAGCGGCCAGTGCGGGGCCGTGTACGCCACATACTGGAAAAAGGGTGTGCCAGCCCCGTGCTCTCGGATCTGGCGTACTGCTTCGTCGGAGATCGCATCCGTAAAAAAGTAATCGTCGCCTTCGGGTTCGATACGCTCGTTGTTTCGGGTCAGGGTCCTCGGCTGGAAGTAGTTCGCGGCCCCTGTAATGATCCCGTAGAAATCGTCGAAGCCGCGCTGCAGGGGCCAGTTATGATTGGGTTCATCAACAAAACGGGTGACATGCCACTTGCCGCACATGTACGTTGCGTAGCCACCTGCTTTGAGCGCCTCGGCAAGAGTCACTGCGTTTCGGCTCAGGTCACCCAGATAGCCGTCGATGCCATCGTCGTCCATCATATGACCGATATCCGCCTGATGGGGGTTCAGTCCGGTCAGAAGGGACGCTCGAGAAGGGCAGCATCGGGCTGTATTGTAAAACTGTGTGTACCGAAGACCACCTGCCGCGAGCGAATCCAGATTAGGCGTCTCCACCTCCCCGCCGTAGCACTTCAGGTCAGAGTAGCCCATATCGTCGTTGAGGATGAGCAGGATATTCGGTTTGTTCGTCATGATGCGGTGTGTCAGAACCTTAGCAGTAGGTTTCGCATGGGATGATTATTCCCCTTCGCACAAATCCGCCTTGACATTTAAGTAAATGCTAAAGTATTATAAAGACGTGACGAGAAACTCTATAGAGACCAGTGTCTTTCAGGCCATTGCGGACCCGACGCGGCGGCAGATCCTGGCACAGCTTTGTGGCTGCGAGGAGCAGACGCCGACGCAGATCGCCGCGCCATTGACGATGACGCTTTCAGCGGTGTCGCAGCACCTGAAGATACTGCGTGAGGCGGGATTGGTCTCGGTCCGGCAGGCGGGACGAGAGCGCTGGTACCGGCTGGAGGCGCACCCGTTGCGCGAGGTTTCCGACTGGGCGCGCACCTATGAACGGTTCTGGACCGAAAAGATGGACGCGCTTTCGGACTATCTGGATGACGAAGCGAAGCGTGAGGGAGAAACAGACGAATGACGGTTACCAAAACGGTGTCGGTGTCGGAACCGGAGATAGTGCGTGTCGAGCGACTGCTGCCGCACCCGCCGCGCCGTGTCTGGCGCGCACTCACTGAAAAAGATGCCATTGAGAAGTGGCTGCTGCCGATTGCTCCCTCAAAAGAAAACCGCCGCGAGAAACCGCTCGATACGCCTGGTGACGGAGTGACACTCAGCGCCGCGCCTGCGGTGCGTGTGGCTTACGAGGTGGCGGATGCGAGCCCGGAGCGAAATCTGTCGCTCTGGTGGCGTGTGCAGTCGCTCGATACAGACGAGACAGTGACGACACGCGTGACCTGGACCCTGACCCCCGAGCAGGATGGCGCGGCGACCCGTCTGGTGATCGAGCATAAGCCGTTTGGGGTCACGGCGCTGGCGATGCAAGCCTCTGCTCCTTTGAACGGGGTGATGGCGCGGTTTGCGGTGTACCTTGAACTGGGACGAACCCATCGACGCGCCGCCCGAGGGCGCATCACGCGAAATGTGAATATAAAGGAGACGATTCGATGCCAATGATTCCCTATGTGGTTGAGCAGGATGCGCGCGGCGAGCGCTCTTACGATATCTATTCGCGGCTGCTGAAGGACCGGATCATCGTTCTGGGAGACCAGGTCGAAGACCATATGGCAAATGTAATTATTGCCCAGCTTTTGTTTTTGGAGAAGCAGGACCCGGATCGGGACATCGAGCTTTACATCAACTCGCCGGGTGGCGTGGTCACCGCGGGACTGGCGATGTACGACACGATGCAGTCTATCAAGCCGGATGTCGCGACTATCTGTATGGGAAGCGCCTCCTCCATCGCTGCGGTCCTGCTCGCAGGCGGCGCGCCGGGCAAGCGCTACGCGCTCAAGCATGCTCGTATGATGATCCATCAGGTGAGCGGGGGCTTCCAGGGAACCGCGCTCGACATCGAGATCCAGGCCCGTGAGGCGCTGTACCACAACAAGGTGCTTGCCGAAATTCTGTCCGAGCGGACCGGGCAGCCGCTGGAAAAGATCAAAAACGATATTTCGCGTGACTTCTTTATGTCCGCCGAAGAGGCGATCGCCTATGGTCTGGTAGACAGAATGGTCGAGCGATCTCCCGGTGATCCGGTTCCCACCAGCCGCTGGTAAACGGTACATCGATCTTTTTGGTCGTGCCTGGGTATCATGAGTCCATAGGACATTCGCCGCAATCGGCAAAAAGGAACTTGACTCTATGGCAACGCATGACATTCCCCAGACGGACTGGGAAACCTACCTCGCCGCGTTTACGGAACGGCATCAGGGGGCGCTCGTGACTATCGAGGACGTCGACCCGATGACAAGCCCCACGGTGGAAGCAGGGGATCTCGTCTTTACCGCCATCCGCTACAAAGCTCAGGGGAACGACGGTGGGGTGATCGAACTGGTCACGACTTCCGGAGAGAACAGTCAGGAGAAGACGCATACCATTCCCGCGCCAAAGGCGGTCTTCCACAAGCCGGGTGCGGGAGTGCTGAGCAGCGAGGTAAACCCCGACGAGGT
>JAZKEA010000712.1:7610-8445 GCA_040387315.1 Armatimonadota bacterium | reverse complement strand
TTTATGACCAGTCTGGTCCATAAGGCGTACGGTCAGATCAAAGAGACCGGCACTTTGAAACTGTTCCGGTCGGAGAAACCGGAATATGCCGATGGCGAGCAGAAGCGGGACTTTGTGTATGTGAAGGACTGCGTGAACGTGCTGTATTGGCTTCTGCAGAACCCCGGGGCGAACGGGATATTCAATCTCGGATCGGGCAAGGCACGGTCGTGGAACGATCTGGCAAGCGCCATTTTTGCTGCGATGGACCGGGATCGGAACGTGGTCTATGTGGATTTGCCCGACACCCTGAAAGGCAAGTACCAGTACTTTACCCAGGCCACAACCGAGAAACTGCGCACCCTAGGCTGCCCGATGGACTTCCCCAGCCTGGAAGAGAGAGTCGCGGATTACGTTCGGGGCTACCTGAGCCGTGAGTCAGACCCGTACTTGTAGCTTTCCGGATCAGAAGGCGCGCAGCACTTCGGACGCGACAATCCGGCAGGTTTCCTGACCGTAGCGCATACCGCGCTCCAGGGGATAGCGTGTCAGAATGGACACCACCGCTCGATCCGTCTTCGCCCCCACGGGGGCGACCCCGATGGAGTGGACGCGCCAGACCTTCCGGGCATCTTCCTCAGGATACCAGCCGTTCTTCACCGCGACCGCGGCAGGTGTGGGGCATCCCTCCGGAATACCCCACCGCTGATTCGGTGCGACACGACGCATCTCGTTAAGCACGTAGTCACAAACCGGGGCGGGAAGCAGTTCCTTCGTCGCGAGACCCCTCAGGATCATCGCCAGGTCATAGGAAGTCGTGTGGGTATATCCCCACCAATTCGGATTCTCCGGGGCG
>JAZKEA010000712.1:0-7600 GCA_040387315.1 Armatimonadota bacterium | reverse complement strand
GCCAGGTCGTCGCCGACCGGGTTGTCTTCCGAATCCGGGGCGAGAATGGTGTCGCGCGTTTCCGTCGCGTTGTGGATGTACTCCATGACCCGGGGACCGCCCAGCGCCTTCCAGAAGCGCGTGGTGGCATCGTTATCGCTGCGACGGATCATCGCCTCGGCATCGGCACGTTCGGAGGTGGAAAGCGGCGGCATTTCCTCGCTGCCAGCGGCAAGGTGGGTATATAGTGCCGCGCACAAAATCGGCACCTTTATGACCGATGCGGACCGGATGGGCAGCCGAGCCATATCGTTTGCGAACGTTTCACCCGTTGCCGTATCGACAACGGTGACCGCCGTGATTCCCCAGCGTGCCGCCGCGGCACGGTTAGCGGCAGCAAAACGAAACGATAGAGGGAAGGGGCGACGGGGCAGCATAGAAACTCGTTCTATGCTGCCCCCTCATTTTCCTTTGAAAGCGCCCCCGGCAGATCAGACTACCTGAACTTCGTGGCTGCCTTTGACGATCTCGCCGATCACGGCGGCGTTCTCGCCCGCCTGCGTAAGCGCTTCGACAACAAACAGCGCCTGCTCACGCGGGACGATCAGCACCATACCGATTCCCATGTTCAAGGTACGGAACATCTCCGCATCGGGAACACTGCCGGTTTCCTGGATAAGCTGAAAGATTGGCGGAGGTGTCCAGGATCGTCGCTCGACGATCGCCTGACAGTCGGCAGGCAGCGCACGCGGTATGTTGTCATAGAAGCCGCCGCCCGTGATATGGGCCATCGCGTGAATATCGAACTGATCCAGCAGAGGCAGTACCGCGGGCGCGTAGCAACGGTGCGGGGCCAGTAGCTCTTCGCCGATGGTTTTACCAAGCTCCGGCACGTAGCGGTCTACCGACATTTTCCCGACCTCAAACAAAACGTGACGCGCCAGACTGTAGCCGTTGGTATGAAGGCCATCCGAGGCGATTCCAATCAAGGCATCGCCCGGTGCGACGTTATGCCCATCAATGATACGGGAACGATCTACCATTCCCACGATGCAGCCTGCCAGGTCATACTCACCGTCGGAGTACATCCCCGGCATCTCCGCGGTTTCTCCGCCTACCAGAGCGCATCCGACACTGCGGCAGCCTTCGGCAAGTCCCTTGACGACGTCCGCGGCAACCGACGGCTCCAGTTTCCCTGTTCCAAAATAATCCAGGAAGAAGAGTGGTCGCGCCCCCTGCACCAGAATATCGTTCACACAGTGCCAGACCAGGTCGCGTCCAATGGTATCGTGCCGTCCCATCGCGAAGGCGATTTTCAGCTTCGTCCCGACGCCATCGATGCTTGAAACAAGAACCGGTTCCTCTGCTGCGTTCTTATCGAAGGCGAACATTGCTCCGAAGGAGCCGACATCCGCGAGGACATTAGAGGTGAAGGTGGAACGGATATGCTCTTTCATGCGGGAAACCGCTTCATTACCCGCGTTTATGTCCACCCCTGCATCCGCATAGGTGGTCGGTCGATTAGATATTGTAGTTTCGTCGCTCATATATTTCCGTTTATTTGGTTTTCTCGTGCCCAGGCTCGAAGGCCAAGCATCCAAATTGTACTGCGCAGCGTCAGACCCTCTTCGACAAACAGGCTCAGTACGGCTAAGGACACCTCATTTTGCAGGCTTCAGGAGAAAGGTTTTTATCTCAAAGGGCCGGTAGTTGAAAGTGATACTCGCGCCATCATGGTCGATAGGCTGCGGGTCTTCCTCAACCAAGTTTACCGTATATGCCTCGGCGAGCGGGAATCCAAGCGTCAGTGTTGCCGTACCACGTGTGTTGAACGCTTCATAAAGACGAAGAACAATGTCATCACTATCTTCCGCCTTTTTGATAGTATCGATGATCAATCCCTGATCATTGACGGTCGCGAAGGCATAGTCTTTTTCCAGGCGGCCTTTGGGATTGGCGGGAATAAAGCGCGTCAGCAAAGGGTAGTTCAGTGCATGCGCCTCATCCACGGTCTCCGAGCGCCAGTCGCCGGTGTGGGGCAAAAGCGCGTAGGTAAACGTGTGATGACCGACATCCGCGTTTGGGTCCGGGGATACCGCTCCCTTGAGCAGTGTCAGACGCATCACGTTGTCTCTGATGTCATAGCCGTACTTACAGTCGTTCAGCAGACTGACCCCATAATCTCCTTCAGACAGATCGGCCCATTTATGCGCGCAGACCTCGAACCGAGCCCAGTCCCAGGACGTGTTCCAGTGCGTAGGGCGTTCGACCGACCCGAACTGAATCTCATAGGTTGCCCGGTTGGCATTCACGGCAACAGGGAACGCGGTCTTAAGCAGCATTTGACGCTCGTGCCAATCAACATCGGTCTCGAACTCGACCCGGGGCGAATGGGCATAAAGATAAACATGCTGCGTGATCCGCGACTGGAGGAACGTCCGCACAATTTCGATCCCCGCCCGCACTGGCCCCTGCTCAATGACCGCGATACTCTCGACGGTACCAATATCACGCAGTGGGTAAGGCTTGCTCTGATAGTAGATATCGATGTCCCAGGCATCGTAGCGGAGCGGCTTGTCCTCGAAGAGAACGAGCGCATTTCCGGTCTGTCCCGGCGTGATCACCTCACGCTCAGTGATCGCGCTCTCCTCGCCATCGTCCGCGTCTTCGTAAACCTTGTGAATCAGCGACATGATCTCGCCGTTATCATCGAAGGTGACACGCACATAATCGTTCTCGAGGACGCGTTCGTGAGCGTGAACGCTGGAGATCTCCGGGGGACCGCCGGCACGTCCGACAGTGAGAGTCTGGTAGCCGAGGGGACCGACTTCGGGAACGAGTGCCAGGTACTCTCCCTGACCGACCTTCTGAGCGACGAGCGGCGCGCCGTTTTCATCGGCGAATTCGATGTTCTCGCCGACCGATTCCGGAACATTGATTCGTGCGATATCGGAGGGGCGCAGAGTGTCGGTAGGGTTGAACACGACCACGGCACGAGATTTCGTCCGAACCTGTCCCGCCACAGTATCCAGCGCGGAATTGAGGGCCGCGCTGCCAATCCGCGTTATCTCCGTGTAGTCCTTGCGGGAATCCTCGTACACCTGCGGAATGGATGTTCCGGGAATAATATCGTGGAACTGGTTGAGAAGGATCTTTTCCCAGCCCTGACTTAACGACTTCTGAGGGTAGGCATACTCCGAGGTGAGCATTGCCATCGCCCCGAACAGCTCGGCATTGCGATACAGAACCTCACTTTTCCTATTAGCCTTCTTGTTTCTCGCCTGACTGGTGTAAGTACCCCGGTGAAATTCCAGATAAAGCTCACCCACCCAGGTCGGAAGAAGCGGATTACCCGCGACGCGCTCTGCCAAACGGTCGAAGAAAGGCTCAGCCGGACCGAAAGTCGTGCGCGGGAAGCCTGCGAGGTTCTGGTAGCGACGGCCCGCTTCGAGCATCCGGCGGTCCGGACCGCCGCCCCCGTCGCCCCACCCAAACAAGTTTAGCAGTTCGTCGTTGATAGCTTTTTGCTGATAGCGCTCCCAGCCGCCGCGCATTTCTTTCGCGGTAACGGAGCCATTGTAGGTATAGGGCGAATCTTCCGGCTTGCTGGTAGTCACGAAATGCGTCAGCACCTCGGTTCCATCGATGCCGCGCCAGGAGAACGTATCACAGGGCATACGGTTGAACTGAGACCAGGAAATTTTTGTGGTCAGGAAGTATTCCATGCCACAGCCCTTGATGATCTGCGGCAGGGCCGCCGAGTAACCGAAAACATCGGGAAGCCAAAGCACCCGTGTCGTTTTGTCAAACTCGCGCTTGAAGAACCGGTTCCCGTACAGAATCTGACGGATCAGGCTTTCACCGGACGTCACATTACAGTCGGCTTCCACCCACATACCACCGGTCAGTTCCCAGCGCCTCTCGGCGACCCGCTCTTTTATCTGCGCGTACAGTTCCGGGTAATCTTCTTTGGTGTATGCGTAGAGTTGTGGCTGCGACTGTGTAAAATGGTACTCAGGGAACTCCTCCATCAGGCGCAGAGCAGTAGCAAAGGTACGCCCACACTTTTTGCGCGTATTGGCAAGGCTCCAGAGCCACGCAACATCGATGTGCGCGTGCCCGGACAGAGTCATCGCCGACTCGCGCGCGGCACCCGCAGGAAACTTGGTGAAAAATTCGCGACGCAGCGCCTCCCGCGCGTCGGGCAGCGACGCATAGAAGGCGTTTGACTTATTGGTTCGCGAGAAGCTATGCCAGCCCAGCATCTTGGTTTCCGCGTTGTCCTGAGACGTGTAGTCCAGCGCGTTCATCGCCGCATCGAGGCCGAGAAGCAGCCCCTGGTACTCGCGGCTGTTCTCATCCAGAAGATCCAGCGCCTCTAGTGCGACAGCAAAGTCATAAAAGAGGGCATAGGCATCCTGGTCGATACGCACCAGTTCCGCCGCTTTGATCCGGGCATCCGCGCCGCGGGTTTGCGAATAGCATTCAATTGCCAATGAGTGTGTTTCGCCGCCCGCCGCCGGATCATAGAGCAGGACATCCGGGTGATTATAGTCGAGCGCCTGCGTGGGAATACCATCCAGATAAAGAAGCGGCTCGCATCCCTCAATTGCCAGATAGAGCCCGACACGCTTCCCCGCCCACTCGGTGGGAACCGTGAACGTTCCTCGCAGCCAGGCCGCCGACGCTGCTCCGTGCCACGAAAGACCCGCCGCAGCGGTTGCCCAGCCGTTTGTGTCGACGCTCAGCCCCGCTTCAGGAGATAAGTTTTCGGCGGTGAAGCGAAGGTCCGCAAGCGGGACCCGGTCACGGGAAATCGCCGCCTCAATATCCTTGATACGCTGAATAGCGCGCTGTTTGACAAAGAAGAGCAAGAATCGATACCTCAGGCAGCAGGAGCAGTGGCAACGGTCATATTCCGCAATCGCCAAACGTTTACTCTGTGGTGCGTCTCGGAGTCTGGGGTTTCGACGATGACGGGAAGGTCGGCGGGAAGGCGAGGGTCGGCGAGGAGGGTGGCGAATCCGAGAGCGCCGATACAGCCTTCGCCGATGTGGGCATGGCGATCCGTGTGCGAGCCGAGCCCCTTTAGAGCATCGTTGGCGTGGAGGCAGCAGAGCTTATCCAATCCCACAAGCCGGTCAAAATCGTCCAGCGTGGCGGTTACCGCCTCGGGGGTTCGCAGATCGTACCCGGCGACAAAGATATGGCAGGTATCCATACAGACAACCAGACGTTCCGGCTCGCGAACGTTTCCGAAGATTTGCGGGAAGTGCTCGAAGACCCCACCGAGACAGGTGCCCTGCCCCGCGGTCGTTTCCAGGGCTACCTTAACTCGGTAAGTCGGGATCTGCTCGTGAAGCCAGTCCAGTGACTCGCAGAGTTTAGACAGCCCCGCTTCCTCGCCCGCGCCGGTATGAGCGCCCATGTGCGTTACCAGGTAATCCAGCCCAAGCGCTTCCGCCCGGTGCATCTCCTGGAGAAAAGCGTTACGGGACTTCTGGAGGAGAGCCGGGTCCTGAGTCGCCAGGTTGATCAGGTAGGAATCGTGCGCGATGAGCGGGCCGATTCCGGTTGCCTCGACCGCACGGCGAAAAGCATGAATGGCTTCCGGCTTCAGCGGCGGGCTGTTCCACTGGCGAGGAGAGGCAGTAAACAACTGGATCGCCTCGCAGCCGATCTTAGCGCCGCCGTTTACCGCCTTGTAGAGACCGCCGGAAGTGGGCATATGCGCCCCAAAACGTGGCATCAGCTTCAGGACGCTTTCGGGAGAGCCTGAAGCAGATTGGCCATCTCGATAGCCGCTCCCGCCGCTTCCGCTCCCTTATTGCCTGCCTTGGTACCGGCGCGCTCGATGGCCTCCTCGATGCTGTTCGTCGTGATGACGCCAAAGGTCACCGGAACGCCCGACGACTGCATCGCCTGACCGATTCCCTTGGTACATTCGCCCGCGATGTAATCGAAGTGCGGTGTCGCCCCCCGAATCAGGCATCCCAGGCAAATGACGGCGTCATAGCGTCCTGAATGCGCCAAACGGTTCGCCAGCAGCGGCACCTCAAACGTTCCGGGCACACGAGCAATATCGACGATATCCGTATCGGCCCCATGACGCTTCAAGGTATCGAGCGCGCCTTCCAGCAAACGCTCTGTGATAAATGAGTTCCAGCGCGACACGACAATGCCAAATCGCAGTCCTGTCGCCACTAAATTACCTTCAAAATAGTTCGGCATATCTCTTCTAGGTTCTCCCCACGAAAGTCTAAGTCCTGCTCCGACGTATAATCAATATAAGGAGGACAGCCCCTTATGCCACGTCCGAGTTCTCGCTTGATGCGTCCCCATTCGTCTACAACAATAACGGTCCTGATACTACTGTTTTTCCTTGTGCCTTCCGTCTTGTTTGATTGCCGTACGGCAGAAGCCGCGCCACGCGCTCGCATCAGCGACAGGAGCGGAACGACAACGGTCGCGATGCGACTGATTGGCAGTCACCTCTATGTGGAGGGGAAAGTGAACGGCAAGCCGGCCCGGTTTGTGCTGGACAGCGGCGCGGGCGCCAACATCCTGACTCCGGAGGCAGCCGAGCGATTCGGAGTTCCCCTGAAACCGCAGAAGGTGCGTGCACAGGGGGCGGGAACTGTCGAGGCGGGCCTCGCCACGGTCGGAAAGATAGATATCGGGCAGGCATCCCTGGAAGAGGAGACAGTACTCGTTCTGAGCCTGCCGCCACAACTGGAGGTCGATGGCCTTCTTGGCTATGGGTTCTTCAGTCGATTCGCCGTCACCCTGGATTACGAGCAGGGCAGCCTTACTCTCACTTCGCCGGAAAAATTTCGCGCTGCGCCGGAGGCTGCCGTCCTGCCCCTGAAGATCACAGGTAATATTCCTTTCGTTGAAGCGGAAGCCGATGGTCTCAAAGGTTTGTTTCAGCTGGACACGGGCGCGGCAGGTTCGCTTATACTCTTCGCTCCGTTCGTGGAGAAACATGGTCTTCGTACCCGTTACAGCCCTCGCATCGAGACGATCACCGGTCGGGGCATCGGCGGTCTTTTGAGGGGCGAACTGGTCCGAATACCTTCGCTGAGGCTGGGCAACATCGTGGTGAGGTCGCTGATCGCGGATCTGTCGCTGCAAACTTCGGGCAGTTTCCATGACAAAACGGCGGCGGGAAATATCGGTGCGGAGATACTCCAACGATTCACGGTAACAACGGACTACCACGCTAGGAAACTGTACCTGACACCGAACCGCCGGTTCAACGACCCATTTCCCCAAAACCGCTCGGGACTGGCGATAGACCTGAACGACTTTACCTATACGGTGGCGGCGGTTGTGGCTGACAGTCCCGGCGCGGAAGCAGGTATCAAGGCGGGTGACACCCTGCTGGCGATTGGTGGCGTCAGGGTGGACAAACTGAAATCAGACGGCATCCGAGAAGAGTTCCGCCGTCCCGCGGGGACTGTCCTCCCGCTGATTGTTCGTTCCGGAGCCAACGAAAAGCCGCGGACCATCACAGTCACCCTGCGTGACCTTCTTTAGAGGATTGTAAAACCCCTTCCGTTAACCACTTTTGACGGAAGGGATACTATAGCAACTCCTCTAAGCATTAGGCGGGGATTGC
>JAZKEA010000711.1:0-1617 GCA_040387315.1 Armatimonadota bacterium | reverse complement strand
CGGCTTCTCTTTCAGGGCAAGGATGTCATACACCTGACCGGGGGAATCCGCCGATAGATTGTCTTTCAGGGCATGGCACTTCACGACACCGGTCGCATGCACGGCGCTTTCCGGGTCGATCCGTACACTGGTTACTGATCCACCTGACTCCGCGCCGGCATCGAGAAGCTGCGCTATCGGTGACGGCACCCCATCCGGGGTGGTGTAGACGTGATCGCCGAGCAAAAGCAGAAAGGGCTCACTGCCGACAAAATCTTTTGCCTGGTAGACCGCATGGCCAAACCCTTCCGGCGACGGCTGCTCAACATAGGTAATGCGCCGCTCCATATCCGCCAGCGCCACCCCTGCCTCCAGCGCCCAGGGTTTGCTTGCGAAAACGCGCCGTTCGTCGTCGGTCAATGCACGGAAGTGCTCCCGAAACGGACCCTGCCCATTTCGCTCCACGACGATACAGACCTCCTCGATACCGGAGGCGAGACAATCCTCGATGATTATCTGGATTGTCGGTTTTGTCAGACCGTCCACATCAACCAGCGGCAGCAGTTCTTTCTGAATGCTCCGTGTCGCCGGGAACTGTCGCGTTCCCCGTCCCGCCGCCGTGATTACTGCCCGCTTCGCCCGCATACGCCAGTCTCTCCTACAGTACTTTCTCGATTTCCGGTATCCAAACGTCTTTGGGCGCTCTATCCGAGGGGATGCCCTCCATGCCGTAAACGACTTTGCCGTTCCTGTCAATCAGAAAGGAGGTCGGAAGGCCCGCGACACCGCCGAATTCATTCCGCACCCCATCGGGCAGAAGCAGTACCGGATAATTCAGCTTCTGATCCGTGGCGAACTTCTTTATAAGCGCCAGCGCGCTTGTGGGGTCAGGATCTTTTTCATCCGCCAGGCCCACAACGACAAAACCGCGTGGCCCGTACTTTTCCTGAAGCGCGATCAGATCAGGAATTTCCATGCGGCACGGCCCGCACCAGGTCGCCCAGAAGTTGAGAAGCACCACCTTGCCCTTGTGGTCGGAAAGACGAAACGGTGTGCCATCCGCCGTCTGCCCCTCAATGGCCGGAACTTTTATTTCGGCGAGCGCGGTCCGCATTCTCGTGTCCTGCGCATCCGCGGCGCTCTCTGGGGCCATCTTGCCCAGAACAAAGAGCGCTGCCAGAATCGCCGCCATCAGGCACATAATAAAAACAGGAGGGGGTATCTGCTTCGAACGCATCACAACCTGGCTTTCTCGGTTCGGTATGACTCCAGTGTACCGTGTATTGCCGCCGGTTCACCTTCAGGCAACGAGGCGCCGCTTAGAGCCAGTGTCCGGTCGCGCAGAGGCGGCGCGCCGAACAGCCGCCGGTACTCGCGGCTGAACTGCGAGGGGCTTTCATAACCCACCCGGAAACCCGCAGCGGCGGCATCCAGACCTTCGCTTAGCAGAAGGCGGCGGGCCTCCTGAAGGCGAAGCTGTTTCTGATACTGCAGCGGACTCATTGCCGTGACCGCCTTAAAATGGTGGTACAGCCCGGATGGGCTCATGTACGCCTCACGCGCGACATCCTCTATGCGGATGGGCTCCGCAAAGTGCTGCTTCAGCCAGTAAATTGCACGGGCGATACGCTGCATCTC
>JAZKEA010000710.1:0-1780 GCA_040387315.1 Armatimonadota bacterium | reverse complement strand
AGGGGGGAAGCGCGACGTGGAAGCAGGATACGATTGGACATGACGGATAGCAGGATGGTTGGAATCGACGCCGGAGGTACGAATGTCCGGATTGGCCTTTCCCATGTGGCATCCGATCATGCCATGACACCGCTGGTCATCCCCGCTTCGGAGGATGGTGGTCCGGAACCGCTCCAGGCCCTGAGTGACTGGTCTTGCTATGAGCCGGATAAGACCGTATCGGTCGTCGCAGGGATCACCAAAGTTTCCCGCGCCGGTGTCGTGGAACGGTGGGAGCAGGCATTGCTGCGACTTTTTCCGCACGCGAAGGTGCAGGTGGTGCCCGATTTTCAGATCGCGTTCCATGGCGCGGTGCCGGGCGGTGTTGGGGTCGCCGCGCTTGCCGGAACAGGGTCCGTTATGTATGGCGAAAATGCCCTTGGCGAATCTGCCCGAGTAGGGGGACGCGGCTGGGAGTATGGGGATGAGGGAAGCGGCACGTGGCTGACCACGGAAGCAATCCGGCGAACGATACGGGCTATGGATAGTATAGATGGCCTCAGCCCTTTGTACACCGTTATCTGCGGTCATCTCGGCGAGTCCTCAGATGCGGGCAGATTGGCGGAGGCAGCGCGGCGCGAGACCCTGAGTCGGGGGCGCGGTTTTCTGGTCCCTTTGATCGCGGATCAGGCGCGACAGGGCGATGCGGAGGCCATCAACCTTTTTGTGGGGGCGGCAGGGTGGATCGGTGCGCAGGTGAGGACCACGCTTCAGCGCCTTACGTTCGATAGCGGCAGCCCGGTCACTATCGCACGAGTCGGCGGTTTATGGGACGTTGGGCCGTTGATGACGGAACCATTTGCCCAGGTTATGGCCCGCTGGTACCCGCACGCCGCTATTATAAGGGAAGACGCCTCGCCGTTGATAGGGGCGCTGCGGCTGACTGAAAAAGGGCTTTTAACGCGTTGACACCGTAGACCTTGCGCCGTACACTCAGGCTACCGGCGTGCCGCTGATAACAGAGCGCGCAATTTATCGCATTGCCCGCCCACGGCGGTGTAACCGAGGAGAGCATGGATTCCGATAACTCAGCTTTAAAATGGACCGCCGCTGCGGTTGGCGTGATTCTTGTCTGTTTCTGCCTCGGCTACTATGTCCTCGGTCCGAACGCACGTCCTGATGGACGCCGTCCGGCCCAGGATTCGAGCGGCCTCACTATCGTCGCCAAAGCCCCACCGGCCACTCCTCCAAGTCCCGGTATCTTCATTACTGAAAAGACGGCTGAGATCGAAGCCAAACGGAAAAAGGCTGCGGAAGAAGCAAAGAAGAAGGCCGAAGAGGAAGAGAAGAAAAAGGCCAAAGAAGAGGAAGAAAAGAAGAAGGCCGAGGAAGAAGCGGCAGAAAAAGCCGCGCTGACATCGCCATCTCCTGATCCGACTCCGACACCGGAATCGACACCAACCCCAGAGGAAACGGCGACGCCTGAACCGACGCCGACCCCTGAAAGCACGGAGACTCCGACGCCTGCGACTCCGACACCCACGCCAACTCCCGCAGCCGCCACACGGACGATCTACCGTGTTCGAGTCGGGGGATACGATTCCGAGGAGTCCGCTCGGAGTCTGGCGGCGGAGCTTAACGGTCGTGGCTATTCTACCAGCGTCGTCACGGACCGGTCCGGGCTGGTGACCTCGGTCGTCGACCTGCTGCTCGACGTGCCGGCGCTCGTCTGAGCGCTCGCGCGGCCCTACGATCGCCTCCCTGCTCCGACGGAGGCCCCGTGCGACTTCTCCCCGCGATG
>JAZKEA010000709.1:0-1781 GCA_040387315.1 Armatimonadota bacterium | reverse complement strand
GATCGGACGCGCCAGAACGGTTGCCTTGTAAACGCGGAAGACTCCAGTAACAGCGCCGGGAACGAACCGGACCTGCAGCTGCTTCGCCTCGATGCCGTCGAGCCCCTGCTGATCGGTCACCCTTGCCGTGCTGACTGCGACAATGACCGTTGCCCGCGTCTGCATCCCTGAAGGACTGCCGCGATCCGTCTTGATGAGAATGCTCGCGTCTACGGCGGTAGCGTGTGCGCTATAGCGAAGCTCTTTCAGTTCCCAGACTTTGCCGTCGTATCCCATTTAGCCTCCTAGGCTGATAATTCCCGTTTCGAAGTATTGGCTTTTCGCGCCTTCGAGGTAGACCGGAACGCGCCGCATTTCCACCTGGAAGCTGTATCCGCGCAATTCCGCCGTCGATTGGACGCTGCCCTGCCAGAGCCGCCCAACCCGAATGTCGGTAAGCATCTTCGGGATGGTTCGCCGTCCAACGGTGCCAGTCACGGTATGCGCCAGGGTTTCCACTGTGGATATATCCCCTGCCGCAGCCCCATCCGTTCGCAGGATCAATGAAAGGTTCGCTGCGCCGGCGTCAACCTCCACCTGAATCTGTCGCGCTTCCCAGACTGAGTTCTGGAGCTCGTTGAGGACTTCGGTAACGTAGTTGAGCGTTTTTCGCGGGTGAACAAAGAAGCTGGCCGCGATTTCCTCGATCTCGATTTCAGCCGTCAGATCAGCCTCGAGGAGAATGCTGGCAGAGCGAACGAGCAAGCCGTCTTCCTTGGTCGTCAGGTTCACGGGCAGTCGCGTTTCCCCGTTCCCGGTGAGCGCCGCCGCGAGCGTGATCGGCGTGCCTAGTACATCCTCGTTGATCAGCAACTTTACGCTCATCGTTTGAGCGCCGAGCGTGTGCCGGATCCGGTACTCAAATAACTGCTTGTCGTTGTCGGGAGCGCCGAAGGTTTTGAAGCTGCTCTGCCATGTGAAGGGAATCGGGTTTCCGTCGTCGGTCTGCCCGTTCTCCATGTAGAACAGATCAGGACCGACTGCCACCACATACGCGCCGGAAACGCCTTCCTGGCTCATCGCCGTGAATCCCAGATCCATGTGGACCCAATCGAGCGTTCGCAGGTCGCAAATCGCCGTTTGGCTGTTCGCGGTTGCTGCGCCTCCGGGCATGGAGATGAAAAGGAAGTTATCGCTAACCTCGAGAACGGCCTTTTCCAGGTGCTGTAAGTTGATCGATTCGAGCACGTCGCCGGTCCCGGTCACCACGCCTTCGCCGTTGAAAAGCGGGTCGATCATTTCCGAGTACTTTTCGGGCCGATCCCCGTTGAAGCCGTAGACGCCTTTGCGCGAAAGGTAGGGAATCACCACGCGGCCGAGTGCGATCGCCTTCTCGCTTGGCAGGCCGATCTCCGTCGTGACGAGTTCCAGATTCCGGTTATCCGGATCTCCGACGAGCCGCCAAACTGAGCGTTCCTTGAAGATGTAGAGGGAGCCCGAGATTTCAGAGCACGCGAGGATGTGCTCGTAGAAGTCTCCGACGGGCATCTCATCCTCGGAGCGGAAATAATAGAAGCGCCCTGCGGGAGTCCAGAACAGTTTATTGGGATACTCAGCAGAGGACCAGGCGATCAGGCGTCCGTAATAGTGACAAACGCCGCGTGCTGCCGGGGGCTCTTCCCGATCCGTCGGCGCTTCGATGCCGAGAGACAGAACGATCTCATTCTGGATGTTATCCGTGTACGTGGTCGTTACGTTGTCAGCGATGGTGTCGACGCGATACGCAGCCTCAAGCCCGCCGC